>NZ_CP025434.1 GCF_002847445.1 Paracoccus zhejiangensis | reverse complement strand
GCTGGGGCAAGCTGGAACCCGAGATCAGCGCCGCCATCGACCAGCTGACCGATCCCGACCATCCCGAAAAGGCGCCCCTGGCGATGATCCCTGCTGCCCCGCAGGACGAGCTGCCTTACTGGAGCGCGGGCGCGGCATTGGGGGCCATCCCCTATGAGAATGTCGGGATGAACCATCTTTACTGCACGCCCAACAAGCTGTGGGAATTTCCCAATGCCGGGGTTCCGATCCTGGCCACCGGCCTGGTCGAGATGGAGCGCATCATATCGGAATGGGGCACCGGCTTCCTGCTGCCCCGCGACTTTGGCGCGGATGACATCCTGAAGCAGCTCGAGGTGATCACTCCGGCCGATCTGGACCAGGCCCGCGCCAATTGCCGCCGGTTTTCGGATGCAATGTCCTGGGATCGCTTCGAAGACGCATTGCTGAGGGCCTATCCTGCATGAACCAGACCGCGACCACTCCGCGCCGCATCCTGACCGTGGTCGGTGCGCGGCCGCAATTCATCAAGGCGGCCGCGCTGCGCGCCGCCTTCGACGCCGCACCTGATTTCCATGAAATCCTGGTCCATACCGGCCAGCATTACGACACCAACATGTCCGGGGTCTTCTTCGAGGAACTGGGCCTGCGCGCACCCGAACATCGGCTGACCATCGAGGATCGCCATCATGGTGCCATGACCGGCCAGATGCTGGCCGAAATCGAGCGCATCCTGCTGGCCGAGACTCCGGATGCGCTACTGGTCTATGGCGATACCAATTCGACATTGGCCGGCGCATTGGCGGCGGCCAAGCTGCATATCCCGGTGATCCATGTCGAGGCCGGGTTGCGGTCCTTCAACAAGGCCATGCCGGAAGAAATCAACCGCATCCTGACCGATCATGTCAGCCGGCTGCTGTTCTGCTCGACCCGGACCGGCGTCGACAATCTGGCCGACGAGAATATCCGCGACGGCGTGCATATGGTTGGCGATATCATGTATGATGTCGCCCTGCGTTTCGGCGCGCTGGCCGATCGCGAGGCGTTGACGGCAACCTATCGCCGCCCCGGGCGCAAGCTGGCGCTGCTGACGCTGCATCGGGCAGAAAATTTCGACCGGCCCGGCCGGGCGCGCCAGATCCTGGATTTCGTCGCAGGCTATGCGCAGGATCACGACATCGTCTTTCCGATCCATCCGGGCACCCGGGCGAAGCTGGCACAGATGGATGTGGACCTGCCCGCCGGGCTGATGATGATCGATCCGCTGCCCTATATCCAGCTTCAGGGACTGCTGGGGATTGCCGATCTGGTGCTGACCGATTCCGGCGGCCTGCAGAAAGAGGCCTATTTCCACCGCAAGCCCTGCATCACGCTGCGCGACGAAACCGAATGGGTGGAAACCGTTGATGCAGGCTGGAACGCCCTGTGGACAAACCCGATCCACAAGCCCCGGCGCGAGATCGAGGATTATGGCCAGGGCGATACGGCCGACCGGATCCTGAGCATCATCCGGGAAACCTTGTGACCGAAGCCGACCGTCCGGCAGAGCAGGGCGGCAGGCCGCAGAATCTGGCCGGGCGGGCCCGCGCGGCCCTGATGTCATTGCTGGACGCGCATCATCACGGCGGCGGGGTCGGGCCTGACGCCTATCACGCAGCCCCGCTTGCCCACCCGATGGCCGAAGGCCGGTTTCTGGCGGCGGCGGCGATCGCGGCGCAGACCCGGCTGATCTCCCAGAGTCAATTGCGCGCCATGGCCGAGGCGGCGCTGTCCCGGCTGAACCAGGCCGCGCTGCCCTTTGCCGGCGGGATCGGCTGGGGGCTGGGTTTCGACTATGCGGCAACGGATGCGCGCGAACCCTTTCTGATTACCACCGCGATGATCGCCGAAGGGCTGATCGAACTGACAGCCCTGCTGCCCGACCTGCCACAGGCGGCAGAGCTTCTGGACGGTAGCCTGGGCGCGATCCAGACCTGGTGCAGGACCGAAAGCGTCCTGAATGCAGATCTGGGGATTGCGCTGCCGATCTATTCCCCGACGGTTCGCCGTCCGATCCTGAATGCGGCCATCTATGCCATCAGTGTTCACCTCCGGGGCCAGCCGGACGGTCTGATGGCCGACGAATTCCGGTCGCAGCTGTGCGAGATCCGCGCCTTGCGCCAGCCCGGGATCGGCTGGTCCGACGATCCGGCCTCGCCGGTGATCGACCTCTTGCATCAATGCTTCATCCTGAACAGCCTGTCAGCCGGCCTGCCCGCCGATCAGCGCGACAGGGCGGCCGAGGATCTGGCACTGGTCGAGACGATGTCGCTGTTCTCGGCCGCGCCGGGATTTCTGGATACCGCATCGCTGGTCGCAAAGCCGGAATTGCCGCCCGCCGGTGGCACCGCCCTGCTCCGGGTCGGCGATGCCTATCTGGCGATCAAGCCCAATCCTGCCCGGTTGTGGTCGCTGGGTGAATTGCTGGTGACCTTGTCGGGGCGGATCGCTGACCGTGTGGACGGCCGATCGGATCGCTGGCGTGGATATGCCGCCCCTGTCTGCGAGGCCGTGCTGATGCGCCTGGCGGCGGGCGATGGCGAGGCGCTTTATCCACGACAGCGCATGTATGCGGCATTTGGCCTGGCCCGGTTCATGGCGGCAATCCGGCAAGGAACAGGTGTGGGCGCTTGATCGCGAATGGGATAACTGATTTAACATCAATCGCTTTTTGTCATCGCGCTTTTCCGGAGGCTTTCTGATGGTTCAACCTGAAACGAAATCCACGGCGCAGAAGCTGGTGGAAGCCCGCGAGATGGTGCAGCGCAAACAAGAGGTGATCGTCAAGCTGAACCAGCGCATTGCCGATCAGGCCGAGATCATTGCCCGGCGTGACGAGGCGATCGTCAAGCTGAACCAGCGCATTGTCGATCAGGCCGAGATCGTTGCCCGGCGTGACGAGGCGATCGTCCGGCGTGACGAGGCGATCGGAAAGCTGAATAACCGCCTCGCCAGTCGCGACGAGCGGGAAGGCCGTGATGCGGAGTTCCAGACGCTGGCGCATAATTCAGCCGAGGGCATGAATGCCTTCTTCCAGCAGGTCGACGATCGCGAGATTTACACCCAGTTCGGTCTGGCCGTGCGGGCATTGATGGACAGCAAGGCGGTGCCGCTGGACGGGGTCGAGCTGCTCGATTTTGGCACCGGCCCCGGTCTCGCCTTGAAGGCCCTGATCGGAGAGGCGCGGCCAAAGCGGGTGGTCGGATATGATTTCTCTGAAAATGCGCTTCAGATTGCGGCGGCCGAAATCCCCGGGGGCCAATTCGGGGTTGCCGATATCTATCAGCCGACGGCCGAACAATTCGACCTGGTCCTGTGCATGGAGGTTCTGGAGCATCTGGAATATCCCGAACGCGCCCTCGCGACGCTGGTCGGGGCGGTGCGGCCGGGCGGAACGCTGTTGCTGACGGTGCCGCAGGGCCGGCTGGACCGGTCGCGCTATCACGTCAATTTCTGGAGCCCGGAAAGCTGGCTGCGCTTTCTCGAGCGCGAGATCGGCACGGCGGGTGAGGTCGAGGCCGGCACCTTTGCCAAGATGGACGAAACCGTGCACCGCAACAATTTCGCCATCCTGCGCAAAACGCCGGCCTGACGGGCCCCACCGGGATCGAGGCCGGCCCAAAGCGTTTATTGTTCGATCAGGCGTCCCTGATCGGCCCGGATGATCGCGGCACTGACGGCGATGATGAACAGGCAGACACCGATGATATAGGTGTAGGACACGTAGGAATCGTTATAGACCGCGTAGAGTCCGCCGCGCATGACACCGATATTCTGCAAGAGCGGGTTGTACCACAACCATTCCTTCAGGCTTTCCGGCATCCGGTCATAGGTGAACATGACCCCGGAAATGATCAGCATCGGCCGGGTCAAGATGCGCCAGATGTTGCGCCAGATGGGAAAATGCACGAACAGGATGCAATTGGCCATGCCGACGGCCATCCCCAGCAATGCGGTCAGCAAGAGTGCGACGATGACCTGCAGCAGGTCGGGATGCAGCACGATATTGTCGACCTGGACGACGAACAGGGTGATGATCACGAAAACGGCCGAATAGGTCATCAGTTCCAAGAGCGTGCGCGCGACGATCACCTCGAGGATCGACACCACCGGATAGCTGAGCAGCCCCTTGTTCGAGGCGACCGACTGTGCCAGCGCATTGGACAGGGTATTGAAGAACAGCAGCGGCACCACGCCGCTGGTATAGAACAGGAAGAAGCTGGAGCCGATCGGTGGCTTGGCCAGCAGAAAACCAAAGGCGATGGACAGCAACAGAACGCCGGCCGCCGGTTCCGCGATGGACCAGAAATATCCCCCTGCGGATTTGCCAAAGCGGGACGATGCTTCGCGCAGGATCAGCGCAGCAATGATGCGCGATGCCTGAAACCTGATCGCGCCCACATGTTGCACGGGAAAGTCCGTCTGCGGGGCGGTGGCGGTATTTTGTTCCATCAGCCTATGACTCTTGCGGCTAGAGCGTGCGTATGACGGGCCTGGACAGGTATCTTTCGACGACTGCTGACAGATCATCGCCGTACACATGCGAGGTTTTCGAAGTTTGGGGGTCCGCCAAGACTTGCATCTCGGGCCAATGGTCCATGTAACTCAGCCATTTTCGGGCAGTATCGGCAAACATCTGGCGACCGGTTCCAGCATACATGACAGCCAGATCAATGACATGCACGATATGATAGGCGTTGTAGAACCGTCCGGCGATCTTCTTCTTGAAATTGGTCGGATAGGCGAAAATGTTGCGGTCATCAAAGGGGATATCCCCGTCGATCTGGTTGCTGCCGGTCCGCAGATCGTGGCGACCGATCTCGCGCCAGCGCGTGGTCGGCATCGCCGTCAGCGCGGGGTCGTAATCGCCATCGGCGACGAAGACGGTTGCGGTGCAATCCTGATCACAGCGAATTTCGGCGCGATAGCGATTGGCCAGCGGATAGCTGATCATCGACTGGACGATGTTGAACTGCAGCAAGCGCCCGTCCTGACGCTCAAGATGGCTGTGCCAGCGGGGAGATTGTGCTGGGGGCGACAGATCGGCTTGCAGGGGCGTCTCGCCCGGAATGTCGATACCAAAGCTGCCGCAGGTCATGCCTGCACGACGGTCGGTCACGATCTTCAGCCGGGTGAAGCCGGTCAACTGATAGCGCGTGTTCCAGCAGAAAGCGGCATCGTAAAGCGGCAGAAGATGTTCGACCGCGTCAAGATTGCGGCGCAGGAACTCGCGACAATCGAGATTGCACTGCTCAAGCTCGGGCAAGGCCTCAAGCACCCAGCGGATTGCCGTCAACCAGCCATTCAGGGTGTAGAGCGGCGGTTCGTGCGGATATTCCTCGACCAGCCAGCCGAAATCTCTGCGCACGAGAACGCCCCCCTGATCGATCGGGATCAGAAGGCTGGCAAACGCGCGAGCCAATTGTTCCCGATACGCGCCGGGGCAAATTTTCTCCAGTTGTGCCAGTGACTTGACATACCAGGACTGCGTGAGCGCCGAATAGAAGCGATGTGGCATTGCCGTCAATCCGCCTTCAGGCTCGTAGTAGAACAGCAATTCGTCACGCCCCGGCTCGGCTCGGCTCAGCGCCATGTCCATGACCTGGCGGGCATAATCCAGACAGGCCGGATCCTTCGTTGTCCGGTAGAGGTTCAGATAATCGGCGACGAGATAGGGGATCAGGATGGGATGGAAGACCAGGCGCCCGTCAGGCATGCGGCGCATCGGGCAGCCATTGGCATCGAAATCCAGCCGATAATACTCGTAAACCGCCTGTCGTGCTTCCGGCAGCGGCGGCAGCGAGGACGGAAAAGACCTGCGGATCGCCGCCGGCCGGCGAACGAGGCCGATACGCTTGCGAATGCTATGACCGATCATTTCAGACGCTCCAGATCAGTGCGGGCCGCGCTGTTGTCTGGATCCAGCGACAGGATGCGGCGATAGGTTGCCTCGGCGCCGAAGGTGTCGGCGTTGCGACGTTGCGAGCGGGCATAGCCCAGCAGGAAGCTGGTATTTTCAGGCAGCAGCCGGGCCACCGCCGCATGGTGCGACAGCGCCTGCGGATGATTGCCCCGCGCGTCATACAGCTGGGCAAGAACCCGGTGTGCGCCGGCATTTTCAGGGTCCGAGGCCAGGGTCAGCATCAGCAGCCTTTCAGCCTCATCGAATTGCCCCTGACGATAGCGGTGACGCCCAAGCGCGTAGGTGGCAGCACTGTTGTTCGGATCGACGCGCAGCACCTGCTGGAATTCCTGCTCGGCTTCCTCGACGCGGCCAGCTGCCGCCAGCACCTGGGCCAGCCCGACGCGGTGTCGCGGTTCGTTCTGCAGGTCGACCGCGCGTCGGTATGAATCGATCGCCGCGTCATTCACCCCCAGCCGGCGGCTGATCTCTGCCAGCAGGGCGTGCCAGTCGGCCCTCTCCGGCTGTTCGGCCAGGGCGCGCGACAGAAACTCCTCGGCGCGCAGATAGTCGGCGTTCTGATAGCGTTTCTTGGCTTCCCGATACAGAAGCTCGGCATTGCCTTCCCCGCCCTCGATCTCGGCGACGAAGGCATTGTCCATGTTCAGCTCGTGCTGACGGATCGCATCCTCGATGTCGTGGAAGAAGATGCCGTTTCCGCCCTCCAGAACGATGCCGCTGGTGCAATAGTCGCGCAGGGTGCTGGTCGAATGCGAGACCATGATCATGCCTGCATCCGTCAGGCGATTGCGGAACATCTCGAGCGACTTCTTGCGGAAGGCGGTGTCGCCGACGGCCGTGACCTCGTCGACCAGATACCAGTCAAAGCCGAGGCCCATCGACAGGCCAAACGCCAGCCGTGCCTTCATCCCGGACGAATAACTGCGGACGGGCATGTCGAAGAACCCGCCCAGCTCGGCAAATTCCTGAACGAAGCCTAACAGCGATTCCGCATCGACGCCGTAGATGCGGGCGACAAACAGCGCGTTCTGACGCCCGGTGATGTCGGCAGCGAAGCTGCCAGTGAAGCCCATTGGCCAGGACATCGTGCCCTCGCGCAGGATCCGGCCGGAATTGGGCGATACCGTGCCCGATATCATGCCGATCATCGTCGACTTGCCGGCACCGTTGCGGCCCAGCAGCCCGATCTTGGCGCCGGAGGGCACCACCATCGAAAAATTGTCCAGCAGCACCTTGCGCCCATGGGGCGTGTCGAAATGCTTGCTGACATGACGGAATTCGATCACCTTCGGCGTCCCATCCGTCAGAACTTGTCCCGGGTGTTCTTGTAGAACACCGTGACGATCGACCAGATCAGCAACAGGATCACCGTGGTGATGAGCAGGATCTTCAACCTCTGCGGATAAAGCGGGACCTCGGCAAAGGACGGGGGCACATGCACCGTGACATAGCGCGCCTGACGACGGGTCTCGGCATGGGCGCTGGCCTGGTTCGCCAGGGCCTGGCCATAGGCCACGTTCAGCATTTCCTGCTCCAGGAGCAGGCTTTCATAGACCCCGTAGACATCAAGATCGGCCGTCTTGTCGGATTGCGACAGGTCGATGCGTTCCTGTTCCATCTGGGCGCGCAATGAGTCCAGCCGGATGTCGATATTCTGGACCCGTGGATCATTCTCGTTCGAATAGGCCAGAATTGAATCGCGCTCGATCACGGCCTCGGCGATCTTGCCCTGCAGGGTCGCGATCAAGGTGCTGCGGCTCTCGGCTTCCAGCTCGGGCGTGATGATCTTGTTCTCGCGCCGGAAATCGGTCAGTTTCCGGCGTATCTCCTGCAAATCTGCGCGCGTCTCGGTGACCAGATCACCGCTGAGCCGCAGACTGTCCGCCCGGGCATCCTGCGACAGCTGATTGATCAGGTCACTGCTGGCGGCCAGGATTTCCTTCAGGATTTGCTGCGCATCCTCGGGGTCAAAGGCGCGGACCTCGACGCGCAGGATGCCGTCGCGCGACTCGTTGGAGACCGAGACCATCCGGTTCCAGTAGTGAACGACGTCCTCGATCGGTGCGTCGGGGGCCAGAGAAAAGGCCCAGTCACCCTCGCGCTCACGATAGAGATGGCGAAGATCCAGCTTGGCGTCCACGGTTTTGACGATGGCCTGGCTCTGGATGTAGTCGAACAGCAGGTCGGTATCCTGCGCCGATCCCGTCCCGCCCACCGAGGCAATCGCGCCCAGGAACCCCTGCGCCACCCCGCCAGACTGCTCCGAGCGGATCGAGAAGGCGGCCTTCGAGTCGTATTGGTCGGCGGCGATCAGATAAAGATAGGCTGCCAATGCCGCCACCGGAAGGATCACACCGACCACCAGAAGCGCGGGCGCCAGCGCCAAATAGCGCCGGCGTCGCGATTTCGGTGCCTTGTCAGCGACAACGGGGGTGCCGATCATCTGCATCTGGTCTTTTTCCTTCACCGGGTCCCGACACTGGCGTCTTCATAGGGCAACTGTGCGCGAGGGTCATCCCCGTTTTCGCGCCGCGCCGGGGCCGCGAGGGGCAGGGGCCTGCGCTTGATCTTGTGGTTGGAAGACCTGATCGCGGATATCGTTTCCTTTGATTTCGCGCGGTTTTCTCTAGCCGCGGTTGCCACGGCCGGGCTTGCCCTTGGCTGAACATCCAAAGCTCTCCTGACCAATCCGGCGATGCGACGTGGCGGCTTGCTGACCTGCGTTCAGATCAGGGGCTCACGCTTGGAATGGCCGCTCCATTCATATCCGCGCGCAGCTGCCCCAAGCAAAGGGTCCTGTGCAATTACCGGGGCGTGACATTCCGGCCGGCGGATCGGGACCGGCGGTTCCTCCGGTTCAGGATCTGCAGCAGTTGCCCCTTGATCCAAAACAGCCACGGGGTCGAATTGGCCAGAAAGATGCTGCGATCACCGGCCGGCAGATGCTTCAACCGCAGAACGCCCAGCCAGTCCCCAGCCGATCGGCGGGCTTCGGCCTGGACGAGCGTGGCCAGCCGGTCCCGCCCCGCCGCCGTGGCGCCATCAAATCGCTCAAGCGCCAGACTGAAGGCGGCGTGACGCCGGGCAAGCCCTTCGTTCGTCAGGGCGAAGTCCAGCGAAGGGCCGGTCGAATTGCGATCATGGATGCGGTAATGCAGCCCGATGCGGTCGATGAAGGTGACGGGCAGACAGAACAGGATCGCGATGGCGCGCAGCCAGCTGTCCTCGTTGGGCAGCTCTTCGGGGATCGGGAAATACAGCTCGGCAAAGGCGCGGTTGAAACTGGTCGCGCCGCCGGCCAGGTGATCCTCGCGCCCGGGACGTGGAAACAGGGTGCCGTCATGGGCCGGAATGTCAGAGAAGCTGCGATATCGGCACAGGGCAACGGTCGGTTGCGGGCCGGCGACGGCAGCTATGCGGGCAGGCAGCACCTCGCTGACCAGCAGATCATCCCCGGCCAGCAGAACAAAGCCGTCCCCCTTGGCATGGCGATAGGCCAGGTTCAGGGCCGCCGCCTTGCCTTGGCCTCGATTGCGCAAGACGGTGATCGGCAAATCGCCGCGTGCCGCGGCAATGTCGCAGGCGATCTGATAGGTCGCATCGGTCGAATGGTCGTCGACAAGGATGACCTCGATCTCGCAATCCGGCATTGCCCGGATCGATCCCAGACAATCTGCAAGATGGTCGGCCTCATTGAAAACCGGGATAAGGATGCTGGTCAACAAGATCTGCGCTTCCGTCGGCCCTGGGCTGGGGTTGGGATGGGTTCGTGCCTCGCCGAGTGCTAGACCGCGCGCCTCTGTTTCACAAGGCAGGGCCATGTGAGTGGTGCGGTGCCGAGATCGAAGAATAACGGAAATGCGCAGACTTGTATAAAAACACAACGGTCGTAGCGTGTTTATACATCTGATGGACTCCGATCTTCGTGGAGAAATATTGAGGCTCGGCCGCTCATGCTCTTTGTCGCCTATCTGCGGGTTAGCACGGATCGCCAGGGCAAGAGCGGCCTCGGCCTGGAAGCCCAACGGGCGGCGGTTCTGGATCACGTCGCGGGCAAAGGGAAGATCGCGGCAGAGTATGTCGAGATCGAAAGCGGCAAGAAGAATGACCGCCCCCAACTCGCCCGTGCCCTGGCAGAGGCCAAGCGGATCGGCGCGGTTCTTCTGATCGCCAAACTGGATCGCCTCGCCCGCAATGTGGCCTTCATTGCCAACCTGCTGGAAGCCGGTGTCGAGATCGCAGCGGCGGACATGCCGGAGGCGAACCGCTTCCTGCTGCACGTCATGGCGGCGGTCGCAGAGCATGAGGCCCAAGCCATTTCAGATCGCACCCGCGCGGCGCTGGCAGCGGCCAAGGCCCGTGGCGTGGCCTTGGGCTGGTCCATGCCGGGAAGGGCGGGGGAACAGCGCCAAGCGGCCCGCAAAGGGGCAGAGTGTAACGCAAGGAAGGCCGATCAGCATGCGGCGAACGTCTTGCCGGTCATTCGCCAGATCGCGGCCCGCGGCGCATCCCTTCGCCAGATCGCGGCCGAGTTGAACATGCGGGGCATAAGGACGGCGCGGGGTGGCCTGTGGTATGCCGCGACAGTGCGCAATGCTATGGCGCGGGAAAACGGGATCGCGGCCCAAGCGGGATGCGCCGGCGCCGCCAAGTGGGTCTGTTCGTCGCCCTGATCGCCGTGGTCGGCACCTGCCGCTGATATATGGGGCCTGCTTCAGGATGGCCTCTGCCGGGTCAGTCTTGTGCCCTTTCTTGCTCGCTCTCCCAAATCTGGGGTGACAGCCCAGAAAACACTTGCGAGAATCGGCGAACTGCCGCATTCATTTACGGAATAAACAGAATAAGACGGCCTCAAGCGTAACAGTGCGCGACAAAAGGCCGCAAACCATGAGGGCATGATGCAGCCAAAGATGCGCATCGACAAGTTGGTGGGCGGCCATGCGCTGGCCCTGTCCGAGCGGCTGCAGGCGCATCGCGCCCAGCTGTTTCCACCGGATGCGCGGCGGGAGCTGCGCAAGTTCACCAGTGGCGAGGTCGCCGACCTGCTGGGCGTGAAAGACGCCTATCTGCGCAAGCTGGATCTGGAGGGCAAGGGCCCCAGCCCGGAAACGCGTGCAGGCGGTCGGCGCTATTATAGCCCGGGCGATATCCTCGCCCTGCGCCAAACGCTTGAAAAGGGAGCGAAAACACCGGGAACCTATCTGCCCGGCCGGCGCGAGGGCGATCACCTGCAGGTCATCACTGTCATCAACTTCAAGGGCGGGTCGGGCAAGACCACGACGGCCGCACATCTGGCGCAGAAGCTGGCGCTGGACGGCTATCGCGTGCTGGCGATCGATCTCGACCCGCAGGCCAGCCTGTCGGCCCTGCATGGTGTGCAGCCGGAATTCGACCTGGGCGATGGCGGCACCATCTATGATGCGATCCGCTACAACGACCCGCTGCCGATCCGCGGGATGATCCAGAAGACCTATTTCACCAATCTCGACCTGATTCCCGGTAATCTCGAGCTGATGGAGTTCGAGCATGACACGCCGCGCGCGCTGGCCGAACGCTCGGGAAAGTTTTTCTTTACCCGGATTGGCGATGCTCTGGCCGAGGTCGAATCGGATTATGACGTGGTGGTGATCGACTGCCCGCCGCAGCTCGGTTTTCTGACGATGTCGGCCCTGTCGGCGGCGACGGCGATCCTGGTGACGGTGCATCCGCAGATGCTGGATGTGATGTCGATGTGCCAGTTCCTGTTGATGACTTCGAACCTGTTGGGTGTGGTGGCCGAAGCCGGGGGCGACATGGATTACGACTGGATGCGCTATGTCATTACCCGCTACGAGCCCGGCGACGGGCCGCAAAACCAGATGGTCAGCTTCATGCGCTCGATGTTCGGGGATCATGTGCTGAACCATTCGGTACTGAAATCCACCGCGATCTCGGATGCCGGAATTACCAAGCAGACCCTGTATGAGGTTGAAAAATCGGCATTCACCCGCGCGACCTACGAGCGCGCGCTGGAAAGCCTGAACGCCGTCAATGGCGAGATCGAAGGTCTGGTGCAGGCGGCATGGGGCCGCAAGGGGACGAGCTGATGGCGCGGAAGAACCTGCTGCAGGGCTTGATGGACAGTGCGCCGGCGGCGCCGGATGAGGATACGCCCGCCCTGCCCCGTTATGAGCGTGGTGCCATCGGCGCGGTCTCGAAATCCATCGACGATCTGAAGCGCAGGGCGATCATCGATGTGGCCCCCGACATGATCGACAATGCCGGGTTGAAAGACCGGTTGGACGAGGACCCCGAGGGTCTGGCGGCGCTGACCAAGTCGATCCGTGACTATGGCCAGCAGGTGCCTGTCCTGTTGCGCCACAGCCCGAATTACGAGGGACGCTATGACGTGGTTTATGGCCGCCGCCGCGTCGCGGCGCTGAAGGCGCTGCGCCAGCCGGTCAAGGCCATGGTGCGGACGCTGAACGACCGCGATCTGGTCATCGCCCAGGGTCAGGAAAACACGGCCCGCAAGGATCTGTCCTTCATCGAGAAGGCGCTGTTCGCGCAGCAGATGGTCAAGGCCGGATATGACCGCAAGATCGTCTGCGACGCGCTCAGCATCGACAAGACGGTGATTTCCCGCATGCTGACGGTGGCCGACACCTTGCCGGTGAAGCTGATTCAGGCGATCGGAAGCGCCCCCTCGGTCGGCCGCGACCGCTGGCTGTCGCTGGTCAAGCGCGCGCGCGGCGGCGATTTGGCGGCCCTCGCAAGGGCGGCGCGTGGCGACAGTTCGGATCAGCGCTTCGAGGCGGTCTTTGCTGCCGCGGCGCCGGCGCGCTCGGTCCTGCCCGGACCGCGCAAGCTGACAGGCTTGTCTGGCCAGGTCCTTGGCGAGACGCGCAGAGGCAAGACCAAAACGGTGATCGAGTTGTCCGGTGAAGGCCGTGAATTCGGCGAATGGCTGGTCGATCACCTTGAAGAGGTTCACCGCAACTGGCTGGAATCAAACGGTTAGCGGCGGCGAGAACAGGTATAGAACCAGCAAGGAGGCACGAAACAGGCAAAAAAGAAGCCCCCCAGGACATGACATCCCGAAAGGCCGCTCTTTCATTCTCACACCCCGAAGATAGCGGCAAGAGTTGACAGCTGTCAACAACGTCTGTTCCGGCGAACGATCTTTTCTGCCCGCGTGAACTGACAATATGCGACATATTTCAATGACGCCCTTCGGGCGGCAGCCGGTAACGGCTGGCCTTCTGGCAACCCAGGCCCTTGCCGAGGCCCCTGCCCTGCAGGCGGAACCAGACAAATGGGCTCTGCTGCGCGACCTGACCACCGCCCGTGCCAGTTTTGCTGTCAGCGATCGTGATCTGGTGGTGCTCTCGGCCCTGCTCAGCTTCCACCCGGGCAAGGTTCTGGCCGATGATGAGAAGCTGATCGTCTTCCCGTCAAACGCTGCGTTGTCGGATCGGGCGCATGGCATGGCCGAAAGCACGCTGCGGCGGCACCTGGCGGCGCTGACGGCGGCGGGGCTGATCCTGCGCCGCGACAGCCCGAACGGCAAGCGCTATGCCACCCGGGACCGTTCGGGTGTGCTGGATCGGGCTTTCGGCTTCGATCTGCGGCCCCTGCTGGTCCTCAGCCCGCGTATTGCCGCCGCCGCCGAAACCGCCCGCCGAGACGCTCTGGCCCTGCGCCGCCTGCGCGAAATGGTGGTGGTCCGCCTGCGTGACGCCAGCAAGCTGATTGTCTGGGCCGAGGAAACCGGCGGGCGCGTCCCTGACGGCCTTTTGCAGGCGGTGGCGTCGCTGCAGCGCGCGCTGCGGCGCAAACTGGATATCGGCATCATGGCGCAGTTCGCGGCCGAGGCCGATATCCTGCTGGACCGGGCCCGCGCTCTCATTAAAACAGAAAAAATGGGCGGCAGTGACGCCGATAATGAGCGGCACCAACAGAATTCAAACCCAGACTCCTCTGAATCTGATCCTTGCTGTGAACAGCAAAAAGCGACACCCACGCAAAGAGCCGAACCGGCGATCCCCTTGGCTCTGGTGCTGAAAGCCGCCCCAGATATTCGTGACTATGCGACCGAGGGCATCCATGACTGGCGGGCTCTGGTCGCGGTGGCAAACTTCGTGCGGCCCATGTTGGGCATCAGCGCCGATGCCTGGACACAGGCACGGCAGAGTATGGGTGACGCAGTCGCCGCAGTGACGCTGGCCTGCATATTGCAGCGCGCCGAGACAATCGCGTGTCCGGGCGGCTATTTACGGGCGCTCACGGAGAAGGCGGGGCAGGGGGCCTTCTCGCCCGGTCCGATGGTGATGGCCTTGCTGCGGGCCGAGAATGAACGGGCGGTGTGATGCGGATGCATGGTGCATGGCCGGTGAAGTTGACCGCTGTCAACTCGGGCAGGCGCCGACATTGCCGGATCAACACTGCGGTCCCGGTGAAGGGTCGTTTCAAGGCCTATCCTCGTGCATACGGGAAGGAATATTTCTTTATAATGTTGATATTAATGTATTTTAATTTGCTCTTGATGCGTAGATGGGCGGTTCGCCCGGCGTTGGTCCGGTCCTTTGCCGATGCTCCAGGCGCGCGACAATCCGGTCCTTTGCGTGCTTCTTCCCGGAAGACCGTGCTGTCTGGCTGTCATCGCGAGGCTGAAGTTCTTGCCCGCGGGAAAGCGGGTCTGGCAGTCCGGCAATAGGGGGCAAGTGCCCCGAAGATTCGGGAAAGGGAGGCACGAGTATGATTATGAGCAAATGTCAATCTGCCGCGCTGATTTTCCCCAAGGGCCACCCTTGACCCTCTGATGAATTGAGTAAAGAAGATGCGCACTTGGCGCGGGGGCGTAACCGCCACCCGCAGGCCGGGGCGGACAAGGACAGGGACAGGAAAAACAGTATGCCAGCAGATTTCGTGGCAAGGGTTACGACGAAGCAGGCTCGGGTCGGGATTCTCGGCCTTGGCTATGTCGGTATTCCGCTGGCGTTGCGCATTGTCGAGACAGGGCTGCCGGTTCTTGGCTTTGACATCGATGCCGGACGTGTCGAGGAATTGAATGCGGGCCGCAGCCCGATCAAGCATATCTCGAATGCCAGCATCGCCGGGATGCGCGCAGGTGGTTTCGAGGCCACCACCGATTTTTCCCGCGCTGGCGAATGCGATGCGCTGATCATCTGCGTGCCGACGCCGCTGAACAAATATCGCGAGCCCGATCTCAGCTTCATCGTCGCCACCATGGACCAGATCGCCCCCTCGCTTCGGGCCGGCCAGCTGCTGTCGCTGGAAAGCACGACCTGGCCGGGCACCACCGACGAGGTTCTGGCCCCCTATGTCGAAAAGGCCGGTCTGACCCCGGGGCAGGATTTCTTTCTGGTCTATTCGCCCGAGCGCGAGGACCCGGGCAATCCGAATTTCGACACCCGCACCATTCCCAAGGTCGTGGGCGGCATGACGCCGGGCTGTCTGACGGCCGGGCTGGCGCTCTATGGCCATTTCATCGACAAGGTGGTTTCGGTCAGCTCGACCCGCGCGGCAGAGATGGTCAAGCTGCTGGAAAACATCCATCGCGCGGTGAATATCGGACTGGTGAACGAGCTGAAGCTGGTCACCGACCGCATGGGCATGGATATCTTCGAAATCGTCGATGCCGCCGCGACCAAGCCCTTCGGCTTTACCGCCTTCTATCCCGGTCCCGGGATCGGTGGGCACTGCATCCCGATCGATCCCTTCTACCTGACCTGGAAGGCGCGCGAATACGGGCTGCACACGCGTTTCATCGAGCTGGCCGGAGAGATCAATGCCGGCATGCCGGATTATGTCGTCTCGCGGCTGGTTTCGGCGCTGAACGCGCGCGGCAAGTCGCTGTCGGGCGCCCGCGTCCTGGCGCTCGGGATCGCCTATAAGCGCGATGTCGACGACATGCGCGAAAGTCCCTCGGTCTTCGTGATGGAACGGCTGCGTGACTGGGGCGCCGATGTGTCCTATTCCGACAGCAACGTGCCGGTCTTCCCGAAAATGCGCGAACATCACTTTGATCTCGGCTCGGTCGATCTGACCCCCGAGGTGGTGGCCGGATTCGACGCCGTTGTGCTGCTGACCGATCACAGTGATTTCGATTACGACATGATCCGCGACAATGCGCAGTTGCTGATCGACACACGCGGCAAATTCCGCGGCCAGAGCGCCGAAAATCTGGCCCGCGCCTGAAGAGAGACCGGAAAGAAGATGGCTGAGATCCGTATCGCACAGGTCGGCTGCGGCCACTGGGGCAAGAACCTGACCCGCAATTTTGCCCAGATCGGGGCCCTGGGCGCGATCGTCGATCCGCACGCGCCCACGGCCGAAAAGATGTCGGCCGAATTCGGTGTGCCGGCGAGGACGCTGGATCAGGTTCTGGCCGATCCGGCGATCCAGGGGGTGGCCTTTGCCACCCCGGCCGAAACCCATGCCGCGGGCGCCATCGCGGCGCTGCAGGCCGGAAAGCATGTCTATGTCGAAAAGCCGCTGGCGCTGACCATGGCCGATTGCCGGGCGATGATCGACACGGCCCGCGATACCGGCCGCATCCTGATGGTCGGGCACCTGCTGCAATATCACCCGATCTTCGCGGCCCTGCGCGATCTGGTCGGCGCTGGTGATATCGGAACGCTGCGCTATGTCTATTCCAACCGCCTGTCGCTGGGTAAATTCCGGACCGAGGAAGACGTGCTGTGGTCCTTTGCCCCGCATGACATCTCGATGCTGCTGGCGCTGGCGAACAGCCCGGTCAGCCATGTCAGCGCCCAGGGGGCGGCCTTCGTGACGCCGAACATCGCCGATATGGCCACCGTGCAGATCGGCTTTGAAAACGGGTTGCGCGGGCATGTGTTCACCTCGTGGTGCCATCCGTTCAAGGAACAGCGGCTGGTGGCGGTGGGCGATGCCGGCATGGCGGTCTTCGACGACACCCTGCCCGACTGGGGCCAGAAGCTGGCCATCTATCGCCACCGCATCGACACCGCCGGCCCGGTGCCGGTCCCGCACAAGGCCGAGGCCGAATTCATCGACGTGCCTCAGGGCGAACCGCTGCGCACCGAATGCGAACATTTCGTGGCGGCCATCCGTGACGGTCGCCAGCCGCGCACTGACGGGGCCGAAGGACTGGCCGTGGTCGAGGTGCTGGAGCGCGCCAGCGCGGCGATGAGCGCCGGCTGATGTTCACCGGCAATCGCATCGCGCTATCGGAACTGGCGCCCATCCTGGGGCTGGATGTTCGCCGTGACGCGGAGATTGCCTGTGTCGGCAAGGTCCCGACCCGGCTGGATGGCCGGCTGGTGCCATGCGGCAAGCAGAACCATCTGGACGAGGCGGCAGGGGAAACCGGCATCGCCGCCTTCGTCGTCCCGGCAGATCTGGCCGATGCCGTGCCCGGGGGGGCCGGGGTGGTGATCGCCGAAAAGCCCGTTGTCACCGCCATGGCCATCCATGAACATCTGGCCGCGATGCCGGGCTTTCTGTGGACCGATTTCGACAGCCGCATCGATCCCTCGGCCATCATCATGCCGGGGGCCTATGTCCCGGAACGCAATGTCAGCATCGGCGCCGGCAGCGTGATCGGCCCCAACGCCGTCATCTTTGAACGCTCGATCATCGGTGCGGGATGCCAGATCGGCGCGACCTGCGTGATCGGGATGGAGGCGTTCGAGCAGAAATCCGGCGCCTCGCCCAAGGCCCTGCTGCGGCAGGCCGGCGGGGTCCGGATCGGGGATCATGTCACCCTTCTGCCCGGCTGCACCGTGGCGCGGTCGACCTTTGGCGGCTTCAACCAGATCGGCAACGAGACCAAGATCGATGCCCAGACCTACATCGCCCATGATTGCCTGATTGGCCAGCGTGTCACCATCTGCGCCTGTTGCGATATTTCCGGGCGGGTCGTGATCGGCGACGACGCCTATCTGGGGCCGAACTGCACCATCTCGAACGGGTTGCGCATCGGCACCCGCTCGACCGTCACCCTGGGCGCCGCGGTCACCCGCGACGTGCCCGACGACAGCCGCGTCACCGGCAATTTCGCGATGCCCCATGACCGATGGCTCAACATTCTCCGCGATTACAGATAAGGGTTCCCCATGCAGTTCATCGACCTCGGCGCCCAGCAGGCCCGCATCAAGGACCGGATTGATACCCGCATTCAGGCGGTGCTGGCCCATGGCGCCTATATCATGGGGCCCGAAGTCAAGCAGTTCGAGGCCGGCCTGACCGCGCTGTCGGGTGTCAAGCATGCGCTTGGCTGTGCCAATGGCACCGATGCGCTGCAACTGGCCCTGATGGCCCTGAAGGCGGGTCCGGGGGATGCGGTGTTCTGCCCGACCTTCACCTTTGCCGCCACGGCCGAGATCGTGCCGCTGTTTGGCGCCACTCCGGTCTTCGTCGATGTGCAGGAAGAAAGCTTCAACATCGACCCGGCCAGCCTGGAACGCGCCATCGCCGCCGCAAAAGAGGCCGGGCTGACGCCCAGGGGCATCATCCCCGTCGATCTGTTCGGCCTGCCCGCCGATTACGATGCCATCGAGGAGATCGCCGAGCGGGAAGGCCTGTGGATCGTCGCCGACAGCGCCCAGGGCTATGGCGCCACCTATCGTGGCCGCCGCACCGGATCGATCGGCACCATTGCCACCACCTCGTTCTTCCCGGCCAAGCCCTTGGGCTGCTATGGCGATGGCGGTGCGGTCTTTACCGATGACGATGATCTGGCCAAGCTGATGGATTCGCTGCGGGTCCATGGCAAGGGCGGGGACAAATACGACAATGTGCGCATCGGGCTGAATTCGCGGCTGGACACGTTGCAGGCGGCCATCCTGTTGGAAAAGCTGGCGATTTACGAGGATGAAATCGCCGCCCGTCAGCGCGTCGCGCAGCGCTATCAGGCGGGGCTGTCCAATGTCATCGCCACCCCGCATGTGCCGGATGACTGCCAGTCTGTCTGGGCGCAATACACGCTGAAGGCCAGGGACGGTGCCGAACGCGACCGATTGATGGCGGCGCTGAAGGATGCGGGAATTCCCAGTGTGGTCTATTATCCGCGTCCGCTGCACACCCAGACCGCCTATGCCAGTTACCCCAAGGATCCGGCTGGACTGCCGGTGGCCGAGGATCTGGCCGGCCGCGTCTTCAGCCTGCCGATGCACCCCTATCTGAGCGAAGCCGATCAGGACCGGGTCATCGACACCATCCGCAAGGCGATTTGATGGCGAGCCCGGACCCTGCCCGCCAGCGCCATGTCGCAGTTCTGGTTCATAACGATGTCCTGAAAGATGCCCGCGTCCTGAAAGAGGTCGAAACACTGGGCGCGGCCGGGTATGTCGTCGATGTCATCGGCGCCTCGCCCAAGCCCGGGACCTACCCTGCGACGGTTCCCGGGGCCCGGTCGCTGACCATTGTCGACATCGCGCCGAAATCCCTGCAGGGGCGGTTCTATTCGCTGGCCGACAAGATCTATCCGCTGGTTCTGGATTACGCGATCCTGCTGGTGGCGGTCCTGCCGGTCTTCTTCCTGCTGGCCTTGCCGCAGACGCCGCAGGGCTTTGCCCGGGCGCTGGTTCTGGTCTCGCCCTTCGTGCTGCTGGGGATCCGGTCGCTGAAGACCAACAGTTCCGACCGCAAGCGGATTGCGCGGCTGGCCATGGCCGTCTTTGCCCTGACCCTGATCATCGTGGGCGGTTATGGCATCGTCTCGGGGGCCATCGGGCTGGTGCTGTTCATGCTGGTGTTTTCGGCCCTGTTCGCGGTCCAGCGACTGGAGCTGAACCTGCGACGGGTCCTGTTCCGCGTGGTCAACGGCCTGCGCGACCGGCGACTGTCCAGCCATCGCAAGGAACGCTATCACGCCATTGCCCGGGCTTTGGCAGACCGGGTCGATCCGACGCGCCACGAGATCGTCCATTGTCATGATATCATCGCCCTGATTGCCGGCACCCGGCTGAAGAAGCGCCATTCCAAGCTGTTCCTGATCTGGGACGCGCATGAGTTCTACGAGGAGGTCGCCTCCGGCACGGAAGAGGACCGTCTCCTGATGCGCGAGGTGATCGGCGATGCCCAAGGATATGTCGACGGCTTCGTCACCATCAGCGAAAGCTTCCGCGACATCTATGCCCGCGACTATCCGCGGCTGCCGCCCGCGCAGGTGGTGATGAACGCCACCCGCAATGCCGGCGCGGTCGAGGATGACGGCCGGTTGCACCGTGCCGCGGGGCTGTCGCCCGACCGCAAGATTCTGCTGTTCCAAGGCGGATTTTCGCCCCATCGCGGGATCGGCCATCTGATCGAGGCCGCGGCCGATCTGCCGCAGCCCTGGTCGATCGTCATGATGG
>NZ_CP025433.1 GCF_002847445.1 Paracoccus zhejiangensis | reverse complement strand
CGGGTGCGCGCCACCGGGCACCAGCTTTACGGCGATAACTGTCTGGCCTGTCACGGCGCTGATGCGGCGGGCGGCCCCGGCTTTCCCAGCCTGACCGACACGGCCTGGCTGTGGGGTGGCGATTTCGACAGCATCATGGAAACGCTGCGCGTCGGCATCAACACCACCCACCCGGAAACCCATTTCGGCCAGATGCTGGCCTTTGGCCGCGACGGCATCCTCCCCCGCGAGGATATCCGCGTGGTCGCCGATTACGTCCAAAGCCTGTCGGGCGCCGATCACCCGCCCGCCGCGCGGCTGGAACAAGGTGCTGCGATCTTTGCCGAAAACTGCACCAGCTGCCATGGCGAGCGCGGCACCGGCGACATCACCCAGGGCGCGCCCAACCTGACCGATGATTTCTGGATCTATGGCGGCGATGATGCCGCGATCTTCAAGACCGTTCATGATGGCCGTCAGGGCTGGATGCCATCCTGGGAAACCCGCCTGACCGAGACCGACCGAAAGATCCTGGCGCTGTATATCCAGGATCTGGGCCAGCAGGCCGGCAATCCGCCGGTGCCCGCACCATGACCGCGCAGTCCTTCAGCCGCGCCTATTGGACCGGCCCGCGCCTGTTTGCCTGGGGCGCGGTGGCGCTGACCCTTGCCATCTTCATCGGTGCCAATATCCATCTGGTCGCGGTGTCCTTCGCCTCGCGCCCCGACTGCGTCCTGCAACCCAACACGGAAGGCGTCGCGGCCCTGCGCCCGGCGAAACCCGCATGCTGAGCGACCGTAACGGACCCCCGCCCCCCGATGACCACGCCCATCACGACCTCATCCCCGAGATCGTGCCGCCCCTGCCGGTGCCCAATGTCATGGCCCGCGACCTGCCCTGGCAGACCGCGCTGACATGGCTGCGGCAGGGCTGGACGGATCTGATGACCAATCCGCTGCCCAGCCTGATCTATGGCGTGGGGGTCTATCTGGTCTCGGTTCTGGTCGTCTGGCTGCTGTTCCGGCTGGAACTGGACTACGCGCTGTTCCCCGCGCTGGCCGGCTTCATGGTGATCGGCCCGCTGGTCGCCAACGGGCTTTATGTCAAAAGCCGCAACCTTGAAAAGGGCCGCGAGACCAGCCTTGCCGAGATGCTGTTCGTGCGGCCCCGGTCCTTCGTCTCGACCAGCTTCATGGGGGTGATCCTGCTGATGCTGTTCCTGCTGTGGAACCGCGCGGCGGTGCTGCTTTGGGCGCTGTTCTTCGGCGTGCGCCCCTTCCCCGGCATCGACGAGATCCTGCCCTGGCTGTTCACCACGCCCCAAGGCTGGGCGCTGATCGTGATCGGTGGTGCGGTCGGTGCGCTGTTCGCGGCCTTTTCCTTTGCGATCAGTGTCTTCGCCGTGCCGATGCTGCTGGAGGAACGCACCGACGCGCTCTCGGCCCTGGGCATCAGCATGGCCATGGTCTGGAACAACCTCTCGGTGATGATCGCCTGGGGCGCCATCGTGCTGGGGCTGTTCCTGGTCTGCATCGCGACCGGGCTTCTGGGCCTGATCCTGGTCTTCCCGCTGTTGGGCCACGGCACTTGGCACGCCTATCGCGCGCTGCGCCCGGCGGACCGCGCCGAGGGCGACGAACCAGAGCGCGTCTTCATCAGCCTCGCCTGACTGCGCTGAGGCATATGCGGCCACCGACTGCCGTTGTGTCAGACAGCGTCGACGAGCCGCGAGGCTTGAGCGCTTCGTTATATGTGGGCCAGTTCCGGGTCTTGTAAGCCGACGGTGCGAGCCTGCTCATACCGCCTGCTAACACGCTGGATTCACGTGATGAAGCCCTCATGAGATTTGTGCAACATGTGTAACCGCCCCTTGCGCAAGGGGTATTTTGAGAGCTGATCTTGGCGCGTCATCGGGTGCTGACATGTGTCCGGCCTCATGGTGCGGCGTCTCACATGCCGCGGGCCCGTATGGTGTTCGAAGGTCGAGTCCAAAGCCGCGTGCTCGAAGGCACTCTGTTGCACACTGGTTCTCCCGATCCCATCTCACGACTGTTGCGCCAAACTGCTCCTTGCCCTCTTTCGCTCGTAACCATCCGGCGTAGGCCGTGGAGGGTTGGTTTTCTCAGGGCGTGGCTTTGGGTTTGGTCGGCCTGGGTGTGTTTCGGCATGCAATTTTGACCCCCTAAGGCGGGGTATCGGCGTCCAATTTTGACCCCCCTGACGTTCTGTCGGACCGTTCGTTGCGAGGCAGCGGACGGAGGGGAGATGAAGCGGGTGGATACGATCGCGCGGGTCCGGCGGGCTTATTACGTTCAGAAGTGGTCTGTGAAGAAGATCGTGCGGGAACTGCACGTGTCGCGGAATACCGTGCGCAAGATCCTGCGGACGGACGAGACGGACTTCAGCTACGAACAATCAATGTGGGCCATCACCTATCTACGCGGAAACGAGCGATTCAGCAACGGACAACCTAAGCTGAGTGACAATTCAAGCAAGGTAAATCCGGACCTTGGATTCTCGAGTATCTGCGAACCTTCTTTACGGGAAAGCTCGAGCAGATGAGAAGGATCGCCTATGGAAAGAGACATGCCAGATCGCGACGCCGAGATCCGCAAGGATGACTTCAGGGCAGGCACCCCGTTCTGGGTCAAGACGCCGCATTCGACCGTGCCGAGCGCGAGGCGGATGCCGGACATGTGGATGTGATCGTCGTCGGTGCGGGGATCAGCGGCGCGCTGATGGCCGAGGCGCTGAGCAGGGCCGCGAAGTCGGTGCTGATCCTAAACCGCCGCCCGCGCTGCGCGGCTCGACCCCGGCCTCGGCGGCGATGATCCAGCACGAGATCGACGTGCCGCTGACTGTCAATCGGCACACAACTTTGACCTCCTTTTGGAGTGAACCCCATGGGCTGGACCACAGCGCACCGTTCGAACTAAGCCGCCTTCCGGGCAAACAGGGTTTCGAACTCCTCGGGGGTTCGGCAGCCGAAGTCGAAATATCACTCCTTCCGGATGCTGTCGTGGTTGTTCCCGGGGTCTTTTTGCATGACGAGTGGAACCGCAGCGAGGATGATCAGGACGATGGCGGTCGACAGGATTGCGGTGGCCTCGAGGCCCAGCCCGGCAATGACGCCAATGGCGGCAGTTGCCCAGATGTTCGCGGCTGTGGTCAGACCTTCGACTTCATGCCGCTTCGCGCGAATCATGATGGCTCCGGCACCCAGGAAGCCAATCCCCTGCACGACGCCTTGCAGGACGCGCGACATATCCTCGATCGGCATTCCGCTCTGTAGCGGTCCTATGACGTACAGCGCGGCCCCCACAGCAACCAGCATGTGGGTCCTGATGCCAGCGCTTCGCTTTTTTCGTTCCCGCTCATAACCAAGGATACCGCCAAGCACAGCCGCGATCATCAGCCTTACCGTGATGAGGGTGATGGTCGACAGGTCTGGGATGTCGGAAAATTCGCGCGCGACGGCTATCCAGATCTCTTCCTTCAAAGGAGCTCCCCTATCGTGGTCGTTCGAGAGTGACGTGACAATGAGGTGCTGCGCAAGGGCTCTCCTCATAAGCTGAATAATTGCGCTATGGGCACGGTTCGCCCACTGGGTGTGAAACAACGCGGCAACCGCGACGACCCTCGGGCCGTCGAGCCGCTACGCGGCAGCCAACAGGGCGCGCGCGATCCTGAGGAAGGCGCTGGAGCCGGCTCTGTAGTTTCACGCGCGGCCTAGTGCCAGTGCGCGCATTTCGAGGTGTGACCGATCCCGGGGTTCAGCGCGTTCGTGGGATCGATTGACCGATAGAAGCCAGCCAGTTCGGGCTTGGCGTGATAGAGATGGCCGACATTGTGTTCGGCCGGGTATTCGGCGCCGCGACGATCCAGCAACCGCCACATCGCGTGTTCGACGGCCAGGCAGTCGTGACCCTTGCGCACGACATAGTCCTGATGAAAGACATGGCAGAAGAAGTGGCCGTAATAGAGTTTTACGGCCAGTTTTTCGTCCAGCTCGGCCGGCAGCGTCTCGACCCACTCGCGATCGTTGCGGCGCAGTGCAATGTCCAATGCAACGATATCTTCAACCTCTTGGGCATGGATCGCGCGATAGCGGACAGCGGCGCCCGCCACCGCAAAGCGGTGCAGGAAAGCGGCCTTGCCCTCGTCGGAGGTGCATTCGAACATCGCACCACTGGCGGAAGGAAAGATACCCGACAGATATTCCCGCGCCTCGGCAATACCCGCCCCACCCATCTTCAGCAGCAGATGATGCTCGTAGCGGTCCCGATAGGCATTCATCCGCTGCGGCAGATGCTGCGGCGCCAGACGCGACAGCCCCTGCGCCAGCCGGTCGGACAGCGTCGTCCCCAGACCCAGCCGTTCGGTCAGCGCGTCGATGCGCGCCTTCGCGGCAAACAGTGCCGGCATCCGGTCGGTGCCGAGCCGCTGGATGAACAGGAAGGTGTCCTTGCCATATCGGGCGGCGATGTCATAGGCGTCACGGTGAATGTATTCCCCTGCAATCGGCAAGGTATCGAAGCTGCCCAGGATATGCCGCCGGATTGTCGTCAACTCGTCCGGGTCATTGCTGCCAATGTAGAACACCGCAGTCTCGGATTCGGCCTTGAAACTGTCCAGGCGAACGGCGAAGACCGCCAGCTTGCCGGCACAGCCCGCAGCTTCATGCAGTCGGCGTGGATCGGCATTGAAGCGCGCCGGTGTGCCGGCCTCGATATCGCGCACATGGCTTGCATATTCGCGGTCCGAGGCCCAGGCATCGGTCAGCACGGGTTCTGGCAGGTCGCCCCGCTCCAGCCGCGTCAGGATGTCCTCGGGGTCGTCGCCCAGATCGAGGCCGAGGTGATTTACCAGTGCCACCGAGCCATCGGCGCGTACTTCGGCATAGAGGCTCAGCTGCGTATAGGCCGGGCCACGATGAATCAACGCGCCGCCGGAATTGTTGCAGATCCCGCCCAGCACGGATGCGCCGATGCAGGACGAGCCGATCACCGAATGCGGCTCTCGGCCCAGTGGGCGCAGACGCTTTTCCAGCGTATCAAGAGTGGCGCCCGGAAGGCAGACGACCTGCTCTCCGCCCTTCAGAAGGTGAATGCGGTTCAGGCGCATGACGCTGATCAGAACGATCTCGCGATCATAATCCTCGCCCCAGGGAGTCGAGCCGCCGGTCAGCCCGGTATTCGCGGCTTGCAGGATCACGACCCGGCCGCTGGCGATGACGGCGTTCAGAACCCTCCACATCTCAACGAGCGATCCGGGCCGCACTACCGCAGCCACCGGCCCGCTCCCATAACGAAAGCCGCGCGTGAAACGCCGTGTCCCGCGCGGTGTCGTCAGCACATGCGCGCTGCCGACGATGTCGCGCAGCCTGGCCAGGAGCAGGTCACGCCTCATCGACGCCACCACAGGGCGTTGCCTGGTTTGGTCATCCAAATTCTCCTCCGATTGGGCACAAGGCCCACTCCAGGTAATCAGACGATTCCCATCCAAGAATCGTTCCTTACCTCTCCTGCAACTATGGTAAAATAAATTTACCGCTAAGGTCAACAGGAAATTTAATTGCCCATCCCTTCAGTCTCGGTTAGGGTGGGTGCCCGACGATCCGGGGCGTCACGGAGGCCAGATTGAGCAGCGAAGTCAACAAGGGCACACCGGCCGCAGCCAGCACGGCACGGCATCTTGAGGATCTGATCCTCGAAGGGTCGTTGCGTCCGGGTGATCCGCTGCTGCCCGAACGCGAGATGGCGCTGCGGCTGAAGGTTTCGCGCCCGACATTGCGACAGGGAATCAAGATGCTGGAAGACAAGGGGCTGATCGTTGCCGATCAGAATGGCGGACGGCAGGTGGCGATGCTGGCAACCAGTGTCACCGACCCGCTGATCGAACTGATGGCCTCGCGGGCCGAGACCGTGGATGACTATCTGGAACTGCGCGCGGCTCTGGAGGGGCTGGCCGCCGGCCTTGCCGCAACCCGCGCCAATGACGTCGATCGCGAGACGCTGAGCCGCTGCATAGAGCGCATTGAGGCCGCCCATCACGATGCCGACCCGAACGACGAGGCCGAGGCCGATATCGATCTGCATACCGCCGTCTATGAGGCGAGCCATAATATCGTGCTGTTACAGATCATGCGGGCATTGGCGGGGATGCTACGGCGCGGGGTGTTTCACAACCGCATCAAGCTCTATGCGCGATCAGAGGTGCGCGATGTACTGCTGACGCAGCACCGGGCGATCCATGACGCGATCATTGCCCGCGATCCCGAGGCGGCCACCCGCGCGGCGGAGAATCACATTGCCTATACCCGACGCGTGCTGAACGAGATTGCCGCCGCCGAGACACGGCTGGAAATCTCGCTGCGCCGGCTCCAGGGAGGCAACATCAGCCAGCGTGTCTGATGCTGCCCAAGAGGCTGCGCCCAACCACTCGCGCGCGGCACCCGGCCAACGCCATGAACCCGGCATCCGACGTGTCTTCGGGCAAGGTATGAAGCGCAGGGACATGGACATGAATTTGGTACTGCCTGGCGTGGCAGGCGCGCGGATCAGACGTGGCCTTCCCTCCGATCACTGTTGAGGCGGCCGAGACCTGTCCCTGCTAGTGTCGCCCAAAAGAGACGCTTCTCATATCCAGTGGTGCGGCGATCTTTTCTTCCGCTGCCCGACATCCCAAGCCTCCAGTTGCGGATCATGCTGGCATTCCCACGGCCAGAGCTCCGCCTGCGTTTCCGACCCGGAGAAGACCATGCTCAACACACCGGATTTGTTGCGACTGATCACAACCGTTTTCATCGCGGTGACCTGCGTGGTCATTGGGGATACGGCGGGCAAACTGCTGACCGTCGGCGGCGTGGATCCCATCATCGTGGCCTGGTCGCGGTTCTTGCTGGCGGCGCTGATGCTTCTTCCCTTCAGCGGACTGACCAGTCGGGAGCTGCCGGCTTTGCTGAACTGGCGTGTCCTGTTGCGGGCGGCATGCATCGTTTGCGGCATTTGCAGCATCCTGACCGCCCTGAGGAGCGAACCGATCGCCAATGTCTTCGGTGCCTTCTTCGTCGGCCCGTTGGTCTCCTATATCCTGGCGATCCTGTTCCTGGGCGAACGGCCATCGATGCAGAGAAGCCTCTTGCTGGCGACCGGATTTGCCGGCGTGATGCTGGTGGTGAAACCCGGTTTCGGCAGCTCTGTCGGCATGATTTTTGCCTTGGCGGCGGGCACATTCTACGGCGCGTATCTGGTGATGACCCGCACCCTGGCGGGAAGTTTCCGACCGCGATTTCTGCTGATCTCGCAACTGCTGATCGGAGCCGTCGTCCTGATGCCCTTTGGCCTGCGTTCTGATTTTCCCGTGCCGGACATGCCCTTGCTCGCGCTTCTTCTGATCAGCGCCGTCGGTTCGGCCGTCGGCAATTATTTACTGGTCATGGCCAGTCGGAAGGCCGAGGCCAGTCTGATCGCACCCTTGGTCTACAGCCAGTTGATTTCAGCGACGGGGCTGGGGATCGTCGTTTTTGGCGATTGGCCCGATCTCGTTTCACTGGCGGGTCTGCTGCTGATCGCCGTGTCCGGGCTGGGGTCGCTTCTGCTTCACCAACGCGCCGGCAAAGCTCGATTGGCAAAGATGGATGCTTAGCATTGCAGTTGCGCTTTAATCCGACATCTGAATCAATGGGATACCATGATTTGGATGAGGTCATGGATGTCGGGATTGGCTGTCGAGGATACTCTGGAGCTTTGGGCTTCGTTGCTTCGGGACGTGACGTCGCGGATGCAGGTGCTGGACGCAGCAGCGCGCCAGCAGCCGGTCCGTCCCCCTGCCCCACCCGATGGAGTCCGAGAAAATCCCGCAGATCGTCCAGGCGCCCCCTGCCCTGCAACCGCCCGACAGCCCATCGGGCCAGCGCCAGCGCCTCCAGATCGACCGAGGCCGGCGCCTCTGCCAGATCGCGGATCAGCACCTCCTGGGGGATGGGCTGGCCTGCGGCCCAGAGCATCGCCTCGACCTCGGTCAGGGCCAGCCGGGGGCTCTGTCGCAAACTTTGACGGTTGACGGGCGTCAGCTCTGCATCCGACCGTCTTGCTGTGAAACGGGGGGGGGAGGGAGAGCCAGCCATGATCTCGTTCAAGGGCGCCCAGTTCCCGAAAGATGTGATCCTTTTCGCGGTGTTCTTCTACGTCCACTATTCGGTGTCGTACCGCGACCTCGAAGAAATAATGGCTGAACGTGGCGTTCGGGTGGATCACGCCACTTTGAACCGCTGGGTCACGAAGTACTCGCCTCTGGTCGCCGAGCAGGCGCGTCGCCGCAAGCGTCCGTCCGACCGATCCTGGCGCATGGACGAAACCTACATCCGGGTGAAAGGCGAGTGGGTCTACCTCTATCGTGCCGTCGACAAGTTTGGCAAAACCCTGGACTTCATGCTCTCGAAGCGACGCAACAAGACCGCAGCGACGAAGTTCTTCGCCAGAGCTCTGGAGGTGAACGGCCTGCCGCGAAAGATCGTCATCGACAAGAGCGGCGCCAACACGGCCGGCATCAACGCCATCAACCGCATGCTGAGACGCTTCGGCTGCCCGATCCCCATCGAGATGGTAAGGATCAAATTCCTCAATAACATGGTCGAGCAGGACCACCGGACCATCAAGAAGCGCATCCGCCCTATGCTTGGTTTCAAATCCTTCGCATCAGCTTCGGCGGCACTCGAAGGTATCGAGGTGGCCAACATGATCCGAAAAGGTCAACTGACACCCGAACTCTGTCCGTTTGCTCAATTCGCAGCGCTCGCCGCGTAGCAGAAGCGAGTCCAGAGATATCACTCAAATGCTGTCAAAGTTTGCGACATAACCGTGAGAAGCGATCATGCTCTCAAGCCTGCGCCACCAGCAGCCTTGGCATGGGCGCCGAGGGTCCGATCCTGTGTCCGGGAGGGGGGGAGCGATCGCTCACTCCCCCCTGTATGCCGGTCAGACCGTAACGACGACCTTGCCGATCTGGTCGTTCGATTCGAGGAAGCGGTGCGCGTCCTGGATGGCGTCGAGCGGGAAAGTGCGCGCGATCCGCGGCTTGAGCGCGCCAGATTCCAGTCCCGCCACGATGAACGCCTTAGCACGATCAAGGGCGGCATCGTCCGAGACGATCTCGCTGTAGAGATAACCCTTGAGCGTGAGGCTCTTGCCCAGCACTGAAAACAACGGGAACGGCGTCGGCTCGCCGCTGAGCGCGCCATATTCGAGCAGAATGCCACCGCGCGCCATGCTCGCGGTCAGCGGCTCGAACGACGGGCCTCCGACCGGATCGAGCACCACGCGCGCACCTGCACCATCGGTTATCTCCATCACCTTTGCGACCAGATCCTCTTCCTCGGTCGCGACGACATGATGTGCACCGGCATCAAGGAGGGCCTGGCGTTTGGCGCTGGTACGCGTCGTCGCGATCACCGTCGCACCGACCATCCGCGCAATCTGGAAGGCAGCAAGGCCGACGCTGCTGGAAGCAGCGGTGACGATGACGAAATCGCCCTCGAAGAGCTTCGCCTGCTCCACCAGGGCGCCCCAAGCGGTGACATATTGCATCCACACGGCCGCCGCTTCCTCGAACGACAACGCCGCCGGATGCTTGACGACAAGGCGGGCGGGCACGTTGGCGACCTCGCCGTAGGTGCCCCAGCGCGCGATATCGAGCGGTGGGATGACGCTGACGGCTTCGCCTTCCGCAAACCCGGTCACGTCCTCGCCAACCGTAACGATGGTGCCGGCGGCCTCGTAGCCGAGGCGACTCGGGAACTCGGCTTCCTGAAGGTAGGCATGGTTGCGGAACATCACTTCGGCGCGGTTTATACCTATCGCCTTGACCGCGATCTGCACTTCGTCGGCCGCGGGCGCGGCCACTGCCACATCTTCAATCTTGAGGACGCTGGCGTCGCCATATTCGTGGATACGAACGATGCGGCTCATGGGACACTCCTTGATTATTGAATGATCGTTCTGTATCGGTATGAGCCACCAGTTTCAAGATATTATTTATCGATCATTCTATATCGGGCAGCAGACATGACAGACACGAAAGCCCGTCGGGGCGCAGGTCGCCCTCGCGTGTTCAACACTGACGCTGCGCTCGACAAGGCGGTGCGGCTATTCTGGCAGCGCGGCTACGAGGCGACTTCGATGGCCGATCTGGTGGCGGAGACTGGTGTCGCCGCCGCCAGTCTCTATGCAGCGTTTGACAACAAGGCGGGGCTGTTCGCGGCGGCGATCGAGCGCTACGCCGCGACGTTCAGCGTACACCTCTATGCACCCATCAACGATCCGGCGTTGTCCACCTTCGAGGCTGTCAAAGGCCTGCTGGAACGAGCGGCGTTATCGTTCTCGGAACCGGGAACGCCGGCCGGCTGCTTTATGTATTCGGCAGCGGCAGCCGTGTCGCCGGCGTCCGCCGCCATCGAACGCCTGCTGCGCGACAAACGTATCGCGGCGGAGGCCCTCCTGATCGAGCGTCTGCAACGCGGCGCCTGTCAGGGCGAGCTTGCGGCCAATGCCGATCCGGCCGTCTTAGGCAAATTCATCAATACGGTCATGGAGGGCATGTCCGTTCAGGCGCGCGACGGCGCTACGATCAACGAACTACTCTCCATCGCCAAAATGGCACTCGATCGATGGCCGGCCGCGGTGTGATGGTCGAAGCGAGCTCGTCCTAGGTGTTCTTGCAACAAACCTCTGTCGACCTGCAGCAAAGCCCACTCCGACCGAAGTCCGCGTGCCCAAATCATCATCCCATTCCGGGAGACCGCAGCGTTCGACAGGATTTTTGAATAGCCGCGGAAACTTGTAATACCAAGTATCGATATTTATTTGTGCGTGGCGGGGAACCAAGGCGAGGGTATCGACCATCTCGCGATCACCGCCGGGCTTGCGGAGCATCTGTTCCTGCAGGTGCCGAAAGGCAGGCGGGAACTCGGCAAAGGGCGCGCCATTGCGCAAGGCACCGGGATTGCGCTGAAGAACGGCAAGATAGTGCCGCCAGTCATAGATGGTCCGCGGCGGCACCTGGTGATTGCGCTGGAACACGCGGCCATGCTCGCACAGGATGTTGCCCTCGGCCCCCACGACCAGCCGGTCCGGTTAGATCCGCAGGCTGACAGGCCGGTTTGCGAAAGACGCCGGCACGCTGTAGCGATTGCGCTCGAAGCTGATCAGGCAGGTGGGCGAGACGCGCTTGCTGAGTTCGATGAATCTGTCAAAGGCGGGCGGCAGGGGCATCAGTGCGGCCCGCTCCTCGGCCCAGACATCGGCGATCGTGCCCGGCAGCGTGCCGTGCGGGGTCTCCTGCCACACCTCCAGGCAGCGCTGCTCCAGCCAGGCGTTCATCGTGGCAAGGTCGCAAAAGCCCGGCATCCCCTGCAAGACCTGTCGGCGGGAGTCCTGAACGTTCTTGTCGACCTGTCCGCTCGCCATCGGGCTTGAACCGATGGCGCCACGATGGCTCGCCCCAGCCTGCGGCCGGATAGCAAAACTCCGGCTCGAAGACATAGTGGTTGGCCATGGCGAGGAAGCGGATGTTGACCTGCCGCTCTCTGCCGCGGCCGACACGGTCCACCGCCGTGCGCATGTTCTCGTATCCGGCTCACTTCTTGGTGGAAATCAACAAATCATGTTCTTCAAACCGCGTCGAGGGGCGACTATTTCAGCAACCTGTTAGCGTCTGGCGGTTTTCCCCGGTCGAGGATGCCACAGTCCTCGCGATGGATCTGAATGGCGCAACAATCGCCGAACTCACGCGCACGCTCGTGCGACCATGGAACTCGCTGCGCGGCCGCCAGATGACGCTGGCGCGTCAGCAGCCCGCCGAGAAGCAGCGGAGGATGACGATGTTTGATCAAGCCGTTCAGCCCGCCGCGCGCCTTGGGCGAGCGGCGGCGATCGAGCGGCTGGTCGTCGTCATCGCCGATTGCCAGGAACGTGACCTGCGGTTCATACTGTCGGCGGTGCTGGAAGACATTTGCGCCGGAGAGCCTGCGCCTGATATTCGCGGCGTAGACCAGGAGGCGGGAAATTGGGGCGCGCTGGCAAGCGATGACGAACTGCGAGCCTATTTCGGCGCCTGCGGTGACCGCCTCGCCAGAGGCGGGCTTGGCCCGCGCGGCAAGTTCAGGCTGGCCCAGAGAGCGATGGCGGGCAAGAGCCACGAAAATCTCGCCACGGTTAGGACCGGTTTCTGCGGTCGCTTCGAGCATGGCAAGTAACGGGTTCTTTGTCCCTGTCGATCCGAATCTATGATCCGGTAGAATACAGGTGCGCGACGCGGTAAACCTCAACAGACGAGACGAGGCAAATTGACACATGGCCTGTCCAAACAGGTAAGTTTACCTAAGCTGTTATCGAAGCCATATTGTGGCGATATAGTTCTGTCCCCCCCGAGGAAAGAGTATGCCCCGCCTGTTTTGGCGGGGCATTTTTGTTTTCAACGGTGCAGTTGGGCGGTTGTGAGTAGCAGATGCCTGAAATTGGACGTGGAAAGGTTTGCCGGGGCCAGGCAACGGCTACCCAAAAGTTCGGTTTCCCGGTTCCTGCAATCACCGCGCGGCCAGTTAGCCCCGCCGTCTGTTCGCAGACTCGGGGGCCGAATTCTCTGCCGAGATCACGCCCGGGCCGTGAGACGTCCTCCACTGCCTTGCGACTGGTCACACAGTCTTGCCCTCTCCTCGGACCTCTCCCACCAGCGGCTTACGGTTCTGCAGGTGACGCATCGCCAGCTTGCGGCCCTGCCGGCCCGAGACCAGTTCCCGCGCCGGGACATGAGCATGCTCAGGAGCTCGAAGTTCAGGGAATATCGTGAAGATCTCCTCCAACGCCGCCGGACCAACCGATTTCAGCGCCTCGTCGCCGGTGAAGAGCGATTCCGTTTCCGCGCCATTGGCCAGAACGATCTGGTGGGTATCGAAGAGAAAATGGATATAGGTCACCTCATCCAAGTCTTCCGCCACGTCGATGCCCTCGATCTGGCACAGCTGCTTGGCGGCCACAAGCACCTCTGGTGTACCAAACATTTTCTGGGCAATGCGCGAGCGTACCAGAATCCGGTGCTGGGGCGAGACGACCAGATCCGCCGTCGGCCGGCCCGCGCCAAGCGCGCCCTTGCAGATGCGGATTGGGCGCAGCTTCGGATGTTCGGCCAGCATCGCCGCGTCCAGCCGGCGCTTGCCGATCCAGCGGATCGCCTGCAGGCCGGCCTCGCGCGTCTCTACCAGATCGCCGACCTTGAGATCGCCCGCCGCCACCTCGCCCGAGGCGGTGCAGATACCGGCATCGGCGGCAAAGCAGAGGACATTGGTGTTGTCCCAGGTCAGGTTGGCCCCCGCCACGGCCGCGCCGCCATTGCGAATGATCAGCCCGCCCGCAGATTGCAGCACGCCATCGGCCTGATCGGCCCTGAGCCAGCCAAGCGGCGTGGCGTAATTCGTGCCATTCGCCAGGTTATAGGCGGCCAGGTTGGCGGCGTTGTAATAGCCGCTCAGATCGACGAAGTCGTTATTCGCCTGATTGCCATCGGCGATGTTCTGCCCGGTCGCGGTGTTGAAATCGGTGATGATATCGGCATCGCCGGCAAGGAAGGTGTCGAAGCCCTCGCCCCCGGTCAGGCTGTCCGTGCCGGCCCCGCCCTCGAGCCGGTCATTGTCGGCGCCGCCGCTCAGGCTGTCATTCCCGGCCCCGCCGCGCAGCGTGTCGTTACCAGCACCGCCGAAAAGCGTATCATTGCCGGCCTCGCCCAGAAGCGTGTCATTGCCGGCCCCACCCTCGACGATGTCATTGCCCGCCCCGGCCGAAACCGAGTCATTGCCCAGCCCGGCGCGGATGTAATCGTCATTGCCGGTCATGCCCGGCAGGATGGCATCATTGGCATCGACCCGGTCGCCGGCCCCGTCGATATAGCCTTGACCGATGACGTTGTTGCCGTCGCTGCCATCGACATAGCCATCTCTGAAGGGCAGCAGATTGCGTTCCGCCGTGATCCCGCCGAAATCGCTGATGTTCGAGGGGTTGTTCGGGACCGAAACCGAGATGATCGGAAATTCGGTGATCGCCGACTCACCCGGTTCGCTGCCGACAACCGGCGGCGGCATCAGGAAGACATTGCCGCTCACATCCTGTATCAGCCGGACCGGTACAGTAATGGTGCGGGTCGCACCGCCACCGATGGCCTGGACCACCGATACGTTATAGACCCGGATCGTCGAGTCCGCTTGCAGCGTGTAGGTCGTGTCGTTCAGCGTGTAAGTGATATTGTCCAGCGCTCCAGTCCCGCCCGGCTGGTTGTGGTTCAGCGAGACGGTATTGCCGGTGCCGCGGTTGTCGTTCAGCGTCACCTGGGTACTCTGCGAGAAGAGCGGCGTCCCGGCGCTGCCAAAAACCCGGTTCCCAAGAACAGCGCCAACGTTCTCTGCGGTGTTGTTGGTCTCGGTGGGATCCATGTCCGCCAATTGGCCGAGATACAGCATCTGGTAGGTAAAGCTGGGCATGAACATCGCCTCCAAAAAACCACTTCACATACATCCGCGATAGCCGTCGAGCCATCGGAGATGTGCCGTTCACTTCGGCCTTAATCGCGCTATATATATGTGACGCCGGAGTTCTGTCATCTATCGTTTTCGGTAGTCGCAGAAGTGCCCTGACGACGCGCGACTACTCGATCGAGACGCTTCATCGATGTTGCGCGATGGTTCTCGAGCTACCGAGGAGCCGCCTAGTCCACCGGAAAATTCCTTGTCGCGTGACACAGACGATCACGCCGGGACGGTCGGGCTCGTGGTCACAGCACCGCCGTCCACAGCCGGAACCGCGTTCCGCCCGTGATCTCGCGCACCAGCCCTAGACCCTGCAAGCGCGCCAGCAGCCGCTCGGCGGTATCGCGGCTGATCCCTGCCTCCGCTTCCAGTGCCATTGCCGACAGGACCGGATGCGTCATCAGCACATCGATCACCAATCCCGCATTGCCGCCCTTGATCCGCGCCGTCGTCCGCCTGGCCCGATCTGCCCACTCCATCAGCTGCCGGATCACGCGGAACCCCGCCTCGCAGCCGGCCGCAATGGCCCCGCACCACGCCCTCAGAAATCCTTCCGCATCACCACCTATCGTCCAAACTCGCCGCCCGGCCTGCCCCATCGGCACCATCACCAGCGGCCCCGCGCTGTCCGCCATGGCCCGTGCCGCCCAGCACATCGCTTCCAGCTGGTGCCCGTCCGGCGACAGATCGGTGAGCCGCCAGAGCCGGCATCCGAACGCTGCCCGTGTGATCGCATGGCACCCCTCCAGCGCGGCAAGTCCCGCCGCAAACCCCTCGGTCTCGGAGTCAAGATCGGCTCCGGTCGGGCGCAGCAGGTCGCTGTCGCCCCGCCCCTGCCCCGCCCGGTGCAGCCCGAGGAAATCCCGCAACGCCTCCAGACGCCCCCTGCCCTGCAACCGCCCGATGGCCCACCGGGCCAGTGCCAGCGCTTCCAGGTCGACCGAGGCCGGGGCATCGGCCAGGTCCCGGATCAGCACCTCTTGCGGGATCGGCGTCCCCGCGGCCCAGAGCATGGACACGACCTCACTGAATGCCAGCCGGGCAATCAGACCGCGGCGCATGGTCTCGTCCAGCCCGGCCAGGAGCCCGTCCAACCGGCCGATGGCCTGCGTGGCCTGCGCCAGGTCCACCGCGCAGTCCTTCTCAAGCGAATGTGTCAGTTTCCGGTTTGTGGTCCATATTCAACCAGTACCGCGTATGACGTCGTTCCCCAGTTCGACTGAGCGCACCTTTCTCGACCAGATCCTGCAGATCGCGGGTTGCGGTTGCGCGTGACGTTCCCGTGATCTTGAGATAGTTCTCTGCGCTGAGACCGCCTTTGAACCCTCCGGGACCTTCCCGAAACATTCGAGCGATGGCCTTGGCCTGGCGTGTGTTCAAGTGGTCTCTGTGCTGATCGTAGAAGTGCGCTTTGTTGATGAAGAAGCCCACGCGGTCGAGTGTGACCTTTTGGGCCTTCAAGACAACTTCCGCGAACCAGACGAGCCAATCGGTCACCTGGAGCGTTTTTTGATGCTGCTCGAGCTGGTCGTAGTAAGCCTTGCGCTCCTTTTCGATCGTGAAGGCGAGCGAGATGAGGGTCGGTTGGCCGATGTTCTGCGCCAGTGACTTTTCCGCAAGGGCGCGTCCGAGGCGGCCGTTACCGTCTTCGAATGGATGAATGCTTTCAAAATAGAGGTGGCTTAGTCCTGCGCGGGTCAGGGCTGGAAGCGGTTCTGCTCCCCTGGGCCCGGTCTTGTTGAACCAGTCCGCGTATTGCTCCATCTCGGGCATGACCCGCGCTGAGGGAGGCGCTTCGAAATGGATCGTCGGCCTGTCGAGGCGACCGGATACGATTTGCATCGCCTCGGCGTGGTGTCGGTAGGCCCCGATGGTTTCCAACCGATGGTCATGGGACAGGAGCATCCGATGCCAGCGGTACAGCGTCTCATGAGTCAGCGTGTCCGCGAAGCTGGAATAGACGTCCACCATCATTTCCGCCACACCCTGTTCGCGCGGTTTGGCAGGGTAGCTATCCGGATCGAGCCCCAGATGGCGACGCAGCGAAGACTGGACACTAAGCCGGTCGAGGATTTCACCCTCGATCGCGCTCGTCTGCATCGCTTCCTCGCTGAGCAGTTCGATGCGGAATTGCTCGCGTTCCGGCTTACGGACATGATGGACCGCGCCGAGGATTTCCCCAGATGACAGAAGAAACTTCTGCTCGAACGGCTCCAGAGCGGAGGTGTCATACCGGAAATCCGGCCAATCAGGCAGCGCCCAGTTCCAAGCCATGAGTTATAGACATCCTTTCTATAACTCATATATTGATCATTGATGAGGCATAAAAGTCAACCCTATCGCTCAAAGAAGCTACCTGGCGGGATGTGCTGACGATGGACAGGCTGAACAAGCAGTTGACCTGGTTCGCGCTGCAGAATGGCAATCGAGGCCGCTCATAGGCCTTCTGGTACAACGGTCCAGTTTGCCTGTCGATGACCCCGCAAGCCTGTCATGAGTTATGGGCGCTGCGGTCGCAGCGCGATAGGGCGGACCTTGGACCATCAATGTCCTGAATCGGTGCCGCACCAACGATTCAGATTTCTGAGTTAGCGTCCGAGGACGTGGTGTAATTTCTGCGCCTTCAACGGTGTAATCGCGGGTGGCCATCGAGGTGTATGGTCGAGGTGGAGTTTCGACGCTTCAACCACGAACCTTAGGGTCAGGATTCATAACCAATAGATGACGAGAGCCGCGAGGGCGATGGCTGAGAGGAACACCTTGGGGCATCGATCATAGCGGGTCGCGACGCGCCTCCAGTCCTTGAGCCTGCCGAACATGATCTCGATGCGGTTACGCCGCTTGTATCTCCGCTTATCGTATTTGATCGGCGTCTTGCGTTTCTTCCGGCCTGGGATGCAGGCACGTATCCCCTTGTCCTGCAAAGCTTCTCTGAACCAGTCAGCGTCATAGCCACGATCCCCGAGTAGCCATTTGACGTTTGGCAGGCCACTCAGCAGGGCACGAGCGCCGATATAATCGCTGACCTGTCCAGCGGTGACGAACAGGTCGATCGGTCGCCCCTGACTGTCGCAGATGGCGTGCAGCTTGGTGTTCATACCGCCTTTGGTTCGACCGATCAGGCGACCACGCCCCCCTTTTTGGCGGCCATGCTGGTCGCCGTTCGATGGGCCTTGAGGTATGTTGCGTCGATCATCACGGTCGTTTTCTCGCCGTGTTCCGCCGCCAGCCCGGCCATCATCCGCGCGAAGATGCCCTTTTCGCTCCAACGCTTCCACCGGCTGTAGAGCGTCTTATGTGGGCCATACGCGGCGGGCGCATCGCGCCAACGCAAGCCATTGCGATTGATGAAAATAATCCCGCTCAGCACCCGTCTGTCATCAACCCGGGGCTTCCCGTGCGACCTGGGAAAGAAGGGAGCCAGGCGCGCCATCTGCGCGTCGGTCAGCCAGAAGAGATCGCTCATGTCACCGCTCCGTTTTCGGAGGCGTGAATCACGCAGCGAAACAGAAATCAATGCATCCTGACCCTAGTGGGGAACCTGGCTTCACATTGACAGATGGCTGCCCGGACAATCTATCGGGCAGCTCCGGATCGGCCAGATCTCCCGAGTCAAGCGGCCAACTCAATTCGGCCTGAAGGCGCAGGCGAGGGTCGCTGAGCTGATGCACAGCATCATCTGCGGCCATGGTGTCAAGGCGGCCATCAAATACGGCATCGTCCTTAGCCTCGACCGCCTCGCTGTGTCTTGTCGCCGGCGCAATTCCGAGCAGTCGGAACGGATTATGATCAAAGGCCGGCAATAACTAAGTTCCCATCAGATGCGATCTTGGGCGATCATACGTTCACCCGGGGGCAAAGCAAGCGCTGGCGCGCTGTGCCCCCGTGCAATGACCCAGCGGAATCAGCAGAGTTTAGGCCGTTGAAGCGAATGCCTCGGTGCGAATTTTCATGTTCAGTGCCTGACGCAGTGCTGTGGCTGAGGGCACCGTCTTTCGGTCCGCCCCGGCAATCCGACACGCCCGCCGTTCCGACAGCCCAAGCAGGGCCTTCAGATGCGCGACAGCCTCGCGCTTCACGGCGGGCGACACCACTTATGGGATGGTCCGCCCCGCGCCCCGGCGTAGCGTCGTGGGAGACCACCACCAAACGGAGAGAAAGGATGCGAACCAAGCCTGATCCTGAGACGACGACCTTCGGCATCGACATCGGCAAGAAGGTGTTCCACGTCGTCGCCCTGAACGCCGCCGGAGCGGTGATCCAGCGTGCGAAGTTCTCGCGCGACACATTGATGGCCTTCTTCGATGCCGCGCCGAAGGCTCTGATCGGCATGGAAGCCTGCCCCGGCTCGCAATGGCTGGCGCGGCGGCTGGTCGCGATGGGCCATGATGCCCAGATCATCCCGGCGCGGTTCGTGAAGCCCTATGTCAAATCGAACGAGACCGACACGGTCGACGCGGCGGCGATCGCCGAAGCCGTGACGCGACCGACGATGCGCTTCGTGGAAGTGCGGACGCCCGAACAGGCTGATCTGCAGGCCTTGCACCGCATTCGTGACCGTCTCGTCGGACAGCGGACGGCGCTGATGAACCAGGCGCGCGCCTTTTGCCTCGAATATGGATTGGCGATGCGGGTTGGCGGCGGCGGTTTCCATACCGATATCCGACGGCATCTGGCCAATGCGGAGAACGATCTGACCCCCGACATGCGGATGCTGCTCGAAGAGCTGCTTGATGACATCGCCTACATCGAGCGGCGCATCTAGGCCGTGAACAGGAAGGTCGAGGCGTATGCCAGCCAACATGACGCCGTCAGCCGTCTGGTGACCATCCTAGGCATCGGGGCGCTTGGAGCGACTGCGATTGTCGAGGCGGCGGGCGATGGTCGGCAGTTCAAGAAGGCGCGCGACATGGCCGCGTGGCTGGGACTGGTTCCGGCAGAGCATTCGACCGGGGGCAAGCAGACCCTTCTCGGCATCAGCAGACGCGGCAATCGCTATGTCCGGCGGCTGATCATCCACGGAGCGCGGTCATGCTTCCTGCATCTGAACCGCGCGAACCACGCCCTTGGTGGCTGGCTCACGGCGCTTGAAGCGCGGACGCACCGTAACAAGGCGATTGTTGCGCTGGCCAACAAGCTGACCCTGTTTGTCGCGCCGCACCTGACCATTCCGTTCCAAGTGCTGCGGTTCTCGGCGATCCAAATGATGCCGCTTCAACCAGCATGGCCCAGGTCTTCGCTCGGGCCGGCGCTGCTGGCGTCCATCTCCGGCAGGTCGGCGAGGCTCTGCAGGTCATAGGTCGCCAGGAACTGGTCGGTGGTGACGAAGGTCTGCGGTGCGCCGCGACGGGGTTCCCGTGGCCCGGTGGCGATCAGCCCGCGTGCCGCGAGGCGGCCCAGCAGGTCGCGGCTGATCTCACGCCCGAAGATCTCCTTCAACCCGTCGCGGCTGATCGGCTGGTGCCAGGCGATGGCGGCCAGCGCCGCCGTCTCGGCCTCGTTCAACTCCAGCCGCGCCTCGCCCAGCTCGGCGGCCGTGCGGATCGCGGCGGCATAGGCGGGGCGGGTGCGCAGCATCCAGCCGCTGCCGACCCGCGCCAGGTCATAGGGGCGGTCGGCCAACTCTGCCGCCAGATCAGCGATCAGCAGATCCACCGAGACATCGCCCACCACGCGAGCCAGATCCTCGCGCGCCACCGGCGTGGCGCTGGCAAACAGCACCGCCTCGATCCGCCGCAGCCATTCGCGCCAGCGCAGTTCCGGCGGCAGATCCTCCAGGTGGCGGTCCAGCTCGGGATCGGGTCGGGAATTGCGTGCCATGGTCACAGCCCGTAAAGCCGGAAGGTCTCGCGCCCGGTCAGTTCGCGGGCGGCGCCCAATTGGGCGAGCCGGTCGCAGATGCGGCGCGCGGCGCGGTCGGACATGAAGCCGGTCAGCATCGCCGGCGCGATGGCGTCGCGGGTGAGGATCAGATCGACCACCCGGTCGGACTGTTTCGCGCGCAGCTTCGGCGCAAGGCCGCGCAACCTCTCGGCGCGGCGGGTCAGATCGGCACCCAGTAGCAGCGCCGGACCGGCGGCTTTCAGCACCGCCCGGTGACAGGCCAGCCGCAGATCGCCGCCCCCTGCCCCGAGATCGCGGCGCGCCAGCCCGAGGCCCAAGAGCGGCACCAGGTGCGTCCAGCCGAGCGCCCGGGCCAGCGCCGCATCGCCCAGGATCGTGGCCGCCAGGTGGCCGCGCGGCATCTCGGCCAAGAGGGCTGCGATCACCGCCGCGGCTCCAGCGACCGGGCCCCCCTTGCGATGGGGTTTGCCACAGCGCAAGCTGCGCCTCGTCCAGCCCCGTCACGGCACGCGCCAGCACCGTCTCGGACAAGGCTCGTTCCGTGGCCCGCCGCCAGCCGAGGCCAATCTCGCCGGCCGGGCCGGGCTGTTCATCTGCGCGCAAGAGGCCAAGCACATCGCGGATGGCACTTTCCCCCTCCGGGCGCCCGGCGATGCGGGCAGATTGGGTGGCGGCGGACAGGGCCAGCCGGTCGCGCCACAGCGCCTGCGGCAGCCCGGCAGAACGCTGCGCCTGATCGATCAACGCCAGCGCCGCGCCAGCAGAAAAGGCAGCCTCGTCAGCGGTTTCGACCGGAAGGCGGCGCAGCCAATCGGGCAGCCGCGGCAGATTGGCAGTTGGGTCAGGGACAGGGGGATGGGCGCGGGTCATGCCCAAGGGCTTAGTCGATGGCGGCGCTTATGGCCAGCGACTTCCGCAATAACCGCCGCAGCCTGCCTCTCCTCCCTGTGTCCAATAAGTTTGCATTATCGGACATAAAGATGATAGCCTGCCCGACATGAGCAAAAGCCTCCCAAAATCGCCTTCAGCGCCCCCGAATGCTCTCGTCCGGCACGAAGCGGACCACAGCGACGCGCCCCCTGCCCTGCCCGACCGGATCCCGGTCTCCGCCGCCCTCGACCGGCTGGCTGACACCGCCCGCGACTATGCCCGTGGCGCCATCGCCCCGAACACTGCCAAGGCCTATGCGCGGGACTGGGCGGATTTCGCCCGCTGGGGCCGGATGCGCGGCGCGAGCCCCTTGCCCCCCTCGCCCGAACTCGTTGGCCTCTACCTTGCCGATCTGGCCGCCTCGCTCTCGGTCGCCTCGATCGAGCGGCGGGTCTCGGGGCTTTGCTGGAACTACACCCAACGCGGCCAGCCGCTCGACCGCGCCGACCGCCACATCGCCACCGTGCTCGCCGGCATCCGCCGCAAGCATGCCCGCCCGCCAAAGCAGAAGGAGGCGATCCTGCCCGGCGATCTCATCGAGATGATCGCCACCCTGCCCCATGACCTGCGCGGCCTGCGCGACCGGGCGATCCTGCTGATCGGCTTTGCCGGTGGGCTGCGGCGGTCCGAAATCGTCGGTCTCGATCACGGTCGCGAGGATACGCTGGACCAGGGCGGCTGGATTGAGATCCTGCCCGAGGGTTTGCTGGTCACGCTGAACGGCAAGACCGGCTGGCGCGAGGTCGAGATCGCGCGGGGCTCGTCCGACCAGACATGCCCCGTGCATGCGCTGGAACAATGGCTGCACTACGCGCGGATCGGTTTCGGGCCAGTTTTCGTGGCGGTCACCCGCGACGGGCTGAAGGCAACCCCGGACCGGCTCAGCGACAAGCATGTCGCCCGGCTGGTCAAGCAGACCGTCCACGAGGCCGGCATCGGCGCGGACGGGCCCGAGGCGGAACGGCTGGCGCGCTATTCCGGCCACAGCTTGCGCGCCGGTCTGGCCAGCAGTGCCGAGGTCGATGAGCGGCATATCCAGAAGCAGCTGGGCCATGCCAGCGCCGAAATGACCCGCCGCTACCAGCGCCGCAGGGACCGGTTCCGGGTGAACCTGACCAAGGCGGCGGGGTTGTGAGGGGTCAGTCCTCCAGCAGATAGGCCGTCAGGTTCTGGTGTCCATGCAGGATGCGGATGATCTCGACCCCCTGCCCGTCTTGCCGATAGATCACGAGATGCGAGCCATTGGGATGGATCCTGACGGGCGGGGAAAACTCCCTGCGCTCCCGTCCCAAGTCCGGAAAGGCGGCCAGAAGGTCGAAGACCGCGAACAAGCCGTCCGTATAGCGCTCTGCCTGTTCGACACCCCAGGTCGCGGCCCCCTGGCGCCAGATTTCTGACAGGTCGGATTCAGCGGAGGGCCGAAGGGTCCAGCCGTTACTTTCCGGCATGTTCCGCGCGCATCCGAGCCCTGAAGGCCGCGCGATCAAGCGGCTTGGCGGGTCCGCTGGCGATCCCGGTCTCGATCGCGGCCTGGATCTCGGTGATCGCCTGCTGGCGCTGCCGGTCGCGGCGGATCAGATCACGCACATAGTCGCTGGAATTCGCGTAACGACCTGATTTCGCCTGATCTTCAACCCAGGACTTCATAGGGTCCGGTAGCGAGATGTTCATCGTGCCCATGGCGGTCTCCTTCCAGCCGAGGATATGGCAAAGTTTGCCATTCGACAAGACTGCCGCACACGCTTTCATCTCGCCCCTGCCCCGGTTTCGCTGCGAAACCCGGTTCAGCCGTCCAGCAGCCGCTGGATCTCGAACATCAGGTGATCGATCATGTCGGGCGTTGCCTTCACCCCCTCGAAGCGCAGGATCTGGCCCTTGCTGTCGCTGGCGCGGCGGATGGTGATGCCGCTGGAGGTGCGCACGGTCTTGTCGTCGATCCAGCCATAGCCCAAGGGCGAGGTCTTGGGCCGCCCGCCGCGTTTGGTCTCCTGCGGTCCCTGTTCCAGCGCGCGGATGATCGGCTCGATGACCAGCCATTCCTCGTCGGCATCGACGGGTGCCACCTGTGACAGCGCCTCGCGCAGCTTGCCCTCGGCCCCGCGCCGCAGCGCCCCGGCCAGTTGCAAGCCACGGCGCTCCGTCAGGCCCTCGGGGAAGGCCAGCATATCGCCCAGTTCCTCGAAGATCACCGCGAAGGAGCGGATCTTGGACCGCTTGGCCTTGGAGCCGGTGGCGAACAGCTTGTCCACCGCATCCTCAGTATTGGCAAAGGCGCCTTGGTTGGCGGCGATGACCGCGATGCGGCCACGCTCGAAATGGCTCAGCTCCTCGCGGACCTCGTTCTCCTCGATCATCGAGACGAAAGCGCCGCCGCTGGCCTCGCGCGGACGGATCAGCGCCCGGATGGTCTGGTACTTGTCGGCCTCGGTCAGCTCCAGCAACCCGCGCGTGGCGAGGAAACGGCGATAGCCGGAGAGAAGGCCGTAGCGCGCGCCCTGCCCGTTCGGCTTCTCGAGTTCAAACACCTCGATCGGCAGACGCAGCCCATGCGCGGCGATGGACTGGCGCAGCTCCTGGATCGCCTCCTCGCTCATCACCATGCGGTCGCGGATCATCGCGCCCTCGTCGATCTGGTCGAGCGGGATCTCGACCATCAACAGGCCCTGACTCTGCGCCGCCTTGAGTCGCGCCGCATCGGCCTCGAGCTTTGCGCGTTCGGCCCGCGCCTCGCCGGTTTCGGTCGGTGCGGCGGCGGCGCTGTCGCCGGCGACCTGGGCGATCGGCGCGATGCCCCGAAGCGGCGTCAGCCGGCCGGAGGTTTCGCTGCGAAACTGTTCCTCTATGCGGTCCATATCCGCATTGCTCGGGGTCTCAAGACGCCTGCGCTTGGCCATCTGCCTCATCCTCCTTGCCGTTCAGTTCGGCTTTTTCAAGTTGCAGATCCCGCCACCACGCGCCGAGGATCAGCTCCTTCACCTCGGCCCAGGTGCGATCGAAGGTCTCGCGGCCGCGCACATAGGTGTCGCGGTTGAACTCGCGGTAATCGGCCTCGTAGATGCCGTTCACCTGCTCGCCGGCCTGGCCGACCATGGCGGTGGTTTCCTGCCGGTAGGTGGTCATGAAATCGCCGAAATAGGCCTGGATGACATTGGCCAGATCGGTCTGCTGCCCGGCATCGAAGCGGGTGATCAGCGCGCGGACGGCGTCCCATTCGAAGCGCATCTCCGGCAAGCCGTCGCGGCGACGGGCGGCGTTCTCGCCATCCTCGACGCTGGCGAAGGTGGAATAGAGCATGTCGAAGAACCGTCCCGTCGAGTCGAATTCCAGGAAGCTGGCCCCAAGCGGCACTAGCAGGATATCGGCCGCCGCCAGCGCATTGATGGTCAGATAGCCAAGCGCCGGGGGAGTATCGAGGATGATGATGTCGTAATCGTTAACGATGCGGTCGTTGTGGAGCGCGTTGCCAAGCGCATCCCAGAGCGGCCAGCCGCGCAACCCCATGCGCCAGACCGGTACCTGGAACTCGGCCCAGTAGAGGTTCAGCTGCGCGCCCAGAAGATCGATGTTCGGCCAATGGGTCGGCTGGATCACGTCGCGGGCGCTGAGCTTGAGCGCCTCGGTCAGGGTCTCGTCGAAGGGCAGGGGGCTTTGACCGGCGGCGGCGCGGACCCGGTTCTCGTCCTGCAGGGCGAGGGCGTAATCCTTGGCCAGCAGCGGGAAGGCGGTGGACCATTCATCGGGCACCCGTCCGCCCATGATCGAGGTCATGCTGCCCTGGCTGTCCAGATCGACGACCAGCACCTTGTAGCCGTCGAGCGCCGCCGACATGGCCAGATGCGCGGCGGTCGAGGTCTTGCCGACGCCGCCCTTGAAATTCGCCACCGCGATGGTTTTCGCGGGCAGGCCCTCGGGGCGCCAGGGGCGGTATTCGCGGCCCGCCGCGCCCTCGGCGGCGAAATGGTCCCTGAGGCGCAAGACCTCCTCGAGGGTGAACCATTTCGAATTGCCCTCGCCGGTGCCCTGCGGCAGATCGGGGGACTTGCGCAGCACCCGGCGGAAATGCGCGGGGGCGACCGGGATCAGGTACTGGCAGACCTCCCAGGTCGAGAAGCGGCGCAGGCGCTTGCGACCGTCGGGGGCATAGCCGCGCTTGGCCAGATCCTCGCGCCCCCGCGCGGCGAAGGCGGCGGCTTTCGCGAATCGGGCGGTGTCGATAGGCTCGGACAGACGCTTGGCTGCCTTGGCCGGATCGATGTTGAAATAGGGCGGGAGAGTGTCCTTGCCTGACATCATGCTACTTTCGCGATGTGCTGCTTCGATATGTGTTTTGGCAAAACTATCGCACATGAACCGGGGTCTGTGAATCCCCGATGGCAGGTTTCGCCGCGAAACCCTTCTGAAATCAAGGAAAACAGCAGCATAAAGCTTGTAGATTGTTTATCTGCTTTAGAGTCTTTACGGACCATGTTCTTCTTAGATTACAAGATGTTCGGTGCGATCAGGCACCCGATTCCGGGTTGAAGGGGACCCGATTCCGGGACGAGGGGTACCCGTCTGCAGGACCGGCGGCACCGATTCGCGGTTATTCGGGTATTCGTCTGCGGGATCGGTGCGAAAGCGGGCAAATGCGGGGGAAATGAGCGATAGGGCAGGGGGTCTGATCCCGTAAAAGGGTACCTGTGTTGCGCGCAACGTCCAGAGGAACCCGTTTCCGGGACCGAGCTTCCCTGCAGATGGGTGCCTGAAGATTTGTAGACCGAGGGTACCTTTTCGGGCATAATAGCAAAAAAGACGAACGAGCAGGACCATGGACGAGATCCCCCGCGACCAGCTGACCGGCGCCCTGCGCCGGGGGGCGGTGAAGAAACATGTGGCCGCGATCCACGTGTCGGGCAAGCTGACGCTGCTGCAGCGCAAGCTGTCGAATGTGCTGCTGCTGAACGCCTATGACACGCTGATCAGCCGGACCCGGCACCAGATCGATGCGCGGACGCTGTGCCTGATGATCGGTTACAATTCGAACGACATGGAGACGCTGAAACAGTCGCTGCGCGGGCTGGCTGAGACGGTGGCCGAATGGGACATGCTGGACGAGAAGGGCCAGCAGGAATGGGGCGTGTCGAGCCTTCTGAGCTATGCCAAGCTGAAGGGCGGGGTCTGCGAATATGCCTATTCCCCGGCGCTGGCGGAGAAGATGCATGACCCCAAGGTCTTTGCGCTGATCAACCTGAATATCCAGCGGCGCTTCACCTCGGGTCATGCGCTGGCGCTTTATGAAAACTGCTATCGCTTTGTCCGCACCGGCTCGACCGGCTGGTGGCCGCTGGAGCTGTTCCGACGGCTGATGGGGGTCGAGGGCTCGGCCTATTACGAGAGCTTCAAGCATCTGAACGCCAAGATCATCAAGCCGGCGGTGGACGAAGTGAACCGCACCAGCAACATCATCCTGACCGCCGAGACGCGCAAGCAGGGCAGGGTGGTCAGCGAGATCCGCTTTCGCATCCGCGAGAACCCGCAGCTGGCGATCCTCGATATCGACGATGGCGAGGGGATGCGGCACGGGCCGGTCTATGCCCGCCTGCGCGCACTGGGGGTCAGTGACCGGCTGGCGCGGCAATGGCTGGGGGTGCATGGCGAGGACGAGGTCGAGGCGAAGCTCGATTACGTCGAGACCCGCAAGAACGTCAAAAGCATGGTCGGCTACCTGAGCGCGGCGCTGGACGGGAACTTCGGCAGCGAGGAGGATGCGGCGGGGCAGGGTGGTGCCGCCATCGCTGCCCCGGCCACGGCGTCGGTCAGCGCGCAGGCCGCGCGGCTGCGGCGCATCCTCGAACTGGTGAAATCGCGCTCGCCGACGCAGCGCGATGCCGACCGGCGGCTGTTCCTGAGCCAGCTCACCGAGGCGCGGATGCGCGACGATTTCACCCGCCATGGCTGGGTCTCGCCGCTGAACGCAGGCCGGATCAGCGCCTTCTGGGAGGACATGTCGCCGGGGCTGTTCGAGGGGATAGAGGGGGCGTGACGGGCAACCGCCACGGAAGCCCCGGCAAAGCCGCGCCCGATAACCTCTTGCTCCTTTAACGAAAGTGGGTAGTCTGGCGATCAGCCCGCCCTTTTTGACATTGTCGTTTTTTCAACCCCTAAGCCAGTAGAGGTTCCCCCGCCCTCGCGGGGATAGAGGGAGGCGATGATCCAATGTAACCGGACCGGGGGGATCAAGCTGGCAGGTACGGCTTAGCCCAGTCCCGACGACCTTCTCTCGTTCGTGTTCTCCGCCACGCATCAACGCGCATGGCGTTTGCCCTCGCTCGTGACCAGTTCAGCGACCGCCGCCCGTCGTTCAGCCTCTGGCATCCCCTCGAGCATAACCCTGCGGCGCTGCGGCGCCATTACGCAGTGCCTCTCATGATCGCCAGGTAAGGTCGGCCCAATCCTGCCCTTCGCGATTTCGGGATGCCGCAATGTTGCTTTCACCGAACCGGCCGTTCGACCGCTGGTGCAGCATTTTCGTGAGGCGGGCGGCAGCAATGCGGGACAAAGCGGCCATTGGACACTGGTTCAATCAGAGCGTGCTCAAGCCAAGATCAAATAGAAAGCGATCAATAGCACTTGTGGCTTGGCCGAAGCCGGTCGTCCCTGGCAGGAAAATGTGGTTGTCATCCTCGAGAAGGACAAGGTCCGCATTCGGCATGGCGGCGGCCAGCCGGCGACCTTCGTCGGCCGCGACCGAGCGATCTCCCCGGGAATGAAGCAGCAGCGAAGGCGTTGTCACCTCTTTCGCCATGTCCTCGATGTCAATGCTGACCATCAATTCGAGATTGGCAAGAATGGCGGCCGCATCGCAGGCACGACGCTGCATCTCGTCGAATTCGCGTGCGGCCTCGGCGCTGCAATCGGGAATGAGACGCGCGGTAAAGAATCGCCGATATTCCGGATTCGGGTCGTTCCAGCCGGCAAGGATCAGTGCCTTGCTGCCCTCGTATTTGCGAACCTCGGCCTCGTCGCCGCTGACCAGCCATCCGCGGCCGAATCCGCCGCGCCCGACGATGCCGATCACCCGTTCGGGATATCTGTGTGCAAATGCGATTGCGAAGGCCACGCCCTGCGACGGGCCGAACAGAAAGAACAGCTCGACACCGGCCGCGTCGGCGACCGCGCGCATGTCCTCGACCATGTCATCGATGCTCAACACCCCTTCGACGCGATCCGACATACTGGTGCCGCGCTGATCGAAGCGGATCAGGCGCACACGTTCACCAAGCCAGCGATAGAATTGGGTGAAGATCAGGCTCTGCGCCTCCATCTCGATATTCGAGATCCAGCTTGGTGCCTTGAGCATCGGCGGACCAGTTCCCGACGCGGTCCAGGCCAGCCTCACGCCATCGGCAGACGTCGCAAAGCGGATCGGATCATCGTCAAGCGGTTCGATTGCAGTATTGACCACGGCAGCATTGCCGACGGGCGGGGCCAGCCGATAGCCGCTCTTCGGATGCGTCTGCAGGATCCGGCGCTCATGATCGCCAAGCGCGCGACGGATATCGGCCACGCATTGTGTCAAGCTGCTTTCGGTGACGGCGATATCGCCCCAGACAGCATCCATCAGATCGCGCTTCGACACGATCCTGCCTGACGATCTGGCCAGTTCGGTCAGCAGCTGGGCGGATTGCGGCCTCAGCGTATGTTCTTCGCCTGACAAGCGTTTCACCAGCCGGCTGTCGCTGTCGAATGTGGCATAGCCGATGTCGATCCGTGCCATCCGAACTCATTCCCCACGGCGGCGTGGCTTTCACAAAATTTCATGTCGGTTTCAGGACGCTACGCCGTCACGGATTGTAACCTGAAGGCCTCGATTCCGACAAGTCACGCAAAATCAAAGAACTGGAGGGAATGATGTCGAGATTTTCAGTCACATATACAGCGGCCCTAGCCATCGCGCTGGGTCAGACCGCAATTGCCGAAACCGCCGAAATGCAGGTCAATGGTGCGTCCCTGACCTATGTCAGCGAAGGTGAGGGTGTGCCGGTCGTATTCGTCCACGGTGCGATCAGCGATCTTCGGGCGTGGGAAGCCTATGGTCCGATCATATCGGATGAACGCCGCTTCGTCGCCTATTCACAGCGCTACTTTGGAACTGGCGACTGGCCCGATGACGCCACGAATTTCCAGCGCACCACCCATGTCAGCGATCTGATTGCTTTCGTAGAGGGCCTGGATGCCGGTCCGGTTCATCTGGTGACCTGGTCCTACAGCGGCGAGATCGGCGTCCATGCGATGCTTGATCGTCCGGACCTGTTCCGCTCGGCGGTGCATTACGAACCTGTTCTCGACAACCTTGTGTCGGGCGCGCCCGGCGGCGCAAACGCGACACGCGATCTCTTCTCGCATTTCGGGCCGGCGGTCATGGCCGCGCAGGAAGACAGGCCCGAGGATGCTGCCCTGCGTTTCATCGAGGCAGTGTTCGAACTGCCTGAAGGAGGTGCCGAGACCGAACCGGCGCAGGAGATGTGGCGCCAGAATGGCCGAACGGTTGCGCCCTATCTCGCGATGGACCCGTCACCGTCGCTCGATTGTGACGCGCTTGGTGCGATAACGGCGCCCACGCTTGTCGTGCAGGGTGCGCAGTCCTTCACGCGCTTCTCGATCATGGCTGACCTCGTCGCTGCATGCGTGGAAAATGGGATGACGGTGATGCTTCCCGAAGTCAATCACGGCGGGCCCTATCGTGCGCCCGACAAGTTCAGCGCGGTGATTGAGGGTTTTCTTTCAATTGTCGAATGACAGTGGAGAGAACGAACATCCGTGAGGAGGCGGCGCAGTTTGAGGGAAGACTGTGTAAGACTGAGGGAGCTCCTACCCGACCTGCGGCACTGCGGCACCATTGCGCAGTGCCGCTCGTGATTGTCAGGTAATGTCGGCCCAAACCTGACCTTCACAACGGGACAAAATGCCGCGGCGTGGCCCGTCGAACCTGCCATTCGTCGCAGGCGCGAAAACGGGCACACGCTGAAGCCATGCGATGCGGGATGTTTCTATCGATTAGCACATACTGATGACCAGCCGGCTAGTCCGAGGAATTCCTGGCATGTGGAACAGTCCGGCACAATCCACGGATGCGCTGGCATGGCAGACGAGCCTCCAGAATCTGACCGCCTGCCAGCCATGTTGGATTGCCAATTTCTTCACCCCGCATCAGGCTCGTCAGCCCCGCCTGCACTCGGTTCGTAGTTCAGCGACCGGAACCACATGATCAGATCCATGAAACGGTCTGGGCGCTTGTAGGGACCGTCATGCGTAACGCCGTCCATGCGGACCAGCATTGCGTTGCCGGAACATTTCGCGACCTGCTCTGACATCATCGCCCATTGCACCAGCGTGTCGGTTCCCTGCACAACCAGCGTCGGCACATTGATTTGCGCAAGATCGTCGCAGGTCAGCGGCGCGCCCGGTGCCATGCCGCCATAGATCGGCAGGGTGCGACCGTTTTCCTTCCAGTATGTTGGAAATGGTTCTGGCTCTTCTCCTGCTGAGCCCTCAGGCATCCGGAACACCGACTCGATGATGCGCAACGCGGCGGATTCGGTGTCGCCAGCCTCCAACGCGGCGATCATCGGGCCAACCGTCGCACCGAACTGTGAGCGTGCGGCATCAGCGCCCGGAACCTCGTCGATCAGCCTGTCTACGTCCGGTTCGAAATGCACCATCGAGCGGAACAGATCGGGCCGCTGCAAAGCGGCATAGGTCGCGATCTCGCCGCTATAGGACCACGTCACAAGATCGACCGGCCCGGAACCCAAACCCTCGATGAAGGCGATCAGGTCGGCGATATGAGTCCCGCGCGTAAAACCCATCCCATCATCCGGCCAGTCGGCGGTCCCGAAATAGCGTTGGGTATAGGCGACAAAGCGACCCTCCTTTGCGATACGGTCGGCATAACCTTCCCAGACCCGCGCATCCGAGATTGCGCCGTGGACAAACACGATCGGTGTGCCTTCGCCCTGTTCGATATAGGTCAGTTCTGCCCCGTCCACCTGCATAGTTCCGGTTTCAATCGCCTGAGCCGCCGTCAACCCCATCGCAATGGCGGCGGCTGTTGTGAATGTGACCTTCTTCATAACTCCGTCTCCTTTCCTTGATTCGCCAAATTCGGTCGTCAGTTCGGTGAGTCTCGGACGGGGGACGTCACGACAGCGTCACGCACCCCGTCACGCGACAGCGCTTGCGGTGAATTTCCGGCTTTTCTTCATGTTTTTTCGAGGTCTAGCCGTTCTTGTGCTAGAATACCCATCAGGGGGTTGCAGGGACGATGCCGATCCTTCGCTTATCATTTCTGGGCGAACCACGCCTTCAAGGCCAGTACGGCCAGGTGCTGGCCACGCCGGGGCCGAAGGCGCTGGCACTGCTCGGCTGTCTGGCAACGGCACCAGACCTGCGGGCGGGCCGCACGAGGCTGGTCGAGTTGCTTTGGGCCGAGGCATCCTCCACGCCCGCAGCTCGTCACGCTTTGCGTCAATGTCTTGTGAGGTTGAGATCGCAGCTTGGCGATGCCGCAAAGGTGCTGATCGCCGATGAGAACGCCGTCTGGCTGAACCCTGATCTGGTGTCGCTCGATCTCGCCGAGATCCGATCGGCGCTGCAAACCGGCGCGCACAAGGCGATCCCGGAACTGTCACTGATGGTTCGCGGTCGGTTCTGCGCCGGGCTGGATGTCGGGATTGCCGAGTTCGAGGCGTGGCTGCGTGATCGGCAACGGGAATACGACCAGCTTTGTGCTGAACTGCATGGCAAGGCGGCCGCAATCCTCGCCGAGCGTGGCAAAGGACCGGCAGCCATTGCCGCCGCGCGACGACGGCTTGAATGCGAGCCGTTTCAAGATGATGCCCATGCGGCCTTGATCGCGCTTTGCATCGCCTTTGGCCGCCGACAAGAAGCCGCGACCGCACATAAGGACTGCCACGACCTTTTCGCCAGGGAACTTGGCGCCGCTCCGGCGCCACAGGTCGACCGGGCGCTCAGTTCGTCGGTGTATACCTGCCATGTGCCCCTGTCGATGCCGGCGCGCGTCGTGCCAACGTCGCACCGGCCAGTGCTTGGCGCTTTCTCAGCCGGTCTTGCTGCGGCCATCACCTTGTTTCAGGTCCTTGGCCCGTGGGGCAGTTACCAGCCGTCCGAACCGGATCGAAAGCCGATGTCGATCTGGGTCAGTCCAGCCTCGGCCGCATCCATTCAAGACAGCAGATTCACCGCGTCACCCGTCAATTTGCCAGAGGACAGTATTGATGCATCAAGTCAGACCGCCGCGCGCCAAATGCTTGAAGGGGAAACCGACTATGCGATGCTCTATCCCGCAGGATGCTAGCCATCGCCGGCGTGCTGTCGCAACGGCGGGGCTTGCGATCTTGATGGCCAACTTGCCGTACTTGCCGGCAAACGCCCAATCCGTTGCGGGCGAGGGCACCTTCGCGGCGAATTTCGTCGGATACGCTGCAAATGAGGTCGAACCGATTGAGACCGGAACTGGCCGAATTTTTGGGCTGGTCGATTCGACCCTGACCGCAATGAACGCCGATAACGCCGCGTTCCTGCACAACCAGACCGGCAGATGTCTGGGCACGTGGACCGTGGATGAAACGGCCAAGACCTTTGAAGAACTGGTGAACTGTACCTACACCGATGCAGATGGCGATCAGATCTTCGAAAGCGCGACCTTCGACAGACAGCCACTGGACGCACCCCATGTCGGGACGGGACGCTGGCTGGGCGGCACCGGCAAATACGAAGGGCTGACCGGACTTTTCGAGATACGCACCCGCACCCTGCGATCCGCACGCGAAGGTCTGGTTCAATATGTCGGAACGAAGCAGGGGCAGTATAGCCTTCCGGCGCGGGAGTGAACTCACAAAGCGCCGGTGGAATGCTTCGTCTTCAAAAACTGAAAGTGGCAAATTGGAACTGATTGAGAAAGGACCATCCGATGACACAGTTGAAACGCTTCATGATCGAGCGCGACATTCCGGCGATTGGCCAAATGTCAGCTGCCGAGCTCTGCGCCGCCGCCAGCGCGTCAAACCAGGCGCTGGAACAGATTGGCACGGGCATCCAGTGGGTCCAAAGCTACGTGGCCCGCGACAAGACCTTTTGCATCTATCTGGCCGACAGCGAGGCAGCGATCCGAAAGCATTCGGAACTGTCGGGCATCCCGGTCGGCGCGATCACGGAGGTCCCGCAGGTGATCGATCCGCTCACGGCCAAGAGCTGATCCTGTCTTGGACGCCCCGGGGATCGGTCGTCTTGTCGGTATAGGAACGGAAGATCGCGTCCTTTGCCGGACCCTCCGGTCGGCGCAAAGATCGACACCTCCCCGCTGGCCGTCCGGCATCGTGGGAAGCGGCAGAACGGAGGTGGGAATTGACGCAGGTCGAAACAGGTCATTACCGCCTCTTCTGGGAGAAGATGTCCGGGGCAATGGTGATCGAGCTCTTGCTGGAAGAGATGCAGATCCCCTTTGAGCGCGTCGCGATCGACATGGCCGCCGGCGCGCACCAGTCGGCGGCATATCTGGCGGTGAACCCGACCGGGCAGGTTCCTGTCCTCGCACTCCCGTCAGGTGAGGTCATCGGCGAGACCGCCGCGATTATCATCGCCCTGGGCGAACGCCACCCGGATAAGCTGCTGGTTCCCAGGCCCGACCACCCCGACAGGGCGACGTTCCTGCGCTGGCTCATCTACATGGCCGCAAGCCCCTACATGACCTTCGTCCAGTTCAACCATCCCGAGCGCTTTCTGGACGACCCGGGAACCCATCCGGCTCTCATCGACAATGCGCGCGCGCGGTTGCGCGACCAGTTCACAGCGCTCGACCGGGCGATCGTCGGCGCTCCGTTCTTTCTGACCGACGGGATCAGCGCTCTGGACCTCTATGCTTACATGCTGATCGAGTTCTTCGGCGACGATCCCGTCGCGCTGGCTGGCAAGCCCCGTCTGGCGCGCGTTCACGGAGCGGTCGCGAAGCGGAGCAGCGTCGCGCGCGTGCGCCAGCGTCATGGGAGATGATCTGAATGTGGCAAGGGCAACGCCCTTGTTCGCGAGCCCCGGGTTCTGCTGATGGACGAACCGACCTCGGCGCTTGACCTCAACCGGCAGATCGAGGTGCTTTCACTGGTCTCGGCGCTGGCCGTTGAACGCGACATGGCAGTGCTGATCGCAATTCACGACCTGAACCACACCTTGCGCTTCTGCAGCGACGTGATCGTGATTGTCGATGGCCGGATGCACTCGGCTGGGAAGCCGGGTGACATCATCACACCCGCCTTTCTGCGGGAGGTCTACGGGGTGGAGGCGCGTGTCGAGCACTGTTCGAAAGGTCTGCCCCATATTATCATCGATCATCACAGGGCTTGAGGCAGCGACGGAGGCATCCCGCCGTCCAATGACAAGGCCGGCCCTTATGTATGTGCCGGCTGCTGTTCGCAATTGAGAAATCGGCGCGTCTTCGGAAATCGCTCATATGTATCCGGCCTGTTTGTCGGCTCGCGGGCCGTGGCCTCGATGGGGTTACGCACGCACCTTGGTCTCATTAGCGGCAAGGTCGATAATGACCTAAAGGGCCGTCAGACTCTGGGGGCGTAGTTTCTCCGTTCCATGCTGTCCTCTTTCGCGAACTCCGTGGTGACCGGGAGGCTGTCAGATTGCTTCCATGGTCGGATCTCTGGGGGTGTCGAACCGCGTGCCGTGACGCAGGATGCTCCACGCCGTGCGGGCCAGCTTGTTGGCCAGGGCAACCGCAGCCTTGTTCCTGGGCATTCGGGATGCGGCGCGTTCGAGCCAGGCTCCGAAGCTGAACGCCTGCCAACGGTGGGGGCGCATCATGATCACCTTGGCGGCCTGCACGAAGAGCATGCGCAGGTATCGGCTTCCCCGCTTGGTGATCCGTCCGAGGATCGTACGCCCGCCCGTGCTGAACTGTCGGGGCACCAGCCCAACCCAGGCGGCAAAGTCGCGGCCCCGGTCGAAGACCTCGCCCCGACCGACCGCCGCGACCATGGCCGTCGAAATCATCGGTCCGATACCCGGGATCGACATGATGTTCGCGCAGTTCTCTTCCGTACGGCTGATCTCCTCGATCTCGGTTGATACGGCGGCAATCCGGTCATCGAGCCAGAGCCAGTCGCCGTAAAGCCCGATCAGGATATTCCGCATCCGGGCAGAGATCTCGTCGCGCCGCTGTTCGAGGATCGTCTCGAAGGAATTCCGCAAGGCGCGGAGCCCGCTGCGGACCGCGATCCCCTGTTCGATCAGGAAAGCCCGGATCTGGTTGATCGTTGCCGTACGTCGCGAGACGAGCCGAGACCGAACCCGGTGCAGGGCCTGAAGGTCGAGCTGGTCCTGGCTCTTCTCCGTCACCGTCCGAAGGTTCGGCCGCAGGGAGGCTTCGGCGATCGCCTCCGCATCGTTGTAGTCGTTCTTTTGGCCTTTGTTGAACGGCTTCACGTAGATCGCCGGAATGATCCGCGGATCGAACCCCAAGTCGCGCAGCCTTCGGCTGACGAAATGGGCGCTGAGGCAGGCCTCCATCCCGACCACGCATCGTGGCAACGTCTCGAACGTTGCGTCCAGTGCGAGCCGCTTGATCTGCTTGCGCAAAACCACCTGACCCGAGCGGTCGAAACCGACCAGGTGGAAGGTATCCTTGCCGATGTCGATGCCGACAACTGCCAGGTCTTCAATGCTTCCTGTCTTCTTCGCACACATGGCTGCTTCTCCTTTGGCGCGGATGATCCCGGTTCAGGATAACCCAACGGTGGGGGAAGCAGCCGGCACATCCCATTAGCTGCCGCTCAGGGGAGCAGCGACCGTAGAGCTTAGCTTCCCTAAACCGGCCGCTCATGCTCAGTGCAGTGACCCTGACAGGTGAATATCTGATGCGCGCCAAGCGAAGCTTCGGTCAAATCAGGAGACATCGTCACATAGCATGGGTTCCCTGCCGCCGACCCTGTAGGTAGGCTTCTAAGATGCCGAATATGATCTCCCAACAGGCCGCTCCGTCTCCCCGCCACATCGCTGCCGGTCTGGGCGATGCGTCCCGCCAGGAAATCTGTGGCCTCTTGGCCCTGCTGAACGCCGCACGTCTTGCAAAAATTGCAGGCGCCGTGGGCGAGGCCGCCTGGCGAAAGCTTGTCTCGGACGACAAGCAGGGTGCCGATCGTGTGACCGCTTTCGCCAAGGATCTTATGAGCGGGCCCCTCTCGACGGATGCGCTGCGATCAAGGCTGTGGCTCGGCGTGAAGCAGAGTCTTGGGCTGCCGGACCTCTATCCTCTTTCAACCCGCAGCATGGAGGAGGAGGCCGCCGCCATCGCCGTCCGGGCCTCCGAGATCCTCGCCCCTGCCGTCGCCAATGCGCAGCAAGAGAGGGCGGATGCCGACCTGTCGATCACGGGTCGGGCGGGACGGCAGCTGCTGCGCCGCGCGACGGGCGTCGGCAGGCGCGCGCGGGCGGCGGTGACCTTTCCGGATGTCGTCGCGCATGAGATGATGGTCATGATGAAGGGCCTTGCGGCAGCGAGCGACCGCGGAGAGCTGGATCCCGAGGTTGCCGAAGCTATCCGCAAGGGCCAGCAGGCCATCTCTACTGCGGTTCTTGCCGGCGGCGGATGGGCCGCATTGGCCACCGCGATCGGGTCGGCGGGCTTTGCGCCTTATCTCATGGCGGCCCACCTCTCATCCGTCATTCCTTTCGTGGCGGGGCCGACGCTCACATCGCTTCTGTTCGTGATGATCAATCCCGTGACCGTCATCGCCGGCAGCGCGACCCTTGGCTATTGGGCGATCAGCAGCCGGGCCAGCGCCGCTCTTGAGATTGCCGCCGCAAGGGTCGCGATCCTCTTGGCCGTGCGCGGTCAGGGTGCGGTCAACGGGATGGCTACGCTCTTGAACGCGTTTCGAGGGCTCTACCGGATGCCCGACACAGAGCTGCGCCATCTCGACGGCAAGCAGCGCAAGGCTGTTCGGATGCGGGCCGGGACAATCATCGCCACCCTGTCGACGGACATTCCTTCCGTGTCAGATGCGGCGCCAGGTCTCTGGGGTGCGCGGATCGCCGTCGAGCAAAGCACCGACCGTCAGAACACGGCTCTCGTTGCAGGTCTGACCGCAGGCGACATGCTTTATCACGCAGCGGCCGTCGATCCCTCCGTTCTGGCCGCTGCCGATTTCTCGCGCGTGTCCGAGTTCGACACGCCGCTGGACCTTTCGGTTCATATCGCGAATTTCGCCTCTCTGGGTGCCCGGGTTGCATTGCGGGGTTACAGCGCCGAGCAACTGGTCATGGCGCAACTGATCGAAGACGGCCACGATGTGATCCTGCCCGAGAGTTCCACGATGCCGGGCTACGACTTGATCGTCGATGGCGTTCCGGTCCAAGTCAAATGCGGCACCAGCATCTCGTTGTTGCATGACCATTTCGCGAAATACCCTGACATTCCGGTCATCGCCGATAACGCTTTGGCCGCACAGGCCCAAGTTCTGGATGAGCCCTGGGCGCCAATGGTGACGACCGCGAGCGGTTTCGATCTCGATCATGTCCAGAGCCTCGTCGACCGATCACTTGAGGCTGCCGCCGGATTGGCGGATGTGCCTGTGCCTCTCTATGCGACGATCATCGGCGGAGCACGCGCGGCACATAAAGCATGGACAGGAAAGATCCCGGTCGAGGATCTGCCGGCATGGCTGGTGATCGACCTGTCCGTCCGCGGTGGTCTGGCCGGCGCGGGACAGGCCGGGGGCGCGATCCTGGGCCTTGTGGTCCTCGGCCCCGCGGGGGCGCTGATCCTTGGGCCGGTTGCTGGGGTCGCGGCGTTGCTCGGCACGGGACGCGCGCATGATCTGCTGGATCGGGGGATCAGGAGTGAATGGCGCGCAGAGGTCTTGGAAGCGGCGCGCGACCTGCACACAGCCTTGCTGACGGCTGCGGACCGTCAGATCACGGCACTGACGCTCCGCCTGGAACGGCTCCGCACGGCCGGGAGCGCGCTGCCGCGTGAGCTGTTTACCTGGCTCGAAGCCCGCATGGCAGACGACCTGATCAACGCCATCGAGGCACGTGACCGGATGCTATCGCCATCGTCTCTGCGGGCGGCAATGGAGCTTCTTGTGACGGCCTCGGCCGCCGACATGGTCGCTCCCGAGGTTTTACGCGCTCGACACAGGCTTGCCCGCTGCCTTGCCGCGAAGCCCTCCACGACTGGCGCAGCGAAAGAACTAGGTGCAAAGGTCAGTGAAGCCGTCCGAGGGCGTGCCGGAAGGGCATCGCAGTAGCGAAGACTGCTCACGGTGATCGTCGCCGCCTAGTCATATCTGAACGGCCGAGGCTGTGTGGACACTGCCTGCTGTGGTAGACTTCTGCAGGTCAGCAGGGGTTCGGCATGGCGGGTTTCATCGAAGGTATTGGGCGTGGCCAGACCGCCCTTTTCCCGGAGCGGTTGGAGGACTGGATCGGCGAAGATCACCTCGTTCGCGTCGTTGATCTCTTTGTCGATGAGCTTGATCTACCAGGCTTTGGCTTCGTGCGTTCGGCCCCGGCACGGACGGGGCGGCCCGGATATCACCCTGCGGTCCTGCTCAAGCTGTTCATATACGGCTATTTGAACCGGATCCCTTCCAGCCGACGGCTGGAGCGCGAGGCGGGGCGCAATGTCGAGGCGATGTGGCTGACCGGTCGGCTTGTGCCGGACCACAAGACTATCGCCGACTTCCGGCGCGACAATGGCCCGGCCATCGGCAAGACCTGCGCGCAGTTCGTGGAACTCTGCCGCCGGATCGGCACGCTGAAGGGCGATTGCGTCGCGATCGATGGCAGCAAGTTCAAGGCGGTGAACAACCGCGACCGCAACTTCACCAAGGGCAAGATCGCCAGCCGCCTGGCGCATCTCGAGGCCGATGTCGAACGCTACATCAACGAGATGGTCCGCATCGACGGGCAGGAGGAAGGCGAGGCGCGCACTGAGAAGGTCGCCCATCTTGCCCGCCGCTACGGCCGCATCCGGCAGGAGGTCGCGCGGCTGAAGGCGATGGACAAGGCCCTGGCCGACGCGCCGGACGGCCAGATATCCCTGACTGATCCAGATGCCCGCACCATGGCGACCAGCGCCCGGCACAGCGGGCTCGTCGGCTACAACGTCCAGAATGTCGTCGATACCGAGACCCACATCATCGTCACGCATGACGTCACGAACCAGGGTTTTGACCGCGATCAACTGAGCCCGATGGCGGTGGCGGCCAAGGAGGCTCTCGGCCGCGACGACCTGCACGCCAATGTCGACAAGGGCTACTTCAGCGGCACCGAGATCCTTGCCTGCCATGAGGTGGGCATCACCACGACCGTGCCGCGGCCCGCCACCTCGGGCAACGAAGGCAAAGGCATGTTCGTCAAGGCGGACTTTCTCTACGATCCGGAACGCGACGTCTATCGTTGCCCGGCAGGCAACAAGCTGACCAGGTCGCCCTTGCGCCCGCGAAAGCAGAAGATCTCGCCCGCATGCGGATCGCGCCCGAGTCCCTGCTGAACTGTCAGCGCCAGCGTGTTCATGCCGCGCCGCATGTCCGTCACCCCACCCGCGATCCACACGCGCACCCCCGCCGGGAAGGCGATCATCGACCCTCCAGCACCGGAAGAAGCCGGGCCAACGCTTCCGGGTCCACCGTGGAGGGGACAAGAAGTCGGCGCCCGTTCCTCAGCACGATCTCGAGCTGCACATTAGGGGTGTCACGCCGCGCCACTGGCGCCTTCGCAGTCACTGGCGCGAGCCTCCCGGGCGAGATCGTCAACGGTATGAACGCCGACGCTGTCTCATCACCAAACTCGCCGTTGCGATATTGCCGGCGCCATATCGTCAGAAGAGAGCGTGACACACCATGCCGCCGGGCCCGTCGCCGCCACCTGACGAGGCCCCACGAAGCTCTCCTCCACGATCCGGATCTTGTCCGCATCGCGCCAGTGCCGCCGGCGCGGCGCATCCGCGGCAGAAAGAACTTCGATCTCAGGTCTGAACTTATGGTCGGCCATAAGGTCGGACTTATCACCGGCGGCGAAATCCCGTCAGACGGTCCCCGCCGGAGGGATACGCCGATGGCGCGCACCGGACCGTATGATCGCCCGTGGCCAACCCAGGCCATGAGTTTCCACACACCCTCGGCCCAAAGCGGACGGTCGCGGCGATATGTCGATGGACAGTCGTAATGGAACTTTGGCGGATTCAAATCCGCCGGTGAGCCTGTCGCATCGCTGCCATGCCGGCCTTCATTTGCCGCGCGACAGGCCCAGCACGCGGAGCACTTCGCGCGGGGCCGGTTGCCGCCAGATCGTCTGGAAACTTTCGACCACGTTGTCCCGTGTGACGCCAATGCCGGGTAGGGCGATCCAGGCGGGAACGGGGCGACCGAGAAGGCACAGGATCACGGTCTGTGCGGCTGTGATCCCTTGGAGGAAAGGCTGCTGGGCTGCGATGCAGCAGAAGGAATTGCCCGTTGCGAGGGCGATGGCTGCGGCCTCTCCGAGGTCCACGGTTGCCATGGACATCGTTGCGCCGCGTTCTGCAAGGCGGGTGGCTGCGGCAAGGGCAGGCGTGTCCCAAACGACGAATAGCCCGGCCAGATCGGGGTTTGCCGACAGAAGGTCATCCGCGGCTGCGGCTGAGTCCTCGATCCGCGCGAAGCGGTGGATGCGCGGTGTGATGTCGGGGCGGTTCACCTGAAGCCATTTGGTGAAGGCGATCTCGCGTTCGTTCGTAGCGAAGAAATCGGCGGCGAAGCCGAGGACGCCGACTTTCGCCCCGTCGGGGATGCGGGGAGAAAGTCCGGCGGCCGCGATCTTGCCCAGACCGAAGTTGTCCGAAGACACCAGCGCCGTGTAGTCCTTGCCCGGCAACAGGCCGGTGGGCGCGTTGTCCAGCAGGACCAGCTTTATTCCCGCCTCGGACACCCGGCGGTGCGCGGCGGCGACCTGTTCATTCGCCACGGGAAGGGAGATGATCGCATCGGGGCGTTGCGAGATCAGCCGGTCAAGTTCGGCCACCTGCATGTCGGGGGAAAAGGCGCAATCCACGACATCGATCACCGCGGCGCCGCAATCGCCGAAGATACCCATCATGCCGGCAAGTTGCTGCTTGGCCCAGTCGCTTTCCAAGGTGTGCAGGACCACGGCAACGCGCCATCCGGCCGCCTTGGCGGCGGTGCGGTCGTCGGGCAGCAGGCTGACCCGTTCGGGCGGGGCGGCGCGTTCGCCATGCGGGCCGAGGCCGGATATCGTCATCTCGGAAGCTCCTGTCCGGTCCCCGCCCTTGGCGGCGGAGGGGGCGGTGCGGTTTGCGAAAGCCGATCCTGCAGGGCGGCGAAGGCCGGATGGGCAAGCGGGCTACCCTGCATCACCCATTCCTTCAGGAAACTCGGCGCGAACAGCTGTTCCGAGGCCACGCGGGCCGCGCCGACAAGTCCGGCCGAACTGCCCATCTGCGACCGGATGATCCGCAGGTCGCGCGTGACGAAGGGATGCGATGCGCCATAGACCGCCTCGCGCACCGCGGCGAGGAGGATGTCGTTCGTCTGCACGATGGACCCCGACAGCACGATCAGTTCCGGGTTCAACGCATTGGCCAGCGTCGCCACGACCTGACCGATCAGGTGGCCCGACTCGGTCAGGATCGCGACCGAGGCGGGATCGCCGATCTGTGCGGCTTGCGAGACTTCGATGGCCGTGATCTCGCCACCGCGGCGCTGGATGTCGGCCAGCATGGGGCTTCGCCCGTCCTGTGCCGCCGATAGACCTTCGCGCTGGATCATGTCCGATCCTGCGAGGGCATCGAGAGGGCCGCTTCGCCCGCCTGAGGTGACTGGAAGCGATCCGATCAGGCCTGCCGCGCCATGCGCGCCACGATACAGCTGGCCGTCGCAGACGATGCCCGCGCCGATGCGGCGGCCGACCTTCAGGAAAAGCATACTGCGCGTGCCGATCGCCGCGCCTGCGTGCAGCTCGCCCATCGTCATCGTCTCGACGCTGGACCGCATCCAGACCGGCACGCCGAAATCGCGCGTCAGCGTTTCGACAAGTGGAAACCCTTCCCAGGCGGGAAGGACCGGCGGCGTGGCGGTCAGGAAGTCACCCTCCGTCGCGCCCTGAACGGCCCCGGGGACGGAGAGGGAGATGCCCCATATGCCGCCCTGCGGTGCATGACGCTCCATCGACCAGCGGAAGAGTGCTGTCAGACGATCGGCCAGTTCGGCGGGCGGGGCGGTCAGGTCGGCGGCTTCGTGATGTTCGGTCAGGAGTTTGCCGGAAAGGTCGGCCACACCTACCCCGATCGCGGTTTGATCCAGCGTGGCGACAAGGATCGCGGCGCGTCGCGCGGCAAAGCGCACCAGTCGCGGCGCTCGGCCGCCCGTGGCGGTGCCCAGTTCGCTTTCGTCCACCAGTCCCAGATCGCCCAGCATCGTCAGGCGATCCGCCACCACGGCGCGGCCGAATTCGCTTTGGCGTTCCAGTTCCTGCCGCGTGTTGGCGGCACCCGTGCGGACGAGGTTCAGGAGTTCGACCAGCGATGGCGCAGCGGTTTCCACCGTGCGCGGCCGTCCCTTGCCGCGGGGGCGGGGCGATTCGGTCAGGTCCTGGGCAGTCAGGGGCAAAATCGCGTCCTTGCAGGGTTTCAGAAGGGATAAAGGGCGTCCTTCTGCCGTTCAAGGAAAAACTTATGCTGTAAAAATGCAGAAGTAATCAGACATAAGCAGATTTATTATTGACCAAAGCTGAATCTAGGCTTAACGAAATTGCCACGGTCAGAGGAGGCCGGCAGGAAAGCAGGCAAGGCGGGCCATCCCGCAGCGCCTGCGGCACGGGGAGGGGATACCGATGACAGCTTGGAAGCTGGCCTATCACGCCAATTGCTGGGGGGGGCTCGGGGGCGATGCCGTGGGCGTCACCTCGATCACGCAACTGGCCTACCGCACCTACGGCGATATGGACCGCGCCTGCGCCGACATCGCTGCCGCTGGTTATGCCGGGGTGGAGCTGTTCGACGGCAACCTGCTGGACTACAGCGCCGCCGAGATGCGCAAGCTTCTGGCCGACAACGGGCTGGAACTGGTCGCCACCTATGCGGGCGGGAACTTCATCTTCGACGACATTCTGCCCGAGGAACTGGCCCGCGTGACGCGCGCCGCCGACCGTGCCGCCGAACTGGGCGCGCCGCATCTGGTGGTGGGCGGCGGGGCCAAGCGTTTCGACGGCACGCGCGAGCCGGATTATCACAAGCTGGGCGCAGCCCTCGACCGCGTGAAGGCGCTGGCCGAGGCGCGGGGGTTGCGGGCGCATTACCACCCGCACTTGTCGACCATCGTCGAAGGGCCGGGCGAAGTGGCCAAGATCTTCGACCTGACCGCCATCGATTTCTGCCCCGACACGGCGCATCTGGCCGCAGCCGGTGGTGATCCGGCGCAACTGATCCGCGACCACGCGAAGCGGATTTCCTACATCCACCTCAAGGGCTTCCAGCGTGAACCCTTTGCCTTCACCCCGCTTGACCGCGGCGATGTGCCGACGGGGCCGATCCTGAAGGCGATGCGGGATGTGGGCTTTGCGGGCTGGGTCTGCACCGAACTCGACTCCTGGCGTGACCCCGCCGAAGGGGCGCGGCTGAGCATGGACTACCTGAACCGGGCAATCGCCGGCTGAACGCCCTGCCCACCACACGGGGGCAACCCCGACACTTCTCTGGGAGGAAGAAGTTATGATGACCAGACGCAGCCTCATGGGCTCGGCGACCGCGCTTGCGCTTTTGATGGGGATCGCCGCCCCGGCCTTTGCAGATCCGGACGCGGCGCTTGCCAAGTTGCAGGAAACCGTCCTGTCCAAGGGACCGAGCGGTGAAGACCCCTCGCCCGCCTCGGATGTCGTGCTCAGCGATGAAGAGCTGGCCAAGATCAAGGAGATGGGCGCCACCGCTGCCATCGTGATGCATTACGCCGGCAACGACTGGAGCCAGGCGCAGATCAACGGCCTGCAGACCCAGTTCGCCGCGATGGGGATCAAAGTGATCTCCGTGACCGATGCGGGCTTCAAGCCCGAAAAGCAGGTCAGCGACCTTGAAACCATCATGGCGCAGTCGCCCGACATCATCGTGTCGATCCCGACCGACCCCACCGCCACCGCCGCCGCCTACCGCGCCGCGCATGAGGCCGGGGCCAAGCTCGTGTTCATGGACAACGTCCCGACGGGCTTCGTTCCGGGCACCGACTATGTCTCGGTCGTCTCGGCCGACAACTACGGCAATGGCGTCGCCGCAGCCCATCTGATGGCCAAGGCGCTTGGCCCTGACGGGGGCGAAATCGGGCTCGTGTTCCACGCCGCCGACTTCTTCGTAACGAAGCAGCGCTATGACGCGTTCAAGGCGACGATCGCCAGCGACTACCCGAACATCAAGATCGTGGAAGAACAGGGGATCGGCGGGCCGGACTTCTCGGGCGATGCGGAGAAGGCGGCTGGCGCGATGCTGACCGCGAACCCGAACATCAAGGGCATCTGGGCGGTCTGGGACGTTCCGGCCGAAGGCGTGATGGCCGCCGCCCGCGCCAATGGCCGCGATGATCTGATCATCACCACCGTCGACCTTGGCGAAAACGTCGCCATCAGCATGGCGCAGGGCGGCTTCATGAAGGGCCTTGGCGCACAGCGTCCCTATGACGCCGGCGTGGTCGAGGCGAAGCTGGCAGGCTACGCCCTGCTCGACAAGGATGCGCCCGACTTCGTGGCCCTGCCTGCGCTGCCCGTCAGCAAGGACAACCTGCTCGACGCGTGGAAGCAGGTCTACTCGACCGAAGCGACCGACAACATCAAGGCCTCGATGCAGTGACCGAACACGCGCGGGGTGTCCCTATCACCCCGTGCGCCTGCCGGGCCTTTACTGGGGGCGTTGCTCCCCGCCCGTGAAGGCCCGGCCCTTCCCAACTTCCGCGACCCGCACAAGATCGGAGACCGACAATGACCAAAGTGATGAACGTCGCCATGATCGGTGGCGGGTTCATGGGCAAGGCGCATGCCATGGCCTATGCCTCGATGCCGATGTTCTTCTGGCCCGCCCCGGCAATCCCGCACCGCAAGGTGGTCGTGGACATGACCGATGGCGCCGCCGAGGAAGCCCGCCGCCGCTTCGGCTTTGACGAAGCCTCCAGCGACTGGCGCAGCGTGGTGGAGCGGCCCGATATCGACGTGGTCGACATCTGCACGCCGAACAATGTCCATGCCGAGATTGCCATCGCCGCCGCCAAGGCGGGCAAGCACATCATCTGCGAAAAGCCCCTCGCCCGCACCGTGGAAGAGGCCCGCGCGATGACCGAAGCCGCGAAGGCCGCAGGCATCATCCACATGGTGGCCTTCAACTACCGCCGCACGCCCGCCGTGGCGCTGGCCAAGAAATATATCGAGGAAGGCCGCATCGGCCGCATCCTGAACTTCCGCGGCACCTACCTTCAGGACTGGTCGGCAGATGAGAACGGGCCGCTGTCCTGGCGCTTTCAGAAGAAGATCGCGGGGTCGGGCACGGTGGGGGATATCGGGACCCATGTGGTGGACCTTGCGCATTACCTCGTCGGTCCCATTGCCGAGGTGATCGCCATGACCAAGACCTATGTCACGACGCGCCCCATCCAGCAGGGCGGGGTGGACAAGCTGGGTGCGTCGGAGAAATCCGCTGATGCCGAACGTGCTCCGGTGGATGTGGATGACGAGGTGGTGTCGATGCTGCGCTTCGGCAACGGGGCCATCGGCAGCCTGGAGGCCACGCGCAACGCATGGGGTCGGAACAACTTCATCACGCTGGAAATCCACGGGACGAAGGGGTCGATCCACTTCAACTACGAACGCCGTGACGAGTTGCAGGTGATGTTCGCCGACGACCCCGCCGATGCACGCGGCTTCCGCACGGTCTACACTGGTCCAGCCCATCCCTATGGCGGCGGTCTGTGGCCGATCCCCGGTCTGGGCATCGGCTATTCGGAAACGAAGATCGTCGAATGCTTCGACCTGTTCAGCGCGATTGCCAGCGGCAAGCAGCCCAGCCCGAATTTCGAGGATGGTCTGCTGACGGAACTGGTGGCCGATGCCCTGCTTCGGTCGGGTGAAACCGGCAAGTGGGAGCGGGTGGAATGACCGCCCCCGCCCCGGTTGCCGTGCGGATGACGGGGATTTCCAAATCCTTCGGCGGCATTCGCGCGCTGGATGGAGTGGATTTCGAGGTGTTTGCCGGTGAGGTCCACGCCCTGCTTGGCGGTAACGGGGCGGGGAAGTCCACCATCCTGAAGGTCCTGAACGGCGTTCACGTGCCGGAGGAGGGCGAGATCGAGGTTGGTGGCCAGAAACTGGCCGCCCACTCGCCCGAAGCGGCGCGGGCGGCAGGGATCGCCATGAACTTTCAGGAAATGTCGCTGATCCCCACGCTGACTGTGGCGCAGAACATCTTCCTGACCCGCGAAGCTCGCGATGCGCGCGGGATGATCGACGATGCCGATTCTGTCCGGCGGGCGCAGGCGATCTTCGACATGTTGCAGGTCGAGGTTGATCCGACCGCGCTGGTCGGCGATCTGGGGGCGGGGCAGAAGCAACTGACCGAGATTGCAAAGGCGATCAGTCAGGATGCGCGGGTGCTGATCCTCGATGAACCTTCGACCGCGCTTTCTGTGTCGGATGTGGAACGGCTGTTCGTCTTTCTGCGGCAGCTGAAGGCCAAGGGCGTGGCGATCATCTATGTCAGCCACCGCATGGACGAGATTGCCCGCATCGCGGACCGCGCAACGATCCTGCGGGATGGAAAACATGTGATCACCGCGCCGCTGGCCGATCTGCCCATCGACGTGATGATCGAACATATCGTCGGCAAGAAATCCAAAGGGCTGGCTGATGTCGCCCGGGGTGACGTGTCGCGGGGCGAGGTTCTGCTGGACCTTGCGAATGTGACCGGCCCGCACAAACCCGAGAACGTCAGTTTCGCGCTGCATCGGGGGGAAGTGCTGGGACTTGCGGGCCTGCTCGGCTCCGGTCGGTCCGCCTTGGCCCGCGTCATTGCAGGTATCGAACCCGCCGTTTCGGGCGAGATCCGCATCAAGGGCATGAAAGCGGGGATCCGCCGCCCGGCCGATGCCGTGGCCCACGGCATCGCGCTGGTGCCCGAGGCCCGGGCGACGCAGGGCATCATCCCGGCGCATAGCGTTGCTGACAACATGGTCATGTCGGTGATCGGGCGCATCGCGCCGAAGGGTTTCGTGGACCGTGGCCGCGTGCGTGACATCGCCGAGGACATGATCGCCCGACTGTCGATCAAGACGGCAAGCCGCGACCATGCGGTGTCCACGCTGTCGGGGGGAAACCAGCAGAAGGTGGTGATCGGCAAGTGGCTGGCTACTGAACCCGAGATCCTGATCCTCGACGAACCGACGGCAGGAATCGATATCGGGTCCAAGGCCGAGATCATCCGTCTCGTGCGGGAACTGGCACAGTCTGGCAAGGGGGTGATCGTCATCTCCTCGGAACTGTCGGAATTGCTGACAGCCTGCGACCGCATCCTCGTGATGGCGGATGGCCGGGCGCATCAGATGCTGGACCGCTCCGAACTGGACGATCCCTCTGAGACGAACCCCGAAAATGCCCTGCAGGCGGCCGAGCGCCGCCTTCAGGTGGAAATCCAGAAAGCCCTGACCATCAAGGAGGCCAGCCATGGCTAAGGCAGCAACCGCCCCCGCCGGGGCATTCTTCGCCAATTGGCGGCAGAACATCATCTATATTGGCTTCGTGGTGATATTCATCGTCTTTGCGCTGACGCTGAACGACAAGGGGTTCCTGAATCCGAACAACCTGCTGAACATCGTGCGGCAGACCGCGATGATCGCGGTGATGGCGGTGGCCATGACCTTCGTGCTGTCGGCGGGCGAGATCGACCTGTCGGTGGGTGCGGTGGCGGGGCTGACCACGGTGACGGTTGCAATGGCGATTGCCATCGCCGGGCCTGTTGGCGGCATCCTTGCCGGGTTGGCGACGGGGCTGGCCGTCGGGATGTTCAACGGCTGGCTCACGACGCGGATCGGCATTCCGTCCTTCCTGACGACACTTGCCATGATGGGCATCGCCAAGGGCGTGGCCATGTGGATTTCCGACACGGCGGCCGTGCCGATCCTGTCCCCCGGCTATTCCTGGATCTTCGGGGGCGGCTCGGTCGGCCCGATCCCCGTCCTGATGTTCTGGATGGCCGTGATCGCGGGCGTCGGTCATGTCGCGCTGCGCCGGTCCGGCTTTGGCCGCAAGGTGCTGGCGACCGGCGGGGGCGAAATGGCGGCGCGCTATTCCGGTATCGATACGCGCAGCATCAAGTTCAAGGTGCTGGTCCTGTCCTCTTGCGCTGCCGCGCTGGCCGGGATGCTTTACGCTGGCCGTCTGCAATCGGGCCGCTTCCAGCTTGGCGAAGGGGATGAGTTGTCGGTCATCGCCGCGGCCGTCCTTGGCGGGACGAGCCTGTTCGGCGGCAAGGGGACGGTCATCGGCACCATCGTCGGCGCGCTGATGATCGGGATGATCAACAATGGCCTGATCCTGATGGGGCTGGAGTTCAGCCAGCAGCTGATTGCAAAGGGCGCGATCATCATCCTTGCCGTTGCGCTGAGCCAGAAGCGGGGCTGACCATGTATACGATCATCGGAACCGTCACCGCCCGCCCTGAAACGCGCGAGGAACTGGCATCGCTGCTGATGGCGCTAGTGGCGCCGACGCGGGCCGAGGCGGGTTGCATCAGCTACGACTTCCACGTCGATGCTGCCGATCCTTGCGTCTTTGTCTTCTACGAGAACTGGACCGACCGCGCGGCGCTGGACGCGCATCTGGCGATGCCGCATCTGCAACCGCTGGTTTCGCAGCTTGACCGTCTGCTGGCCTGTCCGGTGGAGATCCGGCCCCTGACCATGCTGTCGGAGAGGGCGGCATGACGGGCAGTGCGATCAAGGGTCCGGGCATCTTTCTGGCGCAATTCGCGGGGAATGATGCACCCTTCGACAGCCTGCCCGCGATCACGGCCTGGGCGGCAGGGCTGGGCTACAAAGGCGTGCAGATCCCGTCCTGGGATCGGCGGTTGTTCGATCTGAACCTCTGCGCCGAAAGTCAGACCTATGCTGACGAGGTGGTGGGCATTTGCGCCGAAGCGGGCATCGCCATCACGGAATTGTCCACGCACTTGCAAGGACAGTTGGTCGCGGTGAATCCCGCCTATGACGCGGCCTTCGATGCCTTCGCGCCGGAAACGGTGCGGGGCAATCCCGGCGCACGGCAGGCATGGGCGGTCGATCAGGTGACCAAGGCCGCAACGGCGGCGCGGCGTCTGGGGCTTTCGGGAACGGTCAGCTTCACCGGATCGCTGGCCTTCCCCTATCTCTATCCTTGGCCGCAGCGCCCCGCCGGACTGGTCGAGACGGCATTCGCCGAACTTGCCCGCCGCTGGACCCCCATCCTTGATGCCTATGACGATGCGGGTGTCGATATTGGCTTCGAACTGCACCCCGGCGAGGATGTGTTCGACGGCGCAAGCTGGGAGAGGTTCCTCTCTGCCGTGGCCGAACACCCCCGCGCGAGGATCAACTACGACCCGTCGCACTTCCTGTTACAGGCGATGGATTATCTGGCCTTCATCGACATCTATCATGACCGTATCTCGGCGTTCCACGTCAAGGACGCCGAGTTCCGCCCCGATGGTCGGCAGGGCGTCTATTCCGGCTATTCGCCATGGGTGGAACGGGCGGGGCGTTTCCGCAGCCTTGGCGACGGGCAGGTGGATTTTCCGGCCGTCTTCACGCGGCTGACCCAGCACGGCTATCGCGGCTGGGCGGTGATGGAATGGGAGTGCTTCCTGAAATCCCCGGCGCAGGGTGCCGCCGAGGGTGCGCCCTTTATCGCCCGTCATCTGATCGAGGTGACGGGGCAGGCCTTCGACGATTTCGCAGGCGGGAGGGCCGATCAGGCGGTGCTGGACGCAATGCTGGGGATCCGGTCATGACACTGAAACTGGGCATGGTCGGCGGAGGACAAGGGGCCTTCATCGGCGGGGTCCACCGCATGGCCGCAAGGCTGGATGGGCGGTGGGAGTTGGTTGCGGGGGCGCTGTCCTCCGACCCGGCACGGGCCGCGGCTTCGGCGGCGGATCTCGGCATTGCGCCCGACCGCAGCTATTCCGATTTCGCGCAGATGGCTTTGGCCGAGGCAGCTCGTCCTGACGGGATCGCTGCGGTGGCGATCGTCACGCCGAACCACCTTCATGCCAAGGTGGCGACGGCCTTCCTGCGGGCAGGCATTGCAGTGATCTGCGACAAGCCGATGACCGCGACGCTTCCCGAGGCCGAGGAACTGGCTGCGCTGGCAGCCGAAACATCCGTGCCCTTCGTGCTGACCCAGACCTATACAGGCTATCCGATGGTGCGCGAGGCGCGCCGGATGATCGCCGAAGGGGCAATCGGGGCGGTGCGTCATGTGCAGGTGGAATATTTGCAGGACTGGCTGGCCGGACCCGTTGAACAGAGCGGGCAGAAACAGGCCGTCTGGCGCACCGATCCCGGCTTGTCGGGCGAGGGCGGCTGCATCGCGGATATCGGAACGCATGCCGTAAATCTCGCCACATTTGTTTCGGGGCTTGGAGTTCAGGCCGTTCTTGCCGACCTCACCGCCTTCGAGCCGGGACGGCGGCTGGATGACAACGCGGCAGTCCTCTTGCGTTTCGACGGCGGCGCGAAGGGGATGATCTGGGCAAGCCAGATCGCCCCCGGCACCAAAAACGCGCTGCGGTTCCGCATCGCCGGCGAAAGGGGGGGGCTGGCATGGGATCAGGAAGACCCTGATCTGCTCGAATTCACCCCGCTTGGCGACACGACCCGCCTGCTGCGCCGCGGTGACGGCTTGACCCAAACGCCAAGCCGCATACCGTCCGGCCATCCCGAGGGCTATCTGGAGGCGTTCGCAACTCTATACGCCGATGCGGCGGATCTGATCGAAGGTAAGGGCTTGGCGTCGACGCGAGCGCTGGCTACCGCCGAGGACGGACTTGCAGGAATGCGTTTCATCCGCGCGTGTGTCCGCTCGAATGGGGCGGGTGGAATGTGGACGGCGGCCTAACACTCGGGGGCGGTAGGCACATCTGAAAGATGTTCTCACCGCTCACCCGACCGTCCGCTTTCCGCCCTTCCTGCAGGTGAACCAGGGTTCCGCGGCGCGATCCTGGCGGAGTGTCCGCTTCCGCGGTCTGGCAGGGCTCGGCTCGCACACGCAGCGAAAGCCTGCTTCCCGCCCGGCCTGCAGATACCTTTGCAGGCGCAGCAGGGCCCGCGCCGCTGTGACGCGTCTTGGCCCATTCGGCCGATCACGCGGGTTGCCCTTCTGCCGTCGCGTTCGCAACCGGATCATGGGGCAGCTATCAACGCCCCTGGCCAACCCCGGTCGGCCTGTTTGGACGGGGCAAAATCTCGCGTGCAGGAACATGGTGTCGCGGTCGTCGCCGGTCGCAGCGCTACCCAGCGGCATTGCGGTTGCACCGGTGACGGGCAGCCGGTCCCGGTCTTGCCGTCGTTCTCGCTCACGGTTCTGCGGATGCTGGCTGTCGTGGCCAACACGGTCCGTTCCAGCGGGTGCGTTTCTTATCGATGAAATATGACAGGGCAGCGCGCCGGACGGCCTATGGCCTTCAATGACGAATGTCCCCTGGCCTCCGGCCATTCCGCGCGGAAGACAAATTCCCCATTGACCGGCCCTCTTCCTGCCCCGTCCCAGAAATTTCATCGAAACGCCAAGCAGGAAAGGAAAACCAGATGGCCTTTGATAGCATGAAGCTCCGCGTGAAAACCGGCGAGAAAGACGGCAAGACGTTCTGGGACAACTGCGGTGTCCTCTTCATCAACCGCAACGACGCCGGCGAGATCACCTCCATCCAGGTCCGCCACAACATGTTCCCCGGCGTCGACATGGTCGCCTTCCCGAAACGGGACGACGACCAGGAGTGAACAACAGGGGCGGCGCAAGCCGCCCCTTTACCGTTCCATCCAGTCGCTCACGCGGGCCGCCTGCGGCCAGAAAGATCGATGGAGGCCCGCTTTTGCGGTCCAGGATGATCGGTGGCCGTGCCGGGGGATCGACCGGGCAGGCCCAGCTCACCCCCGACCCGACGACCTTCCTGTTTGTTTCATCCGCCACGCATCCCTGCGTCTGCCGGTCAAGGGGCAAGCGCCGCGCGTGTTGCGCGTCGTCGTCCAGGCGGGCCGTGTCCTCGCGCGTGCCGCGCTGCGGGCCGCACCACCCCGCCTTCCCGACCCCGTGACAGTCAGCCCCAGGGCCGCGGGCAGGGCTACGCCCTTCCCGCTCCTGCTTTCCGAAAGGCATGGGCCTTTCGAGACAAGCAGAGCAGGAAGGTCCGCCCATTGGCGGAAAGGGGCAAAGACCTCGCCGCCCGTCGCAAAGGAGGCCACACATGGCTGAATATCGCCTGGGATCGTCATCCCTCGTTCATACCCCCGGCCTGATCGCATGGGGTGTCAATGGGTACTATTTCGAGGAAGATCGCCCGCAGCTGCTGGACGTGATCGCCGCGACCTATCCCGGCGTCCCGCGTGAGGCACTGGAACAGGTGCTGCTGCGCCAGATCGACTATCGCGTCGAGGGCGAAACCGTCGTGTTCGCCGTGGAGGTCGACCATGCCCGCGCTTGAACCCGATCAACCCGTTACCATTCACTGCCCGCATTGCGGAGGTGAAAACTTTCTGTCCGACGCCTGTGCCCGCTGGAACGTGGAGACGCAGGAGTGGGAATTGTCGAACGTCTTTGACGACAAGACCTGCGACGATTGCGGCATCGAGGTCAGCGCCGTCGAACGCCCCGTGCAGGAGGGCGCATGATGGCCGAGTTCGATGTCTATCAGCATGTCACCGACCAGATCATGGCCAGCATCGAGGCTGGCACCCCGGTCTGGCGGCAGCCCTGGACCGGCGATGCCGGCGGCATTCCCTTTCCCCGCCGCAGCAATGGCGAGTATTATCGCGGCATCAATATCCTGATGCTCTGGGCGCGGGCGGCTGAACAGGGCTATCGCAGCGCCCATTGGTTCACCTATCGGCAGGCCCAGGAGGCCGGTGCGCAGGTCCGCAAGGGCGAGACATCCGCCACGGTCGTCAAATACGGCACCTTTGAACAAGAGGATGCCGAGACCGGCGAAGAAAAAACCTTCGGCTATGCCAAAGCCTATCGCGTTTTCAATGCCGATCAGATCGACGGCTTGCCCGAAGAATTTCAGGGCAAGCCCGCCGAGGCGCCTCGCGAGTTTGGCACCGAGACCGACCCGGCGCTTGAAGCCTTCTTTGATGCCACCGGCATTGAACGCCGCAGCAGCGACCGACCGGAAGCCTTCTATGATGTGGCGGGCGATTTCATCCACATGCCGCCGGTCGGGACCTTTCATGATGCGGCCGGATTTTATTCCACGCTCGCCCATGAGAGCTGCCACGGCACGGGCGCGGCGCATCGGCTGGACCGGTTCAGCCGCTTCAACGGGCACACAGATCGCGCTTTCGAGGAACTGGTGGCCGAGATTGGCAGCGCCATGGTCTGCGCGCAGATCGGCGTGACGCCGGAGTTCGGGCAGACGGCGGCCTATGTGGAAAGCTGGCTGCGGGCATTGAAGTCCGAGAAGCGGTTCATCTTCAAGGCCGCGACCGAGGCGCAGAAAGCCGCCGACTGGCTGATGCGCACCGCCCCCGCGGGTCTCTTGGACAGAACCAACCGGGCCGCCGCGTAAGGCGGCCCCATGGGAGAGCAATGATGCCCATCCATGCCCGATATTCCCGCCTCAACGTGCTGATCTCAGCCGGCGGCGGCGCCGTGATCCGGGCGGCCGTCATGAGGCTCAATCCCCGCGTCCGGTTGGGTCTGGCCCGGCGCCGCGACCACCACGACGATGGTTGCGCCAGGCTTCATCACCAGCACGATGCGCGCGAGCTGGCCGCGCGGATCCGGCTGTGAGGGTCAGCTCATGGCCGGCCCAGATCCAACGCGCCTGGAACGCACGCAGGCCCTGTTCGATGCCATCGCGGCCTGCGACCGCGCCGATGCGGAATTCATCCTGTCGGGGGTTCTGGCCGAGATGGTCGCGGGCCCGCCGCTGCCCGCACTGACCACCATCGAGGAGGAGGCGGAAGCCTGGGCGGCCTTTGCGACATTGCCGGAACTGACGGCCTATTTTTTCGCCACCGGCGCGCGCCTGAGCGAGCGCCGGCTTGGCGCACGGGGACGCATGCGCCTCATGCGCCGCCTCCTCGGTGAGATGACGAATGAGGAACGGGCAGAACTGCCGCGCTGAAGACTGGGGCACTGTTTATGCCTGCCCCGCCTCGAGCGGTGTCTTTTGGGCGGCGAGACTTATCCCCAATTTCTGTGGATGATTCCGGGGGTGAATTTTCCGATGCGTTCTCGATCTTTCGGAAGCACCTGAGTTTGACTGGTTGCTACGGATCCAATGCGCTTCACGTCGCGCTCCCGCAGCAGTCCAGGTTACGCTCGGGCGGGCCTCGCGATCGCCGATAAAGGCGGCTTCTCTGGAACTGACACCCATGCCCTTTCGTCACTCGCTCCTCGGTTTCGTCGAGGTCAATTCCAGACTGATCCGCGCCGCCGGAGATGCTTGTGATGGCCAGGTTGCCGGATGTCACGGCGCTGTCGATCGCGCAGTCTCGCCGTGCGGGGGGCATCGCTGACGTATTCAGGGCCAGTCGTCGATCCGGTCAGGTCAGCTCGGCCTCGTCCAGCAACGCAAGGGATCCGTCGGGCAGGGGCCGTTGAAGCTCCGAAGCGGGAGCCCCGTTCATCCAGGCCGTCCAGTCGTCGGGCTGCGTCAGGATCACCGGCATGGCCTTTGGATGGATCTCCCGGACCTCCGCATTCGGTTCGCAAGTCAGGAAGGCATAGAGATCATCCGTGGTCTCGCCGTCCTTTACCTTGCGGACGGAGGTCCAGTCGCGGATCTCGATGCCGGCAAAGAACATTGGCTGGTTGTTCGTGGCGGCAAACCACTGGTTGCCCTTCCCCTTGCCGCGGGGCTCGGCGAAGGCGCTCAGCGGGACGAGGCAGCGATTGTCCCGACTGAGCCAGCGGCGCCAATGCGGCGATCCAAGATTGCGGATATTGGTCACGCCGGGGTCGCGTTCCGTCTTCAGGGCGAATTTCGGCGAGGGCAGACCCCAGCGCGCTGTGACCAGCTCCAACCCGTCGCCATCATGGCGGATGATCGCACCGGGCTGGTCGGGATAGACCCGGCCCGGCTGCAGATTGCCGGCACGGTCCGTCACGCCGGGGAAGAGCCGGCGCATCATCTCCTGCGTGGTGCCGTTATTATACAGATTGCAGATCGTCAGACCCTTTCATCGCGCCAGATCCATTTGACAACCTGCCTGACCGGCCTGCGAACGGTCAAGCCTGCCGCCAGCTCTTGTGCGTTCGGCAGGTGCCAGCGGATCGACATGTAATCGATCATCCGGCAATGGCCGCAGCCCCAGGGCGGCACATGCGCTTCGTGAAACGGGTCATCGATGACCTTCGCCAGATCCTCGGCCCAATAGTTGACCGTCCGGCCGCACAGATCGCAGCGCATCACGATGAGCATATGGTCGCGGGCACAGTCGCGAATCGAGCGGTTGGCGAATCTGTTGGTTGAGGGTATCGACGGCATGGTAGGAACGTAATGGGAACATACGCCCGCCGACAAGCTGTCCGAATGTCAGCCCGAGGTTGCAGGTTCAAGGCTGTGACCGACGATGGTGCCATCAGCGATCGAGAGGCCCGCTACCCGGCGCGCCATCGATCGCGCAATCGCCGTAAGACTGGAGCAGGGACGGGGCAGCCGTGACACAGAATTGTAGCCGGAGGTGACAAACCGGCTTCTCGCTTTGAATCAGAAATTGGGGTAGAGTTGGAAAGTCCAGAGCCAATCAATCGGCACCAACGCGCTGCAAAACTCACCTCCGGTGCAGTGTCGAGCTTGGGTCTCGCGCGGGGTCTATCCTGCTCCACTCGTCTGGAAGAGCCTGAAGATGCGCGAGAGTGTTTCCCGTCCGGCGCAGTGCCGCCGGCGGGAACTGGACGGAAGGAAAGGCGGTGGCCGCGACGGGCTCTGAGAGGAGCAGCGATGCGGGCCACCGCCTGATTTTCAGCAAATATCAAACCAGTGTGCAGGTCGGCGCTGAATGCGCGTATCCTGGCCCTCTGCCGTCGCCGGGACAACCGGATCAGGGGGTGGCTTTCGCCGACCTCGACCGAGGGCCTGCAGTTGACAGCAGGTCCTCCGAGAACGAACCCTTCCGGCACATCCCGGCTTGGTGTCTCCATCGTGCTTTATCACGCAGGATCGCGTTCTGCAGAGACCACGCCGATGATCTCCTGCCGTTCGCCATCACTCAGACCTTCCATCAATCTCCGGATCATGCGCATCCGGCCCTGCGGCCCGAGCGGGTATCGCGCCAGCTTCCGTCCTGCGGCCAAGAAGACAGCGCGCAGCTCCTCGAACGTCGCGGCATGGGCCCAGAACTCTGCATCGCTCATGGCGTCAAGGAAGGGCGGCATGGGCGCCCCGGTCTGCCATTCCTCCAGGACGACCGACAGAACCTGCTCGGCATCGTCAGGATGGCAGGCATGGATCGCATCGATCAGGTCCGCCACACGCGACAGGCGCAGTCCCGGGCTCATCTCCTTGCAATCCCGTCCAGCTGCATCGGCCATCTTCCCCTCCACCGGTATGGGGCACCCCGCAATGGGGACAGCCCCGAAAACAGTCGTTTTCGGGGTCTGGCCGTCGCCGAGACTGGGGGTAGCTGCGACAAGGGGAATCGACGGAAGTGGCGCGGCCCGCAGCCGCGTCAGCGGCGAGGACCCGGTTCTGTCGATTGCCCTTGCTGCGGCGAGGGGCAACGCCCCTTCCATTCTTCTGACGGATCATCCTGCGCCGCAGGCACACGATCCGCTGTCATGGCCTCGATCTGTCATGGTTCCGGTTCCATCCGTATCGATTCTGGCCGAAGGGCAGGGGCCTCTGTGCCGTTTTTGGGAGGACTGGCAGCAGTGCCAGCCGACCGGGAACGCCAGCCTTTCCTAAAGGCCCTGTGTGACGGCCCAAATGGTAACAGCGCGATCGGCAATCGACTGACGGGCTTCCCACGGCAAGTTGCAGATCACCCCACGGTTCATCCGGTCACAGGCGACGGCGCCAGATTGGCGCCTGCAGCGGTGCCGGTGTGCCGGCGTTGTTTTTCTTCAAAGCAAACGGACCCTATGTGCCGCACCGAGCATCCCGGTGATCGCGACAGCGGGCGCAACCCCTGGTTGCGAATTTGTTTGTTATGCTCGCGATCCTGGGCTACTCTGGCACATAGGGGGAAGTGGCAGGAAATGCGGAATGTATACAAGCCGTCTGATTGCCGTCGTCAGGAGGATATTTATGGCTCGCAAATCGCTGACGAGAGAGCAGAAGGCCGAGGCGATCCGCAAGGTGAAGGCGGGCGGGACAGTTTCGACGGTGGCCGATGCTGTCGGGGCTGGGCCCGAGGCGATCAAGACCGAAAAGGCCCTCAAACTGCGTCAGTCCGAGGCCACCACGACCTATGGCAGCGTCGTGACCGTGCGCCTGTCCCCGGAGGAAGTGCAGCAACTGGACCGGCTGAAGGACGTGCTCGGTACGGAGAGCCGGTCGGATGTGCTGCGCACGCTGCTGCGGTCGAGTGTCGGGATGCTCGAATTTCCGCCCGAACAGGCGGCGGAACTTGAGGCGATCAAGCATGAACTGCACAAGATCGGGGTGAACATCAACCAGATCGCTTTTGCCGCCAACACAAGGAAGATCAAGCTGGCGAAGGGCGAGATGCGCGCCTTGGACGATCTGCGGCTGAGCCTGCCGAGGCTGCGGACCTTTTTGCAGGCGGTCGTTGCCGAGCAGCGCCGCCGCGGGGTGCGGCTGTTCAAGACCTTCGTGGAGACCGAGGCATGAGCCGGGGTGGGCTGGCCGAGGCATTGATCGGCGAGATCGAGTTTCCGATCTGGCAGGGCGGGGCGGGGATGCTGGCCTTCCAGCAGGCCGAGGTTGCGCGCGCGTTCGACAGGTTCATGACGCCGAGGCCGAAGGTTTCCGGGCGGGCAGCGGGCCTGTGGCGCGTCACCCAGGGCTCGAATGCGGTGGTGCTGAAGAAGATCCACAAGGGCGGCACCCATACCGGCAAGCAGCTTGGCAATCAGCTGGATTACCTGTTTTCCAAGGCGGCGGCGGTATTCGGCAACATGGCCGATCTTGACCCGCGGGCCCGGACACTGGACGGCGATCAGCGCAAGGCTGTCGTCGATCAGTGGTCGGATGAATGGACCGGCGATCCGAAGAACGGCCAGACCACGCATTTGCTGGTCTCCTTTCCCTTCGATGTCAGCGCCGAGCGCGCCCGTCCGGTGGTGGAGGAATGGTGCATGGAGCTGTTCCAGTCCGGGCTGCATTCGGATGGCGAGGAATGGGCCTATGTCGCGGCCCTGCACACGGATCGCGTCAACAAGCATGTCCATGTGGTCGTGAACAACCGGGGCCTGGAGAATGGCGACTGGTTCTTCATGGCGAAGGACCATGCCTTCAATCTCGACTTCATGAAGGAACGGCTGGTCGGGATCGCCGGCGAGCACGGGTTGTTTCTGGACAAGAGCAGCCGTCTGGATCGCGGCATCCTGACCTATGGACCGTCGCGAGCCGAGATCGAGCGTGCGGCGCGCGAGGGCAGGGCGCCGATCGAGAACCGCCGGCAGGGCAGGGCGCTCAGCGATGCGCTCGACCAGGTCCAGCGCAATATCGAGGTGCTGCGCAGTCTCGCCGTCATGGCCACACTCATCAGCGATGAGGATCTGGCCCGGAAAATCGAAGCCGCGGCCGGGCTGCTTGAAGCGGGCGGCATCATCCATCACCGCAACCAGGAGATCGTCATGGACCTCGATACCATCCGCAATCGCGGCGATCTGGCCACTGCCTTCGGGACCTGGCTGGAGGAGAGCGAGAGGGACATTTCGCGCCTGCCCGTGCAGGACCAGCGTGAATTGCGCGAAGAGCTTTACGGGATCGCCTCGGAGATCGTACGCGATCTGGGCGATAAGCGCGGCGCGCAGATGATGCATCACGCCCCGCGCACGGCCATCTACCAGGCGCAGATGGACGAGACCCGCATCACTGTCCAGGACAGGCACAAGGTTATCGGACCGGATGGCACGAGGGAAATGACGGCGCAGATCGGCGCGGCCGCAGAAAAGGCCGGCCTCGATCCGGTCGTGATCCAGTCCCGGATGGAAAGCGGTGCCGCGAATGCCTGGCAGGAGCGCGCGTGGATCAAGGCCGATATTCTGGCTGTGGCCGACGCGAAGAAGATCGATCTCGCTTCCGAGGACGGGCGGGGCAGGGCGGCCGAGCTGGTCGATACCTTCTATGCGGCGGCGGCGCGTGTCATTTCCCGCGCGGTGCCGATCGAGCAGGAGGCCACGAGCGACAAGCTGACCCGTACCCTGTCCGCCATGGCCGAGGCGCATGCCCAGCATGGCAAGGTCGAATTCCAGAATGACGATCACGCAGAGCGTTTCGGCGCCGATTTCCGCGACCGCTATGGCGCGCATGTCCTGGCGCGGATCGCGGCGGGTGACACCAATGCCCTGGCCGTCGATTTCCCGGATGCGGGTCAGCGACGGGCTATCGCGCGGGCTGTGGCAGCGGCCGGCGAAGCCCATCAGTCGGTCGGCATGACCCTCGCCCAAGCCCGGCAGGTCAATCAGAAGATGGCCGATCAGGAGGTCGGTGAGCAGCATCGCTCCCGCGGCAAGGATCACGGGCATGAGTTGTGATCGCATCACCGATTGAACCGCCGGCAGTCAGGATATACATTGCTGGAGATGTGTATCATTCAAGGCGGAGCCAAACATCATGCAGATCGCGAAATGGGGCAATTCTCTGGCCGTCCGCCTGCCTGCGCGGATGGTCCAGGAACTCGGGTTGAAGGCGGGCGACGAGATCGAAATCACCGCGGCCGATGCCGGGCATTTTGAGGTTCATCGCCGCCGCGATCCCGAAGAAATCCTGGCCCGGCTTCGCAAGTTTCGCGGATTGATGCCCAAGGACTACCGGTTCGACCGGAACGAGGCGAATGCCAGGTAGGTTCTTCGACACCAACGTCCTGCTTTACCTGCTCTCTGAAGACCGTGCCAAGGCAGACGTTGCCGAATGTCTGCTGCGCGGCGGCGGAACCGTCAGCGTGCAGGTGCTGAACGAGATCGCGAACGTCACGCGGCGGAAGTTCAGGATGAGTTGGGCGCAGAGCGATGAATTTCTGCTCATGATCCGTGAGTTTGTGACCGTCGAGCCACTGACCTATGAGACGCATGATCTGGGCATCGCCCTGGCGCGGAAGCACGCGCTGTCTGTCTATGACGCGATGATCGTTGCGGCCGGGCTGCTGGCTGGCTGTGATAACCTGCTTTCCGAGGACATGCAGGACGGGTTCAGGGTGGCCGACAGGATCACGATCAGGAATCCCTTCGCCGCATGAGCATGACCTGTGTCGACAACGATGGGTCGTTTGAAGGTCAGTTTTCTCGCGGGCTTCATGCAGATCGGGCGGAGAGCCGCCTGACTACAGCGCGGCATGGCCGCTGCAGCAATCTATCGAAGCAGCCGTTCGGGCGCACTGCAGCGAGTTCCCAGTCAGAACCACCGCGAGGGGCGGAGAGCGCTCTGTTGGGCACGCGGCATGGTAGTCACCGCAAGGCCAGGAAAGCGTTTCTGAATTATTCCCGGAATTCCGTGTTTTCTGTCGGTGAGAACGTATAGCGGCCACCGGGGAAACCACTCACGCAATTTCCGCGCGCCTCATCAGCTCTCAGCGATCATGACCTCGGTGGTGATCAGAAGGCCCGCAATCGAGGCGGCATCCTCGAGCGCGATCCGCACCACCTTCGTCGGATCAACGATACCGGCCTCGAACATGTCGACGAAGCTCTCTGCCTGCGCATCGAAGCCGAAGCCAGCGCGACCTGCCTCGATGATCTTCCCCGCGACTACAGCGCCGTCGATCCCGGCATTCTCGGCGATCTGGCGCAGAGGCGCCTGTAGCGCCCTTCGGATGATCCTGATCCCGGCGTCCTGCTCGGGATTGTCGCCTTTCATATCGGCCAGCAGATTTCCGGCGAGAAGGAGCGCGACCCCTCCGCCCGGAACCACACCCTCCTCGACGGCCGCACGCGTCGCATGGAGCGCATCGTCAATCCTGTCCTTGCGTTCGGTCACCTCTGTCTCGGTGGCACCGCCGACGCGGATCACGGCAACGCTGCCCGAAAGGCGTGCCAGCCGCTCCTGCATCTTTCCCTTCTCGTAATCCGACGCTTCATCCTCGATCTGCCCGCGGATCTGGCCGATGCGAGACGCGATTGCGGCCTTGTCGCCCTGACCGCCGATCAAGGTCGTGGCGTCCTTGCCGACGAGGATTTTCTTCGCCGTGCCCAGCCGCGCCATCGTCACATCTTCAAGCCGCGTTCCCAGATCGGCCGAGATCACCTCGCCGCCCGTCAGAATGGCGAGATCTTCCAGCATGGCTTTGCGGCCATCGCCGAAGCCGGGGGTCTTGACCGCCGCAACCTTCAGATCAGCGCGGAGCTTGTTGACGACCAGCATCGCAAGCGCCTCGCCTTCGATATCTTCCGCAACGATCAGCAGCGCTTTGTCGGCCTCCAGCACCTCCTCAAGCAACGACAGCATTGGCTTGAGCGCCGATAACCTGCTGTCGAGCAGCAGGATGACGCAGTCTTCGAGTTCCACGGTCATCTTTTGCGCGTTGGTGATGAAGTAGGGGCTGAGATAGCCGCGATCGAACTGCATGCCTTCGACGACTTCTGTCGTTGTCTCGATGCCTTTTGCGTCCTCGACGGTGATGACACCTTCCTTGCCGACCCGCTCCATCGCATCCGCGATCTGTCGGCCGATGGCGGCATCGCCATTCGCCGAGATCATTCCGACCCGCGCGATTTCATCACTGTCGCGAACTGGCCGCGACATGTCCCTGATGCCCGTGACGGCAGCCTTTACAGCCTTGTCGATGCCGCGTTTCAGATCCATCGGGTTCATGCCGGCAGCCACCGCCTTCATGCCTTCCCTGACGATGGCCTGCGCAAGGACGGTGGCGGTCGTCGTGCCATCTCCCGCCTCGTCATTGGTGCGGGTCGCAACTTCCCGAACCAGCCGGGCGCCCATATTCCCGAACCTGTCCGCAAGCTCGATTTCCTGCGCAACTGTCACGCCGTCCTTGGTGATCCGCGGAACCCCGAAGTCCCGGCCCAGGATGACATTGCGCCCCTTCGGGCCGAGGGTGATCCTGACCGTATCGGCGAGGACATCAATCCCTTTCACCATGCGACTGCGGGCTTCGGTGCCGAAGAGAACGTCTTTCGCAGACATGTCGGTCGCTCCTGAAAATTGGCAATGTGGAAGCAGGGCAATAGTCCTGCGAGAATGGGCGTGGCCGATCCCGGATGCGCTGCCCTCTGCTGAAGGCCGCCGTCTCGGGTTCCCCCTGGACTGAGAGAGCGCAGCGCTAAGGCCGACCGGTTGGGTTTATCCCGACCATGATCCCGTTGATCAGGCTGGCGACGCTTTGATGCATCTCCATCTCTGTCGCATTGCCTGCTGCATTCTCATGCGCAGCCGCCGCATCGCGGAGCACGCCTGCGATCTCGCGTTCGGGCAGAAGTTTGTGGTCATTGATGGCGAGCAGGAGAGCCTCGCAGATGGAAAGTGCTGCCATTCCTGCATGATCTGTCTGGCCGGGCATCGCGAGGCGTCCTTTTGGTATAGAAGAGGATCAGGACAGGGGCAGAATCCTGATGAGCTGCATCACCCTGACAGGAAGTTCTGTCGGCCGGACTGATCCAGAGCAGCCTGCCCGACTGCCTGTCGTGAACTCCGCACCAACCGGGAGAAGCTGTTGACCCATATTGAGAGCAGTCCGCTGACCCGGAAGCTGTCGACCTTCGTGGCCCTGTCGGATGTGGATCTGGAGACACTTGCGCGCTTTCATCGGCGGCGCAGAACCTTCCTCGCCGGGCATGAGATGATGCACGAGGGCCAGTCGAATGCTTCGGTCTACATTCTGGCCGAAGGCTGGGCCTGCTCCTACAAGATGCTGCCCGATGGCGGACGGCAGGTCATCAACTTCCAGATTCCCGGCGATTTTCTGGGTTTGCGCAGCATCCTGTTCCGAACGTCAGACCTCAGCCTCGAGGCGCTGACGGATATCGAAGCCTCCGAGGTCTTTGCCCCCGATATCCTCGGCGCATTTGCCGAGGCGCCCCGGCTTGCCACCGCCGTCCTCTGGGCCTCATCCCGCGACGAGGCGATGATGGTCGAGCATCTGGTCAATCTCGGGCGGCGCTCAGCGGTGGAGCGGATGGCGCATCTGCTCATGGAACTCGGGGCACGGCTGAACCATGTGGGGATCGGCGACAGGACGGGATTCTCCTGTCCCCTGACCCAGTATCATCTGGCCGATGCCCTTGGTCTGAGCGCCATTCACGTCAACCGGGTGCTGCGGCAGTTGCGGGAGGACGGGCTGGTCACGTTCCGGCAAGGCAAGGTGACCTTCAACAATTTCGAGGGCCTTCAGGCACTGGCGGGTTTCGACACCGGATATATGGATCATGCAGGGCCGTTGCTGCGTTGACCCGCCTGCAACGACCATTGAGGAGGCAGGCCTTGCCGCCCTTGTCGCCCTGACAAGCGAGGCTGCACAATCCGCACGCCGGATATCGTCGGTTGCGGGCTCCGCAGCCTCGCTGGAACTTGTTACGACCTGCTGACTGGCTCCCCGCCAGCGCCTTTCCGTATAACGGAGTCTTGGAGCGGCTGACTGATCCAGGTTTGCATGGGCCGATATTCAGCATGCCATCGCGTTCCGGGGAGCCGGAAGTGCGACGGTCGCATCCATTTTTGATTCAGGCATAATTCAGAGAGGACGCTAACACCGATCAGCCCCGGCGGCGGACGATGATCGTATGGTCAGAACGCTGCCGTGTCGCCGCGCCGAAGCGAAGGCGTCACACGCGGACAAGTTTTTCAGACCTGATCGGGGGCTACAGATGAACATCCGCTCATCCAGGAAGCAGGTGACTTTCGCGCATCCGTTCACCTTGTCAGGTTACGCCGATCTGCTGCCCGCCGGAAATTATGATGTCCTCGTCGAGGAAGAGCTTCTGCAGGGGTTGAGCTTTGAGGCCTACCGCAGGACCTCGACCCATATGATTGTCACAGGACGGGCTGGTCGGGCGGAGATGCGACCGATCACTGAGAAAGACCTTGAGGCCGCGATCGGGCGAGATCAGGCAGCACCTCAGCCGGGTGGCGCAGAATGAGTGATGATCCGGTGAGCCTTGATGCCCGGCGTAGCACCGAAGGACAGATGGCGACGGATTTTCGCCGTCATGCTCTCAGGGAGTTCGAAGCCGATCAGGAGGCCCTGCGCAAACGCCAGGAGGAGCTTGAAGCGCAACTTCTCGCCGAGCCATCGGTGACATGGATGGAGGCAGCGGTTAAGGCCCAATACCTGATCCGTCGCTACGCAGAGACCGCGGAAGCAAGGGACGCCCGTAAGCAGAAGCTGATCCAGCGCGCCCTCGGAGATCTGGCGCGACTGATCGAGAGCGAACCGAAAAAACCGTGAAAGATTCCCTGCCTGACGATAACGACCTGCAACGCGCCCTTACGGATGCACCAAGGGAACGATCCTGCCTGCGATGCCAGACGATGTTCTGGAGCGAGGGGTTCGGCGAGCGCATATGCAAACGCTGCAAAGGGTCCCATTCGTGGAAGAATGCCGTCCCCGTTTCCCCGGGCTCTTCGCGAAAGTCCTGAAAAGCATTCTCTGCGGGCATAGCGGCGGTCGAAAGCAGGATACACGTGGTCTTTCTCGAAACGGTTCATACGACCACCTACCGATATCGAAGCGAGGTCTCCCTCGGACCGCACCGTATGATGCTTCGGCCACGCGAGTCCCGGGACCTGCACCTCCTGTCCCATGACGTTTCCCTGTCTCCGGCTGCGGAACTGTCATGGGCGAATGACGTCTCGGGAAACGTGATCACCACGGCCACGTTTTTGCAGCCGACCGCCTGCTTGCGGATCGAGAGCCGCGCGAGGATCGAATTGACGGCTTCGCCCTCGCCAGGATTCGCCATTGCGCCCGCCGCGATGCGCTGGCCGTTCCTCTACTCCGGTGACGACTGGACCGACCTCGGTGCGCTGGCCATGCCACAATATCCCGATCCTGAAGGTCATTTCTCACGCTGGGTCGAGGGGTTTGTCTACGGCTGGCGCACCGACACGCTGTCCCTGCTCATGGATATCAGCGACGGGATATCCGACCGCATTTCCTATCAGAGCCGGGAGACCGAGGGCACGCAATCGCCGCTTGAAACCCTGCATCGTGGCTGGGGGTCGTGCAGGGATTTCGCGGTCATGCTGGCGGAAGCGGCAAGGATACTCAAGTTCGGCGCACGTATCGTGTCCGGATATCTGTTCGATCCCCGTGAAAGCCTTGTCGGATCCACGGGGCCGGGTTCGACCCATGCCTGGACCGAGATCTATGTGCCCGGCGCGGGCTGGATCACTTTCGATCCGACCAACCGGAGTGTTGGTGCAAGGAATCTGATCCCGGTGGCCGTGGCCCGCGATGTGCGCCAGATCGTCCCGGTTTCGGGCAGCTTCATCGGCAACAGTGATGCACTTATCGAAATGGCGGTCAGTGTCACCGTGACTGCGGGGAGCTTGAACCAAGCCTCATCTTAACGTGGCGCTGGTCGGCCGCGCGAACCGAGGTGTGGGCGGTCACGCGGACTGAAGCGGGATATGCAACCGAACCAGGTGCTGCGCGCCGTCCAACAGCGCGCGTGTGTCGTTGTCCTTCGAATGGATGAAACCTTCGGGAGCAATGTCGCCCTGCGTAACCCGGATATCGATGGCGGTGCCGGCCACCCGCACCGTTGCGGAGAAGCCAGGCCAATGCGCAGGCAAGCACGGTGCGATCCGCACATGATCGCCCTCGCGCCGGATGCCGAGAATGCCCTCGACCGCAGCGCGATACATCCAGGCCGCAGACCCGGTGTACCATGTCCAGCCGCCCCGTCCTTCATGCGGGCCGACTGAATAGACATCCGCCGCAACGACATAGGGTTCGACCTTGTATCGTCCGGCGTATTCCGCGGTCAGCGCATGGTTGATCGGATTCAGCATCGCGAACAGGCGCACCGCGCCGTCGCCGTCACCCAGCTTAGCTCGCGCCAGTATCGCCCACATCGCCGCATGGCTGTATTGGCCGCCATTCTCACGCAGGCCGGGGGGATAGCCCGCAATATATCCGGGATCGGGGCCGAAGCCGACGGCCGCATTGTCAAAGGGCGGGGTGAACAGCAGCGCAATACCCGGATCGGGGCGGATCAGATGCCGTTCGACCGAGGCCATCGCTGTCGCGGCGCGGGCCGGATCGGCCTGACCTGACAAGACCGCCCAGCTTTGCGCGATCGAGTCGATCCGACACGCGGTTGCCGCGGCAGAGCCAAGCCAGGTCCCGTCATCGAAGGTGGCGCGGCGATACCATTCCCCGTCCCACGCTTCCCGCTCCAGCGCCGCGCGGAGGTCGGTAGCATGTGCCTGCCAGCGCACGGCGCGCACCGGATCACGGACCTCGGCCAGGGGAGTGAGGCGGCTAAGCGTATCGAGAAGCAGCCAGCCGAGCCAGACGCTCTCGCCGCGCCCCGCCTCACCAACCTGGTTCATGCCGTCATTCCAGTCGCCGGTGCCGATCAGCGGCAGGCCGAGCGCGCCTGTCAGCGCGATGGTGCGGTCGAGGCCAAGCGCGCAATGCTGCCAGAGTGTTGCATCGGTTCCCGATGGCTCGGGTTGGAAGAAGGCGTCATGCTGGTCCGATGCCAGTAAAGCTCCCTCAATGAAGGGAACCCGCTCGTCCAGCACCGCGCTGTCGCCTGTCACCGCAATATATTCCGCAGCGGCGTAGGCCAGCCAGACGCAATCATCCGATATTCGCGTGCGCACGCCTTGCCCCGAATGCGGCAACCACCAGTGCTGCACATCGCCCTCGGGGAATTGTCGTCCGGCCGCGCGCAACAAATGGCTGCGGACACGGTCGGGCTGAGACAGGGTCAGTGCCATGCCATCCTGCAACTGATCTCGGAACCCATAGGCCCCACTGGCCTGATAGAAGCCGGCGCGCGCCTGAATGCGGCACGCCAGTGTCTGGTACTGCAGCCAGCCATTGACCATGACATCCATCGCACGGTCCGGCGTTTCGATCTGCACGGTTCCGAGCACGGCCTCCCAATGCGCTTCGACCTCGGCCAGCGCGGCATCAAGATCAGTCTTGCGGAGGCGGCAGATCAGGGTTCGTGCGTCTTCGACAGAGACCGTCTGGCCGAGGAAGTGGTCAATGACGATCTGAGCACCCGGCGCCAGCTCTACCTTGCGTTCCAGAGCCATGCAGGGATCGAGGCCTGATCCGGCACGACCCGCCAGCGGTTGTCTGAGGCTGACCGCCAGTGGCATGGTGGGTGCGCCGCCCCGGCCCAGAAACCCGGTGCGGTCGGTGGTGAACCCGCTTTGAGCGCCCGCTAGGTCGACGAACATCACCCGGTCAGGAAAGGCCGTGTTCCACGGATTACGGGCAAAGAGCGCGCCGGTCTCACCGTCGCGTTCGGTGGTCAGGAACGGCGCCGACCCCGCGCGTGACGGGCCCATCACTGGCTCGGCATAGCTGATCACGGTCAGCCGCCGGGGCTGGGCGGACAGGTTGCGCAGGGTCAGGCGCGAAATTTTTACTGGATCCGCGAGCGGCACGAATTGCAGCAGGTCAAGGCAGATCCCCCCCGCCTGGTGCTGAAGCCGGCTGTAGCCAAAGCCATGACGCGCGATGTGACGCCCCGCCTGGCGCAAAGGAGCAAAGGTGGGCGAGAATACCTCGCCCGTGGCATCGTCGCGGATGTAGAACGCCTCTCCCGTCGGATCGGCCACTGCATCGTTCGACCAAGGTGTCAGGCGGTTCTCTCGGCTGTTCCCGGCCCAGGTGCTGGTGCTGCCTGTGGCCGAGACGTGAAAGCCAAGGCTGTCATTGGCAATGACATTGATCCAGGGCGCCGGTGTCGGGATGCTGCCGTCGAGGATCGTAACATATTCCCGGCCCTGCCGCGCAAAGCCGCCGATGCCGTTGAAGAACTCCAGTTCTTCGACCGCTGGTGGGCTGGCCGTGGCAGGGAGTTGCCGCGCCCGTGTCGCCGGGGGCTCCTCTTCGCCAATATCATCTGCCAGGATTGCAGCGATCTGTTCGGCCAGGGTGCCGCGCCGCGCCACCAGATGCACCCGCGCCACCGAGATCAGCAGCGACCGCGCCTCGGGCGAGATCAGATCGGCGCGCAGGGCATGTGTTTGCCCACCTCCACCGCCATCCGGCGCCCGCGAGCCCCTCAGCGCCGCCTCGATCCCCGTTTGCAGGCCCTGAACATAGGAGGCGGGATGCTCGTTGAGGATTACCAGATCCACCGCCAAGCCTTTGCCACGCCAATATTCCTGCGCCAGCAGCATCTCATGCACCCGCGCGATGTCGGCGGCATCGTCGATGCGCAGCAGCACGATGGGCAGATCGCCCGAGACGCCCATCGGCCAAAGTGCAGATTGCTTGCCTGCGCCCGTGGCAACAAGATCGGCACGCGCCCGGAAACGCATGTCCGAACAGAGGATCGGCGCGGTGAGGCGCTGGAAGCCGGCTGCCTGCACCGGTGTGATCGCGAGATGGCGCAGTTGAACCTGTGCCTGGGTCCAGGCAAGTGTTTTTGCCCTATCAAAGGCATTGCGGTCATGGTGTCGGTCGATCAGGTCGGTGAGCGCATCGCGGGTCGGCGCGACCACTGTCCAGAACGCGAGTTTCACGGTGCCGCCTGCCGGGATCCTGACCCGCTGACGCAGCGCAAAGACCGGGTCCAGCACAGTGCCGATCCCTCCCTCCAACCGGCTCCCCGGGATCAGAGCCTGCGCCGAGGACAGGTCATTGTCGCGCCCGACAAAAGCAGCGCGGTCGGTCTCGAATTCCATCGCCGCGGAAAGCTCACCCTCCACCACCAGAAAATGGGCCGCCCAGACCGGGGTTTCATCAGGGGAACGCGGCCTGCGGGTCGCGATGACCGCGCCGAATTCCGGCAGGTATTCGGTCTGCACGAACATCCGGGTAAAGGCGGGATGCGCTGCATCCGCAGCCTGTGTGGTCAGGGCCAGCTCGGCATAGGATGTCAGTTCTACCTCACGCGGACGGCGGGACGTGGAAGTGATTGCAACCCGGCGCACTTCGGCATCATCCTCGCCCGAAACGAGCACATCCATCGCTGTGGATAGAGTGCCCTGCCTGCGTGAGAAGCCGACGCGATCCTCAAAGAACTGCACCTCGCGCTGGTCGTCGTCTGCCGCGCCCTCGACGGAATGCAGCTGGCCGCCCTGTAGATCGCGTAGCCAGATCCGCGTGCCGCCGGTGTCACGCGTGGCATCCGCCTGCCATCGCGTCAGGGCGATGTCGCCCCAACGGCTATAGCCGCCGCCGGTTGTGGTCAGCATCACCGAATAACTGCCGTTCGACAGGATATGGCTGACCGGCGGCCCCTGTGGGGTGCCTTCGATCAGCGCCATCCGCTGCATGTCCAGCGCGCTCGGGCTGTCGGGCACCGCCACGGCTTCAAGGCGCGGCGTCACGGCGGGGATGTCGCGCGGGATGCGTTCCTGCAAGACAAGCTCGGTCGCGCGTATCATCGGCTCGGCATGGAAATGCGACCGGATGCGGCCAGACTGCAGGACATTTGCGATGGCGACGATGGTCATGCCCTGATGATGCGCCATATAGCTGCGAACCACGGCAACGGTTTCGCCGTCAAGCAGCCGCGAGGGCGTGAAATCCAGCGCCTCATAAAACCCGTAGCGACCACGGCCTCCAGCCGCCGCCAGCGCGGCATAGTTGCGGTGAGCCTCGGCCGGGGCGAACATCGTCGCAAGCCCGGTGGCATAGGGCGCCACCACCAGATCGGTGGCAAGGCCGCGCTTCAGCCCCATTCCCGGGATACCGAAGGTGGAGTACTGGTAATTCATATCCAGATCGCGAGCGTTGAAGCCGGATTCCGATATGCCCCAGGGGACCCCATGCCGGCGGCCGTAGGCGCGCTGCCCGGCCACAACCTGCCGGTTGGTCTGATCGAGCAGGCTGCCCGATGGCTCCTCCATCACCAATGCCGGCATCAGATATTCGAACATCGAGCCGGACCAGGATACCAGCACCGACCCGCCGCGCGCGGGCGTGGCGGGTCGGCCCAGGCGGAACCAGTGGCGCACCGGCACATCGCCCTTTGCGATGGCGAACAGGCTGGCCAGCCGCGCCTCGGAGGCCAGAAGGTCATAGCAGCTCTCGTCGAGGGCATTGTCGTTGCGGGACCAGCCGATCGACAGAAGCTTGCGGTCTGGATCGAAGAGAAAGGCGAAATCCATCGCCAGAGCCATGGCCCGCGCCTGCGCCGCCAATGCGTGCAGCCGCGGCGGCAGCGCGGCGGGATCATAGGGATGAGCGTTGCGCGCGCATTGATCACACAGGGCCTGCAACCATTCGCGAAGATCATCGGCAAATGGTTCGCTCGCCAATGCCCCCTTGGCCTTTACGGCCAGACGAAGGATGGCTGGCCAGGCGACGCTTTCGCCGGGGATGAGTATTGCAGCCTCCAACCCGTCCAGGAGGCCGCTGATGGGCACTCCGCCGCCATTTTGTGACTGCCGGGCAAGTCGGAGTGTATCGACAAGGCCCGCGCGTTGGGTGTTGCTGTCCGGCCAGCCTTCATCGCTTGCCCAGCTTTCGCAGGCGTTTGCCAGAGCGATCAGATGCCCTGCCAGATTCCCGCTGTCGACCGATGAGACATAGGCCGGGTTGAGCACCTGCCCATCTGCCGTCCCATACCAGTTGTAGAAATGCCCTTTATGCTTCGGCAGTTCTTGCATCGTGGCAAGGGTAGCCTCCAACCTTTCTGTCGCCTCGACGGTTCCGATCCAGCCGAAATCGCGGGCGGCCACGCAGGACAGCAGATAGAGGCCCATATTCGTGGGCGAGGTGCGGGCCGCAGTCAGCGGCACGGGAACTTCCTGATGGTTGTCGGGCGGCAGATGGCTGTGATCCGCCGTCACGAAGGTCTCGAAATAGCGCCAGGTCGCACGGGCGATCACGCGCAGGTCACGCGCGGCATCGGGGGACAGGGTATTCTGTTGCGGGCCGGCAGATGGACGGCTGATCCGGAATGCGATGAACGGCGCACAAAGCCACAACGCCGCAAACGGCAGCGCCAGCGGGGCCGCAGCAGGCGCCAGTGTCACGGCGCCGGTCACCAGAATTACGCCCAACCCCATCCCGCCGGCCATGAAGAGTGAAAGGCTCCAAAGCCCGGGCCGCGCCCGGCCAGATGCCTGGGCTGCAGTTGTCCACTCCAGAAGATGGCGGTGAGAGACACCGGTCCGCCACAGACTGCGCAGAATGGCATCCATCATGCGCGAGGCGTTATCGGCGAGGAAAGTCGCAGCCAGCCCGACCCGCAAGCCGGCCATACCCAGATCGCCCGCCGACTGGCGAAGATGGCTGGAGGAGTCCAACCCCGCCCGACGCGGGATCACCCCAAGGATCGTCGGCCAGACCACCGGCAACGCCAGCGCGGCCAACAGCAGCAGCGTGGCGCTTAGCGCAGCCTTTCCCGGCAGCAACCACCCGAGCGTCAACGCCGCGAGCATGGACGGTGCGATCAGCGAGCGGCGCAGCGTATCGGCCATCTTGACCCGTCCCAGCACCGGCACCCCGGGCGCGAAGAGCCAGCGCAAAAGCTGCCAGTCGCCCCGCGTCCAGCGATGTTGGCGGCGCGCGGCAACGTCAACACGGCCAGGAAAGGCCTCGATCAGTTCGACATCCGAGGCCAGACCCGCGCGGGAGAAAATGCCCTCCAGCAGGTCATGGCTCAGCAGGGTATTGTCAGGCACTCGCCCCCGCATCGCCGCCTCGAAGGCGTCGACGTCATAGATACCCTTGCCGGTAAAAGACCCCTCGCCGAACAGATCCTGCCACAGATCCGAGGCCGCCGAGGCATAGGGTTCCATCCCGCCCGGCCCTGCGGTCGCCTTTTGATAGAGCGTGGCGGGCAGGCCTGACTCCAGCGATGGGGTGACACGGGGTTGCAGAATACCGTAGCCGCTGGTCACCCGGCCCAATGCGGGATCAAAGATCGGACGGTTCAGCGGATGGGCGATCTTGCCGATCAGACGCGCCGCCGTGTCGCGCGGCATCCTTGTGTCGGCATCCAGCGTGATGACATAGCGCACATCGGCAGGAACGACGGGCACGCGCCCATCGGCTTCGCGGAACCCCGTATCCGTTGCCCCGCGCAACAAGAGGTTCAATTCGTGCAGCTTGCCGCGCTTGCGCTCCCACCCCATCCAGACGCCCTCGGACGCATTGAACTGCCTGGGGCGGTGCAGGTGCAGGAAACGCGGGCCCGCCGGACCAGGCGGATGGCGACGGTTCAGGGCTGCGATGCCCTCTGTCGCCTGTTCCAGCAGTGCCGCATCGCCCGGCATGACCTCATGCGGGGCGTCAACGTTGTCCGTCAGCAGAATGAACGTCAGATCGCCGCCTGCACCAGAAAGATGATGAACCTCTAACGCCTCTATTTGCGCGCGCAGATCATCGTCGCCAGACACCAATACCGGGACCGCGACAACCGTACGAAACTCGGACGGCACGCCTGCCCTCAGATCGAGGCCCGGCAATAAGGTTGCACCGATACCGCCGCCCAAGATGCGGTCCACCAGCATCACCGCAACGCCGCTGGCCGGCAGCACCATGGCCAGAAGCCAGAGAGCCCCGACAACTCCACCCGTGATCCACATGACGCACAGCGATAGCAAGACCAGCGTCAGAACCGCGATAGCGCCGAGATAGCCACGCAGGCCCGCGGCGATCCCCCATCTGCGAAACCTCAGATGGATAGGGGGGCGAAAGCCGATCTCCTGTTCAAAGGCCGGTCTTCCTGCCGCGATCAACGACCAACCAGGATCCGCCCGCATGGTCCCTGCGGGCGCTGCCGATGCCCGTCGGCATGCCAAAGCGACGACTTCTCCCTCGCTCAGTGCAACACCGCGCGCGAGATCCTCGACCCCACTGCGGTAAAGATTGCGACTGGGAAAATCCATTGCCGCATAGCCGGGATAGTCGCGCAGATCAGCCTCGACCAGGCTGACGCTTTCAAAGAGATCAGACCAGTCGGTCGCGGAAATTCTGCGCATCGCGGTGATGACATTGCGCAGAGTGACGTTCGAGGCGCCCTGTCGTTCCTGTGCGTGGCGGACGACAGTGTCGATATTCGTTCCCTGCGTCGCCAGAGTCTCCTCAAGCCAGCCGAGCGCGGGATTGGTGCGCGGATCGCGGTCGCGCATGCGTTTGGCCAGTTGGGCGGCGAACACCTCGGACAGCGGGCGTCCGGCGAGGCGTGCCACTTCGGGCAACAAGGCGGTATGTGCCTGACCCGGGGCACAGATGCGATCAGCGAGGCTGTTGGCATCGAGCCGGTCAGCGCGCCCCATCGTCATCTGATCCGCCAGCCGGCGCAGGTTCTCGATCAGAACGATGCGCAGGGTGATGGCAACGGCCCAGAGCTCGCCGATCGTCAGCGGCTGCACCGTTTGATATGCGACGAGGTAACGGCGCAGGATGTCCGGATCGAAATGGCTGTCGGTATGGGCCACGAATGCCCAGGTCACGCCGAAGACGCGTGGGTATCCTGCGAATGGACCATCCGCCAGTTTTGGCAAAAGACGATAATACCCTTCGGGAAGATCGGTGCGAACTTCCCGGATCTGCGCCTCGACGAGGTGGTAATTGTCCAGAAGCCAGGTCGCGGCGGGCACCACTTCGCGCCCGGCTGCAACTTCACTGGCGCTGGCGCGCCACGCCGTAAGCAACACCTTTGCATTGTCGTCCAGCCGGCGGCGCAATGTCCGGACCCTTTTTGTCCGTTCAGCCACCGGCTGCGCAGAAGCCAGCGAGATCGCGTGCTGCTCAAGCCGCTCGGCGCTGAAAAGTTCTGCGCGAACAGGTGCCGTATCCGCCCAGGGGTGACCCGGCACGATATCACGGGTCGTCATCCCGGCAGAAATACGTTCGACCGCCGCTCCGAGGCAGCCGCTCAACCCTTTTTCTTCTTCGGCGCTGCAGCGGGTGCCAGTGCGCCTTTTTCGAACAGAGGCGCCGCTACTGGGGCAGCCTTGACCTGTTTGGGCTTCTTCGCCTCACGATTTCCGCGTTTATTTCCCTTGGCCATATAGTTATCCTTTGATTTACGGACCGCAAAGCGCGGGCATGATTATTCAGCCCACGCGCGATGCGAAGGGGCTGAGAAGGTTTCGAACCAGCGATCACATTCACTCACTCAGGGAGTGCCAGTAATTTTTGGATATCAAGGCAACGGCGTCGGGCGGAGCTTTCTCGACGCCAGATCAACTTGTGACGTGAGAATGATGGAAGAGGACCTCAATAGCAACCCCTTTGGATGAGCGTTACAGCGGCTGAAGCGAAGGGTGCTCATAAGTTGTCATTATATCATGCGGTTGGAGTGGCTTCGGGTTGGGTTTGATAATTTATTTATTGTAATGCCTTGATTTTCTGAAACGACTGCTTACTTGGATAGGAGCAGAGCTTGCCCGGGTGAACGATCGGGTGACTGCGCGATTTATCTCTTTCGTGAGAAATCTCCGTGGAATTCTCTTATCTCACATCGGCTTTTGCCGGTGTGGTTTTGCAGTTCAGTTCTGCAAAAACGGCATGGAGCGGAGGTTGATTTGACTGCCAAAAAAAGGAAGCAAGAGGTTCTTCGCGCGTCTCCCAGAGAGAACCTCATGGACCGAACCACAGTCGCTGCGCGAGACATCGTCGAAGCGGAATTCCGAAAACGCCATGAATTGACTCAGTCACTTCGCGCTGCCCGTCTGGCAAAGGAGGAAGAGCTATCTGCGGACCCTCCACAGAAGCGAAAGCCCCGTCCCTGATAGGCTGCCATCGATGGCTTCGGCATCGTCAGGAACAAGTAAACACTTAAAATACGGGGGGATTTGATGCGAAAATCGAACAGATACTGCGCGCCAGTACTCGCGAGTTCCGCTGGCAACACCAATGAGAGTACAGACTCAAGAACATGTTCAGCGCGTGAAGAAAAATCCATCGAGGTCGATTCCTCTGGTGGCGGGGCGATGCTGCCTTATGTCCGGCTGCACAAGCTGATCCAGGAATAGGAAACCGCCTCGCAATGGCGGTTAAGGTTCCCGTGTGAATTGGTGGGACAAGGCGATGCTAATTTACAGCTCGTCCGCACCCATCAAGAAAGAGTAGCCGGGAGGGTAAAGCGGCGGAGCCTGCTCCGCCGCTTTGCTTTGTAAATCAGGAGAAAGTGATATGGGATATTCGACACCTAAGACGCCGTTCAACCTGGCCGAATTTCTGAGCCAGAAAGCAGCGCCGCGATCCTATCGGAAACCCGTCTGGGGAAGAAAGCCGGCGTCGAGGCCGACGACGGAAAAGGATGCAAACGCCGATACAAGCCCGGAAAAGCGGGTGAAGGAAGAGCCGGGTGACTGAAGTATTCCGCAAAACTGCCCTGTTTTCGCAGCAGGTCTGAGTTATTTTTTGGGGCACCCAGATACTCCTCGTAATTTCACGCTCCTTGCCCTATATGGGATGAGCATATGTTTTTTTCGGACCTGCTCCTTTCGGCTCAGCATTCGATCTTCAGCTTTGCCGGGCTGCTACGTTGTGTGGGCAGCATCTTGAAAAGGAATGTCACGATGGCCAATGGCAACGTGAAATGGTTCAACGCTACCAAGGGTTTCGGCTTTATTGCCCCCGAAGGTGGAGCCAAGGACGTCTTCGTCCATGTCACCGCGCTGGAACGCGCAGGGCTGCGTGGCCTCGAAGACGGTCAGGCTGTCTCGTTCGACATCGAGCGCGACCGCAATGGCCGCGAATCGTTAGCGTCCGCGGACGTGGTGTAATTTCTACGCCTTCATCGGTGTAATCCCGGGTGGCCATCGAGGTGTATGGTCGAGGTGGAGTTTCGACGCTTCAACCACGAACCTTACGGAGACCCCGATGACCAAGACCAACATGGACCTGTCCGAGCTTCTGGCCAAGCATGATCAGGGCGATTTCCTGCGCGGCATTGCCGAGGCCGTTCTTCAGCTGATCATGGAGAGTGATGTCGACGGCCTGATCGGCGCCGGCCGGCATGAACGCAGCGGCGAACGCACGACCTGGCGCAACGGGTATCGAGAGCGCGCTCTCGATACCCGTTTGGGCACGCTGAACCTGCGGGTGCCGAAGCTCCGGAAGGGCAGCTATTTCCCCGGCTTCCTCGAAGCCCGGAAGACCTCGGAACAGGCGCTGGTCGCGGTGATCCAGGAAGCCTGGATCGGTGGCGTCTCGACCCGTCGCGTCGACGAGTTGGTGCAGGCCATGGGGCTGTCGGGCATCTCCAAGAGCACCGTGTCCAAGCTGTGCAAGGACATCGACGAAAGGGTCGGCGAGTTCCTGAACCGGCCGCTGACCGGCGATTGGCCCTATCTCTGGCTGGATGCCACCTATCTGAAGGTCCGGCAGGGCGGCCGTATCGTGCCGGTGGCGGCGATAATCGCCGTGGCCGCGAACACCGAGGGGCGCAGGGAAATCATCGGTCTGGGCATCGGTCCTTCTGAGGCCGAAACCTTCTGGACAGAGTTCCTGCGCTCGCTGAAGGCGCGCGGCCTCGGTGGGGTCCGCTTGGTCATCAGCGACGCCCACACCGGTCTCAAGGCCGCCATCGCCCGGGTGTTCGAAGCGACGTGGCAGCGGTGCCGCGTTCACTGGATGCGCAATGCCCTCGCTCATGTTTCGCGCGGCCAGCACACCGTCATCGCAGCCGCGATCCGGCAGGCCTTCGACCAGCCCGACCGTGCCCATGCCGGCGAAACCTGGCGCAAGGTGGCCGAGCAGTTGCGCCCGAGATGGCCAAAGCTGGCCGACCTCATGGACGAAAGCGAGCACGATGTGCTGGCCTACATGTCCTTCCCTCGCCAGCACCGCACCAAACTGCACTCGACCAACCCGATCGAGCGTCTGAACAAGGAAGTGAAACGCCGCGCCGACGTCGTCGGGATCTTCCCCAACGAGGCCTCCATCATGCGCCTGATCGGTGCCGTCCTCTTCGAACAAAACGACGAGTGGCAGACTGCAAGCCGCTACATGATGGTCGAGGCCTTCGCCCAGATCGACAAGGAGGAGATCGATCCCATTCTTAGCATCACAACGAAAGCCGCCTAATCATGCCCTCAGGCCATCCGAGAAATTACACCACCTTGACGGACGTGACCCGCGAATCGGCTACGAATCTTACGCTCGCCTGAGTCCAGGCAGCTTTACTGCGGGTGGGATCGGCGATGTCCGGACCCGCCCGTACTCCTGAACCGGATGCACATGGTGAATGTGCCCGTTCTCTTCTCCCTGAAAGAGTTGACTTGATAGAAATCCACTGGGGGGAACCCCTGTCCTTTGTCATGTCGCCGGAAGGCGACGTGCAGAAATTCAGTACCATCGAGCAGGCAAGATACTGGCTGTCCAGAAAATGGCCGGTGTCAGATGACGCTCGCGAACGTGCGCTGCATCATCTTGATGCTGCCATGGACTGCCTGGGCTCGGTCGGAACCGCGCGCCGTGCCTTCATCGCCGCCGCTCGCAGCGCTGGCTTCGTCCCCGAGGATCTGATCGCCCTTTCTCGCCGTCAGGCCGCTTGAGTTAGGGCCTGCGTGCGCGGCGACCGGGTTTCTTTCTGCAGGACCAGCCCCGGTTGTCTTCGGCCGAGACAGGGTGTCGGCCTTGTCGCTGGTCAAGACTACAGGCCGGATCTTGCGCGAACCTCGGCAAAGGACACCAGTCTGCCCTCTGTCTCATCCCAAAGATGCAGCCGCACCGTCGCAAGGCTTTCGCCAATGGTAAGGCGTTGCGCCTCTGCCAGTTCGCGGTGATCGCGGAGGACTTCGGGCAACCGATAGAACGGAATCCGGGAATAGAGGTGATGCACATGGTGGATGCCGATGTTCCCGGACAGCCATTGCAGCGGCTGCGGCAGCACATAATGTGAACTGCCCTCGAGCGCCGCATGATGCAGCTGCCACTGCTCCCCGCGAGACCAATGGGTCTCTTCGAACTGGTGCTGGACGTAGAACAGCCAGACCCCGATCGTCGCCGCCACGACAGAGGTGGGAAGGAAGATCAGCAGCACCGGCATCAGCCCGCCGAACCAGATCATCAACCCTAGGGCTATGCCAATCATCGCATTGGTGCCCATGGCCGAGGTCCAGTAGCGCCAGCCGGCGTTCATAAGGCCCATGGGCAGCCGGTTTTGCAGGATGAACAGATAGCTCGGCCCCAGCAGGAACAGCACGACCGGGTGGCGATACAGCCGATACATCAGGCGACCGACGGCCGAGCGTGCCCGGTACTCATCGATGGTCAGTGTCAGCACATCCCCGATACCGCGCTGATCGAGGTCTCCATGATGTGCGTGATGGATCGAATGGGTGCGCTTCCAGACGGCATAGGGCGTCAGGGTCAGAACACCGAGGGTACGACCGATCCAGTCCTGCGCCTTTCTGTTGGTCAGAAACGACCCATGTCCGCAGTCGTGCTGGATGACGAAGATCCTGACAAGGAATGCCCCGTTCAGAAGCGCCACGGACAGCGCCAGCCATGCGCTTACGGAAAGCGCCGCCCAGGCCAGCACCCAGAGGGCGACGAACGGCACCAGCGTCGCCGCCAGTTCGAAAAGGCTGCGCGCCGACATCGGGTCGCGATACCGCGCCAGGGTGCTGAGCCAGGCGCGCGCGTTGCGGGGAGGCGCGTTTCCGAGCCGACCGGTTTGATCTGTCATCTTTGCCTGTACATTTTCTCTCCGACACAATGAGGGAGAGATTTCCGGCCCTGGCAAAAAGCCATTACATCAGCGGTTTGTTCAGGCTCCTAGCCGTTAGCGGGCATGGGTTAGGTTTTCAACCGGCAATTCATACAGTGATTTGGTCTGAGCGTCCGTATCGCTACCTCTTGGTCGCGTGTGTGTTGCGGCGCAAGACGAACGGCAGCTTCCAGGAATGCGGCAATGCAGCATATGTCGAGCTCGACCGGCGGCTATGGGCCGTCCATGCAGCCGGCAGGGAAACTGAGGTCGATCGGCAGATGTCGCGATGTCGCATGGCCGGTCAGAGCCCTTGGACGAAGCTGCTCGCGCGGCATTGGCGCGCGTGGCTGATGTTCGGGACTGGTCGCCACCCTGTGCATTTGGAGATGTGGGCAGCTGTCTGACGATTGAGGCCTCTCATTCGTCAGACAGGAGGTTCCCATGCGGGAGGTAACAGGGGGACGGCGGTTCCGGTTCTGGTCGGCGATGATCTGAGCGCGATCCATCAGCACCGTGAATCGATCTGGCCGGGCCGATTCAGAAAAGGCGTTGCACGGAGCCGGGCAGGGGGTCCAGCATGCCGCCATGAACAGCGCCATCCATCTGAACCGGCAGGACCCTGCCTGCAACATGACGCGGTTCTATCGTCTGGAACTGACGGCAGACCTGTTCTGCGGGGTTACATTGACCAAACAATGGGGCTGGACCGGGAGGGACGGGCAGGCCCGGCGCGCGTGGTTAGCCGGGGCCGAGGAGGCTTGTGAGGCCCGCAAGGCCTGGATGACACGGAAATGCAGACGGGAATATCGGGAGGCCGGTGGGGCGTTGAGTGCCGTTTGACCTGATAGGCGCCGCGACCCCGCAGTTGCAAAGACGGTGTCGCGGTGTTTGCCCGATGTCGGTCAGCCGATTTGCTTTCCAGCGTGCTTCTTCAGATGCTCGTCGCGGAGCGCGATCTCTTCCTTCGAGGCAAAGCGCCAGGTGACGCGGCCCAGTTCTTCGTCACCCTCGAACTGTGCGGCCCAGCCAAGATAGGACTGTCCGGTGGCTTGCTCGGGAATGTGGACACGTAGTTGCAGCGCGTGCCGGATCTTTGGTGGCAGCGCGACATCGGGAAAGCGGGTGACGCCCGCCGGGTTCAGCGGCAGCAGCAGGCCGTTGCCCTTTGGATCAGCTTCGACGAAGGGACCGCGCTGACGCAGGAAAGGCTCGGCCAAATGACTCGGCAGCCTTAGCCAGGCCCTCGAGCCGCGCGGCAACCGCAGCGTGACCTCGAGCCGCATCCTGCGGGTCTTGTCGAACGCCCCCGCCATCAGGAAATCCTGGGCGATCATCTTGGCGCCGGGCGGTGGTACATTGGGCACGACATTGAAATTGCGCCAGGTCACATTGTTGTTGTTGCGGATGAAGGCGCGGAAATTGTCCCAGTCGCCGAATTCGGCCGGCGTCGGCCCCTGATCCTGCGCGTGGGACAGGATCGCGACGAAGCAGTAATGACCAGGTGCGGGAATATCCGCCGCATTCCAGGTCAGCGGACCTGCCGCGACCAACGTGTCGCCGGTCGGCAGATCAGGCAAGGGCAACGTGCCGATGGCAGTCCACAGATCGGGCGTGACCAGCGTCGAGGGCGGCGACCAGAAGACCTGTGCCGTGCTGCCCGCGGCATCCGATCCGCCACGGTTCATCGCACGGACATAGATGAAATTGTCCTGCCCGTCCTCGGCCTCGTGGCCGAGATTGTTCTGGTTCTCGGTTCCGCTTCCCGCGCCGAAGGCGGCCTGTGCATTGACCACGGTCATCGGTACCAGTATCACGTCCGGGCTGGCCGATATCGCGCCTGCATGGGGATCGCCGGCGTCACCGACGAAATCCCGCAAATAGATGTCGGGGCGCATGTTGAACTGCCCATCCTCGACGATAGCGCGCAGGTTCGGCATCACGCCGATGCGGTCCACGGCCGGATTGGCCGAAGCCGTTGAGGTCACAGGATTGGTCAGCACTGCCCGCATCTGCCGGGGCGACAGGCGCGAGCCTGTGGCCGACTCGACCATGCCCTGCACCGAAAGGGCCGCGCCGCTAATGATCGGCGAGGCGCCCGAGGTGCCATTGAAACTGGTCGTATAGGCGGTCGTTGACGTGCCGGTCCAACCGTCACCGGTCGTGTCGATGTTCTCGCCCCAGCCATAGCAGTCGATCCGACCCCCGTGGCTGCTGAAACCCAGCCGCGCATGCGGGGCAACCGACGAGGCGGCGCCTACGATGATCGCACCGGAATCGCGGAACGATGGATCGCTCGGATCGAAGAAGTTCTGTCCGCCCGGATTGGTTACGAGGTCCAGATCCTCGCCGCCGTTGCCACCCGCCTCGACCACGATGATTCCAAGCGCGGTAGCCAGCCGTATCGCCTCGAAAGTGTCGTCGAAGGCCTCGACCGGAACAAGGGTAAAGCCGTTGAAACTGCTATGGGCCTCCAGCAGCAGCACGTCACCGAAGCCCATCCGCTTGCAGGCGTCCAGCGTCGCATCGGCAATGTCGAAATTGGTGGCGTCGCGCCACTGCCCAATCACATTGACCGAGGCCAGCGCCGGGGTGATCCCAACGCAGCCGAGGGTATTGTCGACCGCCGCGACCTGGCCCAGAACCGCAGTGCCATGGCCTTCGTAGCCATTGTTCAGCCCCGACAGCAAAGTAGCGCCATGCGCGGCCAGATCCTCGTGATTCAGTGTCCATCCCCATTCGATATCGATGAAATTCTGGCCAGTGCCGTCTCCGCCTGCAATGGTCCAGGCATATTCGGCATCTATGCCCTCGGGGGCCGGGTCCAGATAGCCCTGGTTCGGAAAGCGCGGATCGTCATTCGGCACGACTGGGGGCGCCTGCGGATCGGGCGCGCGCCAGGCGGAATCTACCGTCGACCATTCGCCCAACACTGCGGCCAGTTTGTCCGGATCGACATCGTGCGGGCAGACGATCTGGAAATAATGCAGGATCGGTCCCGGCTTGAATTCCGGATCCGTATGGCGCGCCCTGTCCACCAGCTTTCGGATCTCGCTGTCATCCGCCGCCATCCAGCGCGGTTCGATGCGGATGCCTGGAAAGATCTCGAGCAGTTTGGACCAGGGTCCGAATTCGCCTGCCTCGATCAGCTTTGCTGTCCATTTCGGATCGTCTACCCGGATGAATTCATGCAGCCGGAACACCACCTTGCGGCTGTAGATCCTGACGTCGCCGTTCTCGGTTTTCATCTTTGCGCTCCTATCTGAACATTGTAAAAAATGGATAATGGACATCGCGAAAACGCCCATATATTAATTACTCGATTCCTTATATTAAAATACAAAATGACAATATCATAAACAATAAACATCTTCTTTCTTAAAATTAATTTGTAAATATCAATGGCACTGGCTTTCGCGCACGAATCGGGTGGAAGATTCACCGCGTGAACCCAGTATGATAGCTTGTAGGCATGAGCAGTTGGGCAGCTACGAATACCAGACCACGAACTGGTCGGCTTACAATGATGCGTTTTAGCGGCGCGGATCGCTGACAATCTGGTTTGATCCAGAAATGATCTGGGCACCGCCGCCGACCAGCAAGCGTGGCAGAAAACCGAGCTACGGTGACACGGCGATCCTGACCTGCCTGACATTGAAGGTGCTCTTTGGCATGCCCTTGCGACAAACGACTGGGTTCGTGCAAAGCCTGCTGAAGCTTGTCGGCCTGGACTGGGTGGTGCCGGACCTCTGCACCCTGTGCCGCCGTCAACAAACCCTGAATGTGAGCATCCCCTAGCGCGACACCGCCGGTCGGGTTTGCACACAGGAGCATCACGCGTCAGGAACCTTCGCCTTAATCTTCTTCCGGAAGTCAGAGGCTTTCCTCATGGCTTCCTCGTCGGATTGGCGCAGGGTCTCCTGCGCCTCGGCTTCGGTCATGGTCGGCCGTGCCGCCTCGACCTCGGCGATGACCGCCTTGGCGGTGATACCCGCCGGCGGCGCATAGGCCAGCGGCCGGAACTGCGCCACCTGGCCTTGCAGCTTTTCGATCTCGTCACGCAACGACCTGATCTGGTGCCGTTCGCCGGGATAGGGCAGCGGCCCGGTCTGCGCCGCCATGATCTTCGAGAAGTACCGGTCTCGGTAATGGACGATGCGATCCGCCAGGATCGGGTTCTGGCGCTCGGGGATCAGGATAACTTTCGAGGCGTCGAGTTTCCTGACCTCATCCGGGCTCATCAGCGGCCGCTCCTCGTTCCGGCGGGACAGCGACCGCCGCCGCCAGCCGTACCCGTCGGAGGACAGGCTGTCGCTGACCGAGAGCCGGGTCGTCTTGCCCAGGGCCTCGGAAACCTCGGCGGCGGTCTTTTTCTCGTTCGGGCTGATGAAGAACTTCATGCCAGCGCCGGATTCGAGCGACAGTCGGTCATTCTCGCCATAAAGGGTGTCGAGACCGGGAATGGATTGGGTGATGATCGAGACACGCCCGCCATGGCCGGCCAGCTGCTTCAGCGATTGCACGACGATCGGCATCCGGCCCAGCTGGTCGAACTCGTCGAGGATGATCTGCACCGGCCAGGGCTCGGTTTTCTGGTTCGGCAGGGACGACCGCAGGGTGGCGATCAACTCGCCAAAGAGCAGCCGCATCAGCGGCGCGAGGGTGACGATATCGTCGCTGTTGACGACGATATAGACCGTCTGCGGTTTCATGCGGATGCTCTGCCAGCTGACATCGCTGCCGCTGGTGACACGGTCGACCTGCGGGTTCAGCCAGAGCCCGAGGCCGGCACCCTTCAGGACCGAGATATAGGAGGAGAGCGTGCGATCGGCATAGCCGCTGAAATCGACGAAGGTCGCCCGGGCCTGGCGGTGTCGCAGCTCGTCGGCCCGGGCCAGGTAGACCTCGGACTTGTCGGCCCCGCCGAAGAGGATGCGGGTGATCTCGCCGATGGAGGGCTTTCCGCGCTCGATCGCCAGCATCCCGCCGGCGACGAACAACTCCCTTGCGCCGACGATAAAATCCGCCGCCCCGCCCTTCTCGCTGGTGGTCAGGAAATAGCTGGCCAGCTTGCTCAGCTCGGTGAACTGCTGATCAGGGTTGGCCAGCGCGCCGATGCGTTCAAGCGGGTTGTAGCGATGCGAGGGATGTTCGAAGTCGAAGGGGGCGAAGTAGAAGATTTCGTCACCTTGGCGCTGGCGGTGGCGGGAGGTGGCCTCGAAGATCTCCCCCTTCACATCGAGGATGACGCAGCTGCCGGGGAACAGCAGCGTGTTCGGGATGACATAGCCGACACCCTTGCCGGCCCGCGTCGGCGCGACAACCAGGCAATGCGGGAACTTGTCCCAACCCGAGGCGATGAAGCGTGACCTGCCGAGGATGCGGCCGAGGATGCTGTGGGTCCTGAGCCGGGCAAAGACCAGGCCGCCACCGATCTCGCGCAGGAGGCCGTTCTTCCTGATCTCGGCCGGAGACTGGAAATGGGCCCTGCCATATTGGGTCAGCGTCTCGGTGAAGGACATCGCCAGCGTGAAGAGCACGGTCGCGACCAGGCCCGCCGCGGCGATCTGATAGCCCGTCAGCCAGGGCTGGGTCAGGCTGCGGGCCAGCCCCGGGAACTGCTTTATCAGGATGAACATGTCGGCGGAGGCGGCATTGACCCCGAGTTGATGCTGGACCCAGAGACCGCCCAGCATCAGGCCGATGAGGGCGCCGCCGAGAATGCCGAAGGGCAGGGCAAGGAAGGTCCGGTTCATCTGCCTGGCTCCTAGAGATCCATGTCCAGATCATGCGTCCTCGGAGCAACGCTGTGCCGATGGTCCCTGGCGGCCTCGGCGACGATCCGGCCATATGCCGCCGCGACGACCCGGCGATCCGGTTCCGCCAGCTGCGAGAGATTCTTGCGGATGAAGGCCATGGTCTCTGCGGTGCTTTCAATCAGCTTCATCATCATCGTCGTATTGTCAGACTCGATGTCCCTCAGACGCTCATTGCCAACATCCCGTGTCGCAAGTGTTGCCGGCGGACGAGTGCCTTCACTGGAGGGAGAGAATTCGCCGGCAGGGTCCGCGTAAGGGCGACCATGAATGTAGATGACGGGCTCCCCCGCCTCTTCCGCCGCACGCCCCTCGGCCAATGCCTCCCGCTGACGCCGGGCCAGGTCTTCGGTTTCCTTGTCCATCTCTCACTCCTTCAAATCAGGTTGCGGCGCAGAGCACGAACTCGAGCGCCGCAAGACCACCCCCCGCCCGAGAGACGCGACACCTGATGGCGCGGTCGTGCTCAGATCACCGGCCTCCTCCAATCGCGTGCGGCTCTTTTGGCAGTTGCTCAGGGGCCACTTCCGCAAGCCCCCCGGGTTTTTCACTCGACGGGATTGTCGTCGGCGACCTGTTTTGGATCGAAGACCACGAGCTCCGTGGCGCCTACGGGGAAGTCGAGCTTGATCTTGAAGGCGCTTTTGGCGTCCTCGCGTTGCGCAAACAGGGTTCCGACCGGGCGGAAGCGGGTCTTGCCGTCGCTGCCCTCGACGGGGACGGTGATGCGGTAATAGGCCTGTGTCATGGCAATGCTCCTTTTTGTTGCCGGGGAAAGGAAGGGTGATCTGTTCTCATCGGAGAAGGTCCTGGTCCAGTGCCGGGACATAGACTTCCATGATGCCGCGGGTTTCTCCGTCGCGGCCGGTCTGGATCACCGCATCGATGGAGCCGCGCAGGTAGCGCAGGATCTCGCGGTAGCTCAGCTGGGTGCCGGTGTTCATGACGAGGAGCGCCATCTTGTCCATGGCCTTGCGGCCGCTGGCCGCGTGCAGCGTGGTGAAGCTGCCCTCATGGCCGGTATTGATGGCGCCGAGGAAGGTGGCGGCTTCGCCGCCGCGCACCTCGCCCAGGATGATCCTGTCGGGCCGCAGCCGAAGGGTGGCCTGCAAGAGCTTGTCGGCAGAGCGCGGTGAGGCGTCATCGCGCGCGGCGATCAGGCTGACATGGTTTGGCTGATGCGGCAGGGCCTCGGCCGAATCCTCGATCAGAACCAGGCGTTCGGTATCGGGGATCATCCAGATCAGCCGGCGTGCGAGTTCGGTCTTGCCGGCCGAGGTCGGGCCGGAGAGGATCAGGTTCAGCTTCAGATCGATGCAGGCTTTGAGGAGCGCATCGGCATCGCCGCCCAGCCCGAGACCGGCCGCGAGGCGCTGGATCGTCTCGATCTTCGCCAGTCGTTCGGTTTCGAGCGAGATGCCCTGCGGGCGGAGGAAGCCGAATCTCTTCGGCGCCTCGGAGGGCCGGCGCTGGCGGAATAGCCTGACGGAGAGCACCGTGCCGCCGAAGGCTGCCGGGGCGATGATCGCCTGCACCCGCAGCGTCGCCCGGCCATAGGGGACGGTGGTCGAGATCATCGGCGATGCGGCCGTCAGCGGTTGCTCGGCGGCATTGGCGATCTGCCGGGCCAGGTCGGTCACATCCGATGGGCTCATGCTGATCCCGTCGAAGCGGCTCATATGGGCGGCGCCGGCTTTCTCGACCCAGAGGCCGGCATCGCCATTGATCGCCAGTTCGATCGTCGATGGATCGCCCAGGATCGGATCCAGCCGCTTCAGGTAATGATCGAGATAACCTGCCATCAGAACATCTCGAGATCCGCATTCACCCGGACCATGACCACGGCGCCCTGGTCGACCGAGATCGTCGCCGGTATGTCGAGATAGTCCGCCATGACGTTATCGAGGGCGTCAGAGGCATCCTGGCCGATGCTCTCGACCGTATCGCGCGTGGTCTCGCTGCCGTCATGCTCCTCGATCCTGGCGACGGCAATCTCTGGCAGCGCGCCGATGATCGACACGGCCGCGGCCGATCCGAAGCGGGCCAGCGTATGATTGTTGACCTTGCCGGTCATGCCGGCGCGGCCGATCCGGTCTGTGCCATAGCCTTCGAGCTGCACCGATTGGCCATCGGACGTGACCAGTCGGTCCCAGGCAATCATCACCCGGCGCTGTCCGCGCTCGATCTGCGCATCATAGCGGCCATAGAGCTTCGAGCCACGGGGGATCAGCACCTGGCTCATGTCCATGGACCAGACATCATAGCTGACATTGGCCGCGACATTGCCGGGCAGCTGGCTGCTGATCGCCGTCTCCAGCGTCGCCTCGATCAGCGTGCCCTGGATGATGGTGTTCGACGGGCTGCCGATGACCTCGCTCTGGCTCACCCGTGCCGTATTCGCCCCGGCCCTGAGGAAGTTATCGCCGGCGGCGTAATCGCCTGTCTCGCCGCCTTCGCCCGACGCCGCTCCAGACCCGCCGCTGGCGCGCCAGGCCACCATGGGCGAGGCGATCTGCGCCTGCCGGCGGGCTTCCTCTTCGGCCCGGCGGGCCTCGTAGGCCGCCCGGCGCTCCGCGGCCAGCGCGGCCGCGGCCTCCTCTTCGCCAAAAAGCTGGTCCTGGGTTTCCAGTTGCGATTGCAGCCGCAGCATTTCCCGCTCGGCCTCGGCGAGTGCCTCGTCCTTCAGCACCGCATCGCCCTTCATCTCGTCCAGTTCCGCCAGAAGCGCGTCGCGGGCCGTCTCGCCCTCGGTCAGCTTCAACTGCAGCCCTTCGAGCTCGGCCGCCAACTCGTCGATCCGGGCCTGATCGACCACCTCCACGGTTTGGGTGCGCGTGGCCGGCGGATCGGCGGCCTCGGGCGCCTGCGACCCGGGCCTCGGCCGGGTAATGGTGAAGCCGTCGAGACCGCTGCCGTCCTGGAAATCCGTCACCTGCGAGGTGGGCAGGTTCAGCGATGTCCCTTGCGGCGGCGCATCGGTCGCGCTCAGGAAGGCGTAGCTGGCGAGCGCCGCACCGGCGGTGAAGGTGCCGGCGCCGATCGCCCAGGGTTTCCAGCGGCTCACCCGTCCAGGCTTGCGCTGCAGGCGCTGCAACCGCTCCTCGATGCCGCTCTCATCGCTCTCCTTCGCCATCGCGGCCTCCTTACGACCCGGCCCGCGCGACCCTGCCGGTCACGCAGACAGAATGATCGCCGTAGCGCAGCACCCAGCGTTCCGAGCGGCCGGCCACGGTGATGACGGTGCCCTTCGTCGTGCTGTTGACCGCATATTCGAGCCCCTTGCCATCGACCCGGAAGACGCTTGGCATCGGCGCGCCGGGCGGGATCTGGAAATACGTCCTGTTGCCGTCATCGGAGACGCCGGTCGGCGCGAATGTGGCGCCATTCACCCTGCGCGTGACCGCATAGCGCATCGGCGGCAGGGTCGCGGCCGCCACCCTCGCGGCGGCACCCGCTGCGCGCGGGCCACCGCTCTCGCCCGGCACGGTGAACTTGACCGACCAGCTCGGCGTGCCGCGGCTCGTCTCGACCAGGTTCACAAAATAGAACCTCCGGTTGGTCTCCACGGTCATATTGGTCGCGGCCCCCTGGATCACCGGCTTCACGGTGAAGACATTGGCGCCTTCCAGCTTGTCGACCTGGAAGCTTTCACTGTCGCCGATGGCGATGGACTGGATGCGCTCGCCAGCGCCAAGCTCGATCAGGGTGACGTTGCGCAGGCGGGTCGCGACGGTATAGACCTGCCCCTCCTGGTAGGTGGCATAGGTCACGCGATGATCGCGCGCGCCCGATTGCGGTCGCGCTTCGGCATGAACAAGGCCCGGCAGGGCGAGATATGCGGCCAGCGCGGCCGCGCCATAGGTCGATTTCAGCATCACTTGCCTCCGTCCTGCTGGGCTTCGAGAGATTCGGCGCTCACCCGGTAATCCGTCACGGTGAAGCCGAAGGGGTTTTCCCAGACCAGCTCGACCGCCGATTGCTGGGTGGGCACGAACTGCCAGGTGACGGTGGCGTAGAAATTGCCGATCCGGTCATCCTCGCCGGGACGGGTCAGGGTCTTGGTGAAGCGCAGCTGCACCGTGTCCTCGTCGATCGGGTTGACGCTCAACACCTCGATCGAGATCTTGCCCGTCGTCCCATAAAGATCGGGTGGATAATCGGCATTGCCCTCGGTCCAGAGCGCGCGAAGCCCCTGCTGCGCGAGGCCCGCCGACTGGCGATAGACCTTGAGGATGCGCCGCTCATTGTCATTGGCATCATAGGTCTCGCGATCCATGACGTAATTGAAGACGAGACTCTGCTTGACCGCATCGGCCTGTTCAATCGTCGCCTTCTCGATCGCGACCGCGCGTTCGGCAATGCCTGTGTCGCGGTCCACGATGGTCAGGTAGGCCTGGGTCTCCTTCAGCGGCAGCAAGAGGATCAGCGCACTCAGCGCGCCCAGTGCGATCAGGCTGGTAAGGCCGGCCACCCCCCAAGCCGTGCGCAGGCTGCGCCTGGCCCCGAAAATCAGCTCGCTTTCGAGAATCGTCTTTTGTTCAGACAGGCGGTCTGTCATTCCCTCACCTCCTGAAGCTGGCGCTTGGGCCCGCTCTGTTCAGTCCTTGCCGCCGCGCAGCAGGCGGATGTCGTTGAACTTCTGCCGGATCGCCGCGCCGCGCTCGCGCAGCTCGCGGTCGCGCCTCTGGGCCTGCAGCCTCGGATCATCGGCGCTGCCCGTGCGGATCGCGCTGGCGATGGTCGCCGCGTCGCGGATCGTCGAGCTGCCGGGCAGGTTCCGCGCCGCGACGCCGAGCCCGCCCTGTCCGAGGCGCAGCGCCTGCGGCGTGATATTGGCCAGGTGGAAATGCCCGGTGATGTTCGATGCTGCGGACGGGATGGCTTTCAGCGCAAAGATGCCGACGAAGACGATGACCAGGAAGCCGATGATCTGGCTGATCGTGTCCACATTCTCTTGGCGCACGAATTGCTGCCTGGCCACGGCCACGATGGTGGCGATCACGGCCGAGGCGGCAATCGGGTAGATCAGGTAGCCGACGAAGCTGCTGAGCCAGGCCTCGAACATGTTCTTCGTCCGCTCGAAGAGGGTTGCCACCATGGCGATCGGGGCGATGCCGATCAGGAAGGCCAGCATGATCTTGGCAAAGCCGACGATGAGGACATAGATGCCCATCAGGAGCGCCAGCAATGCGAAGAAGAAGGCGCCGAGCACACCCCGCAGGATCGAGCCCTGCGACTTGGCCACACCATCGGCCGTATCCGCCATCTGGGAGGCAAACCTGTCCATCGCCTCATAGGTGCTGCGTTCCCCGGTGGTCGCGGCAATGTCGAAGAAGCGCATGGCCATGTCGCCGCTGGCAGTGGCGAAGGCATCGTAGATCGTGCCGAAGCTCGACCAGCTGAAGGCGAAGAGATAGACCATGACGATCCGCACCGTGAGCTGGAGCGAGTCCCGCGCCGTCATCTGGTAGACCCCGAGCGCCATGTTCATGCCAACCAGGATGAGCAGGATGGTGGTCGCGATGGTCATGACCGGCAACATGCCCGCGGCGGTGCTTTCAAAAAACCGTTCGCCGGCGGTCATGACGCTGGTGTCGATGGTGGTCAGGATGTCGGTGACAATGCCCATCAGAACCTGCCTCCGCACATGGCCTCGACCTGATCGCGCAGTTTGTTTCCTGCGGTTTCGTAGTCACCACCGATGATGAGACGGTTCCAGTCCTCGCCCTGTTCCGCCGTGATCTGATCCCTGATCTCTTGCACCGTATCGAAAGGCGCGACTTTGCCGGCGCAGGTGCAGTCTTTCGTCGTCAATACCCGCTCATAGCGCGCAAAATCGTAGAACATGCGATTGGCATAGGCGTCCGGCGTTCCCCTGAAGAATTCTTGCGTCTTTGCTTCCGGCACCTTCTCGCAAGTTTCGTAAGGCACGTTCTCGGTCAGCGCCTCGGGCACATCGTCGGCCTCACCCGCCGGCGGCGAAATACGCAGGTAATCGTCCTCGGCCTGCACGTCCTCTTCCATCATGCCGGGATCGGGACCGGGCTCGTTGAACATCTCGTCCAGCCCGGCTGAGAACGGCGGTGAGAAAGTCGACCACGGTAGCGGCGGGATGAGCCCGCTGCGGGCGGCGTAAAAGTCGTCCACCTTTACCCTTTCTGGCGACAGGGAGGGCGGGAGGATTTTCACCGTGGATTTGTATCGGAAGGTTCGCCTGGCTTGTTCAGAAGGCATGAGCCAGCGCGAGGCTGCGCGTCAGTTTGGGGTTTCCCGCGACAGCGTTCGGAAGATGTTGGCGTTCTCGGTTCCGCCTGGATACCGGCGGACGGCGCCGGTGAAGCGGCCGAAGCTGGATGGGTTCACCGAGATCATCGATGGCTGGCTGGAGGGGGATCGCGAGGTCCATCGAAAGCAACGGCACACGGCGAAGCGGGTATTCGAGCGGCTTCGCGATGAGCATGGCTTCACCGGCGGCTATACGATCATCAAGGACTATATGCGGGAGCGCGAGCGGCGCGGCCGAGAGATTTTCGTGCCGCTAGCCCATCCGCCAGGACATGCCCAGGCCGACTTCGGCGAGGCTGTGGTCGTCATCGGCGGCGTCGAGCAGAAGGCGCACTTCTTCGTTATGGACTTGCCGCACAGTGATGCCTGCTTCGTGCGCGCCTATCCCGCGGCGACAGCGGAAGCCTGGGTAGACGGCCACGTCCACGCCTTCGCCTTCTTCGGCAGGGTGCCGGTATCGGTCCTCTACGACAACGATCGCTGTCTTGTTGCGAAGATCCTGGCGGACGGCACACGTCAGCGGGCCACGCTCTTCAGCGGGTTCCTGTCCCACTACCTGTTCCGAGACCGCTATGGCCGCCCCGGCAAGGGGAACGACAAGGGCAACGCGGAAGGATTGGTCGGCTATTCCCGCCGCAACTTCATGGTCCCGGTCCCGCGGTTTGTGAGTTGGGCTTCGTTCAACGCCTATCTGGAGGAGCAGTGTCGCAAACGTCAGGCGGATGTTCTGCGCGGCCAGTCCGAGACCATCGGGGAACGCCTCGTGCGAGATCTGGTCGTGATGTCTGATCTGCCACCCGCGCCGTTCGATGCCTGCGACCAAGCCACCGGGCGAGTCAGTTCCCAAGCGCTGGTGCGCTACAAGACCAACGATTACTCGGTGCCGGTCGCCTACGGCCACCGCGATGTCTGGATCAGGGGCTATGTCGACGAGGTTGTGATCGGCTGCGGTGGCGAGCTCATCGCACGCCACCCCCGCTGCTATGACCGCGAGGACATGGTGTTCGATCCGGTGCATTACCTCCCGCTCATCGAGAGGAAGATCAATGCTTTGGATCAGGCCGCGCCTCTTGCCGAATGGAACCTGCCGCCGGAGTTCGCAACCCTGCGCCGCCTGATGGAGGCGCGGATGATCAAGGCGGGACGCCGGGAATATGTGCAGGTTTTGCGCCTGCTGGAAACCTTCGACATCGATGATCTCCACGCGGCCGTGAAGAAGGCCCTGCAATTGGGCGCTGTCGGCTTCGATGCCGTGAAGCACCTCGCTCTCTGCCATGTTGAGAAACGGCCGCCGAAGCTGGACCTCGATGTCTATCCCTACCTGCCGCGGGCCAACGTGGGGACCACCTCGGCGGCAAGCTACATGTCTCTGCTGTCGGGAGACGCGGCATGACCGGTGCGCCGCAGATCCTGCTTGCTCATCACCTGAAGACGCTGAAGCTCCCGACCTTCTTGCGGGAGCACGAGAAGCTGGCGCGCCAATGTGCAGCCGAGGGCCTGGACCACGTCCAGTTCCTCGCCCGACTGGTCGAACTGGAACTGATCGACCGCGAGGGACGGATGATCGAACGCCGGATCAAGGTTGCAAAGTTCCCCGCCAAGAAGAGCCTGGACAGCTTCGACTTCAAGGCGATCCCGAAGCTCAACAAGATGCAGGTGCTGGACCTTGCCCGTTGCGAATGGATCGAGCGGCGCGAAAACGTCATTGCGCTCGGACCGAGTGGCACGGGCAAGACGCATGTTGCTCTGGGGCTGGGACTGGCCGCTTGTCAGAAAGGAATGTCGGTCAGCTTCACTACGGCCGCGGCACTGGTCAACGAGTTGATGGAAGCCCGCGACGAGCGCCGCCTCCTGCGGCTCCAGAAGCAGCTGGCTTCGGTCAAACTGCTCATCATCGATGAACTGGGCTTCGTGCCTCTGTCAAAGACCGGCGCCGAGCTACTCTTCGAGATGATCTCGCAACGCTACGAGCGCGGCGCCACGCTCATCACCAGCAACCTGCCGTTCGACGAATGGACCGAGACCTTCGGAACAGAGCGGCTGACCGGCGCTCTGCTCGACCGCCTGACCCACCACGTCAACATCCTCGAGATGAATGGCGAGAGCTACAGGCTCGCGCAAAGTCGGGCCCGAAACGCCGGCCAGACCCCATAGAAAACCGCAACGCGCGCTTGAGCCCGCCGCTCGGGCTACGCCCTCCCGGCGGGCTCAAGCGCGCAAGAAAGTGGCCTGCTTTTGCGCCGCCCCGTGGCCGGTTTTTGCTCCGCCGTTGACACTTGGCGGCAGCGCTGCCGCGACCATGCCGCACGCAGCAATCGGCGACTGAAACCCGGTGACGTGATCCACCTGACGACGCCCTTGCGGTTTTCGGATGGCGCTGAGTTGCAGACCTTCCGCGTCGCAAAGGAAAAATGGGGGCGCAGCAACCGCACGGTGTTCATCAGCACCGAAACCGGCGGGCGCTATTCCATCAGCAACATCATGTCCCGCGACTGGACCCGCATCTGACCCGACAGCGCCGCGCCGGATGGCGCGGCGGCAACCGCATCCCCTGACATTCAAGGATCAGTTCGATGACCCATGCACAACAGATGATCACGATCCCGAACAGCCTCTATGGCGACCAGACCGTGACCGCCTATTGCCGGTCGGGGCTTGGCGTTTTCAAGCAGCACAAACGCTGGCAGGTCGTTCATGTCGCATCAGGCATGTGCATCGGCGGCGGACGGGGCGGCGATCGCCGCACCCGGAGAGGCGCTTTCGCGATCATGGACGCCCTTCTGCAAACGCCGGTCGACTGGTCGAAGCCCTATGACCAGATCAGCAATGATGTGGCCGCCAACAGGACCGCGATCATGCTGGCCCTGAGCCAAGCGCGCAACCAGTGATGCCCGCGCGCCGCGCCTGACGGCGCGGCACCCTACCCCATTCCCACAAGGATTTTGACATGACCCATCCCGCCGTCACCGCATTCCTGCGCGCCCTCGACCAGTTCGACCGCTCGAAAACCCGCACCGAGATCTTCCGCCTGTTCTGCGAAATGGCCTATTGCGCCCTTGCCAAGCGCGCCACACCTTTCGCCGATCAGCGGGACAGGCTGGAAGCGGACTATATGGCCTGCGTCGGCAGGTTCCCGAACAAGGACGATGTGCGGCGCATGCCTGAAATGATGGCCCTCTCCATCGAGGCCATTGCCGGCGGCGGCATCGACTTCATCGGCCAGGTCGCGGCCGAGATCGGTGCGCTTGATGCGGGCCTCGGGCAGTTTTTCACGCCCTATGAGGTCAGCCGCTTGATCGCCGATATGAGCCTTGGCGATGCCCGCGCACAGATCGAGGCGCAGGGTTTCATCACTGTGTCAGAACCCGCGGCCGGTGCGGGCGGCATGGTTCTGGCGCTCGCCGATGCGCTGGAAAGCCAGGGCTTTGACCCGGCACGGCATATCTGGGTGGAAGCGGTAGAGTTGTCCCGCAGCACCTACCACATGGCCTATATCCAGATCAGCACACGCGGGATCGCCGGCGGCGTCATCAATGGCAACAGCCTTTCGCTGGAAGTGTTCGAGCAGGCCTATACAGCGGCTGCGCCGGTGTTCTTCGGTCTGCATGGCGATCCGTTCTCGAAGCAGAAGGATGCCGCCCGCCGTGCCGCGCAGGCCTACGAAGAGGCCCGCGCCCGAGCGCGCGAGCTGCTGCGCAGCACCGCGCCGGTCCAGGCTCGCGCTGTCTGGCAATGCGATTGACGCAGGCCATTGCGTTGCCTATTCTGACCGAGAACGAAAGGGGATCAAAGATCCCACTTTTCAGGGTTTCCTTCTGCGACGAAGGTTCACTTGGGCCGCCCTCGGGCGGTCCTTTTCTTTGACGCACATCGTATAAGCCGCTGATGCGTTGATCGTCAGCACAGGTCATTATCATCAGCTTCATTAACTTCGAGTCTGCAGGCCGATGGGTCCGGGCTGGAAAGGCATAGCGCCAGTGCCCTCGTTTTGTCTGCCCATGGCCCACCGTCGTTACCAACACGAGGGCTATAGTGATGCTGTGACAAAGCCACGCATGCGTTGATCAGCGCGACAAGCTGCCCTCTTTCATTCGTCTCGGATGAGCTTTGTATCTGTCCCCAGAGCGCGGCCCCCGATACCCCAAGCGCAAACAGTGAGATGATCACTGGAGCGGTATTAGTCATAGGCAACCCCATCTATCTTACTACGCCAAATCCGTTTCGCTGAAATCCCGCCCCTTGTAGAGCAGCGGAATCCCTTCGGCCTTGGCGCAGGCATAGGACAGCGCATCGCCCATGTTCAGCTGCGCCGGATGCCCGACTTGCTTGCCATAGATCGCCAGGGCCGCGATCGCAGCCTTGCCGATCTCGCTGGTGATCGGCATTTCTTGCGCTTCCAGGGCTTCCAGCAGCTGATCGACCAGCCCCGTCGCATCGGCATTGTCGGCGCCGGTTGCTGGTCCCTTGCCGCGCGTCTCGATCCGCGCGCGCACCAGCGCCAGAACCGCCTCCATCCGCACCACCGGCGAAAACCGCAGCCTGCCGCGTGCGGCCTCCATCGCCTTCAGAAGCGCGGTGCCGTCAGATTCCTTCAGCAGCACCGCGACCAGCGCGCTGGCATCGAGAAACATCAGCCTTCGCCCCACATCTCATCCATGAATGCCTTGTCGGAGCTTTTCGGGGCGACAAATCCGCCGTCAGCCGCCTGCCGCTGAATCTTCGCAACCCGGTCCGCCAAGCTTTCCTTGGCCGCCAGCGCCTCGATCTGTGCCGCCAGCGCGCGGCGCACCGCCTCGCTCTTGTTGCTCTGGCCCGTCATGGCACAGTATTTCTCGACCAATGCGTCGATCTCGTCGCCTCTGATCAGGATTGCCATGCGTATATCCTCTGATGTATGATCGGTATATACACATCAAGATAGATTTCCGCAATTCCCGAGGTCAGTGATTTTCGACAGGTGATCTTTATGCGTTCAGTCGATGTTGCCGTCCCCGCCAGCCGCTATCAGCTCGGCCCGGAAACATTCGATGCCGCATCGCCGAACTGGCAAGGCATCCTCGCAACAGCCCATCAGAACAAGGCCCGGCCGGCCTGCCTCTGTTCACCAGCATCCCCGCTCATGTATGTGGCCAAGATCCAGGGCGAGTATTACCTGAAGCGGATGCCCGGCACCGGACACGCCCATGACCCCTCCTGCGACAGCTTCGCCATGCCGCCGGAACTGTCAGGTCTCGGCCAGGTCGAAGGCAAGGCCATCACCACCGATGACAGCGGCGAGACTACCCTCAAGCTGGATTTTCCCCTCTCCGTCCGTGGCCGGCGGGGCGTCGCCCCGGATGCCGGCGATCACGAACCCACCGTGGCCGAGGCAAGCTCGAGCAAGCTGGGACTGCTCGGCTTGCTGCATTTCCTCTGGGATGCCGCTGGCCTGACCATGTGGCGACCGGCCTATGTGCGCCGGTCCTGGTGGATCGTTCATCGCGAGCTGACCGCTGCGGCCGAGCGGGCAAACGCGAAATCCATGCCGCTGTCCTCGGTGCTCTTGGTCCCGCCCATGTTTTCCGCCGACAAGAAAGAGGAGCTGGCGGCGGCCCGGCGGCGCTTCCTGCATCATCTTCAGCCGGTCAAGGGCAAGCCCATGCCCCTGGGCGTGATTGTGGCCGAGCTGAAGGACATGGAACCGTCGCAATATGGGCGGAAAATCCGGTTCAAGCACCTGCCCGACATGGCCTTCTTCATGGACGAGGATCTGTGTGCGCGTTTCGACAAGATCGCCGGCGAAAAGATCCGCGACGTGGAAGCTGTCGAGGGTGCCCATCTGATCATCATCGCCACCTTCAACATGCATGGCAACTATGCCGAGATCCGGCAGATCGCCGTCATGCCCGTCACCGCGCAATGGATACCCTTCGATCATGATCGAGAACTGCGCCTGATCGAGGCGATGCGTGATCGCCATTTCTCCAAGAGCCTGCGCTACAATTTGCGGGCAGATGCGCCGATCGCCAACGCCGTGATGCTCGATACCTCGCCCCCCACCGCGCTCTATTGTTCGTCGCAATCACTCGAACCCGAACTCGAACGCGAACTGGTCGAGATCGCCAGAGAAGGCGTCTATCCAGCCTGGATCTGGCCAGCACAGGATGAGCGCGCTTTCGGCGACCCAGCTTCCGGTCGCAGCGACGATCATATCGGCCGCTGCGAGCTGATCCTCGTCGTGCACGATCAGCTGATGTAGGCCGCAAGCGCGATGTTCGACTTTCAGATGTGGAAAGTCGGCCCGCAGCCGTTCGGCCAAGGCTTCGGCCTTATTGCGCCCCACGGTCGTGGCGCCGAGCGGATGGCGTCCCACGTTGGGCCACGTCAGCGTTTCGGAATCGACCAGGATAAGGCGGCCGACGCCCGCTTGGGCCAGCGCGCAGGCGACCGGCGCCCCGACCGAACCGCAGCCGATCACCGCGACCGTCGCGCCGAGCAGCCGGCACGTACGGATACTTGCGATCGACATGGCGGATTGTGCGCTCCGGCCCGAGCCGGTCGTTTATCTCGCCGATCACCTTGGCGTTGCTGTGCGCCTTGTCAGTGACGATGGTCAGGGGATGATACAGACGAACGGTCTCTCGGGCTTGCCGCAGAAACGCCCTTGCAGCCTTGGCATCTCGCCGCGCCGTTAGCCGAAAATCGATCAACTGGTTGAGCTGGTCCACGGCGCGCCATAGATAACACCGGCGTCCGCCGACGCGGATGTAGGTCTCATCGACATGCCACTGCAGCCCGCGCCAGGAACGATGGCCACCATAGGCCCGTTTGCGGATCTCGGGGCCGAACTTCCTGACCCAGCGGGGACGGTGGAGGCATCGACCGTCACCCCGCGCTCGGCCAGCAAATCGCGGACGTCGCGGCACGACAGCGGGTAGCGACAGTACCAGCGCACCGCCAAAAGGATAACCTCCCGAGGAAAACGATGCCGCTTGAACGGATTCTTGCGCTGTGCCATCGGATCCCCATCGTTACCAACCCAAGGAACTTGCTGTGGTCGGGCAGTTAATGCAACGGACCCCTACCAGATTGGCAAAGTCGACCAGCGAGCGGGAGGCGGTCGATCGTGTAGACCACGACAGCGTCGATCGACCCGTCCTCGATATTGACCATCAGGCGTTTCAGGCCGGGCCGCTTCAGCGCCGTGCCGGAGATGCCGCCGTCGTCAAACTGATCGCGGACAAGCAACCTGCGCAAGGGCAGGGCGCGGGTGACATAAGGGCGGAAGGCCACCGGCCCTCCGCCCCCGACTATTCTCAGGCTGAAAACGATGTTCTCAGAACCAGGTCTCGAATTGCAGGCCGACGGTCGTGCCCGAGGTGTCGGTGCCGTAGGCCGCCTGTTTCGAGATCGCGCCGACATCGCTCCACGAGCCGTGGGTCGCATAGGCACGCAGTTGCGGGCGTTCCCAGAAGCCGCTCTTGCCGAAGGTATAGATCCCGGCCAGCGTCAGCTTGGTCAGATCGCGGCTGCCGCTGCTGTCCTTGACATGATCATAGCCAAGTTCGGCCTCGACGGCGAAATTGTCGTTGATCGTGTAGTGCGGACGTACACCGACCGAGGTCCATTTCGACTTGTCGCCGTCATTGTCGTCGATCTGGTGCAGGCCGACGAAGAACAGTTCGGTCTTGTCCCCCAGCGGCACGAGGCCGTGGACCTGCGCGCGGGTCAGCGAGTGGTCCTTGCTGGTATCGGGCGAGCCGTCGGCCGCGAAGCCGAAGGCGGCGCCGTTGCTGTACATCAGGCTGGCCTTCAGGAAGCCACCGTAGAAGTTGTTCTTCTGCACATGGCCGCGCAGCGCGATGCCGTTGTCGCCGGTCGCATCGCCATGCACGGTGGCGTAGGCGACGCCAACTTCGCCGGTCCAGTCTTCGCTCAGCTTGATGTCCTCGACCCGCGCGTCCCAGGTGTGGACGCGGCCGTCACGCTCGAAGAAACCCGCCAGCGAGAGCTTGCCGAAGCTCAGCTTGATGTCCTCGACCCCGGCGCCATAGCCGTTCCAGTTCGAGTAGTTCTCGTAGTAGAAGTCATTGATGTGGATGTCTTTGCGCTTGTAGTAGCGCCGGCCGGCCCAGACGGTCGATTCCGCGAGGGCACCGGCACCCAGACCCTTCACCCCGACCCAGGCTTCGCGCAGGGCCAGATCGGCATCGAAATTGCCGTTGTCGGTCAGGTCGTTGCTGTCGCCCGCGACGTGATAGCGGATTCCGCCGACCACGGCGCTGCCATTGCCCAGATCTTGGTTCAGGCCGACACCGAACTCGCCATAGAAATCGTCTTCGTTGCCCAGACGATATTTCGACCAGGCGCCATTCAGTCCCATCGCAGCCATGTCGCCGTCGTTGCTTTCGCCGACGCCGATGCGCAGATAGCCCGAGGTGGTGAAGACGGGATCGGCATGTGCGATGCCGCCTGCCAGCATGGCCGATACGGCGGCCGCAGTGAACAATGGTTTCATGTGTTTCTCCTCTTGAACCAGTGTTGTGATGTTGACGTTTGGCGTGCCTCGCCCGACCGACCTGCGCTGAGGCGGTCGGAAGCGAGCACGGATGTTGCAGAAATCGGGGGCGGGGGCTCTGGTCCGGATCAGCCTTTCACGGCGCCGTCGCTGAGGCCCTTGACCAGGTATCGCTGCGCGATCAGGAAGACGACCGTGATGGGCAGGCCCGATAGGATGGCCGCCGCCGCGAAATCGCCCCAGAGATAGCGGAACTCGTTCAGATACAGCCGTGCGCCGACCGCCAGCGTCATCTTGTTTTCCGACCGGATCAGGACCGAGGCGATCGGGTAGTCGTTGATGAAGCCGATGAAGGCCAGCACGAAGACCACCGCCATGATCGGTACCGCCAGTGGCAGGAAGACAAAGCGGAAGGTCTGCCAGGGCGTTGCCCCGTCGATGGCCGCCGCGTTGTCCAGCGCAGGGTCAATCGAGTCGAAATAGCCCTTGATCGTCCAGATATGCAGCGTGACGCCCGACAGGTAGATCAGGATCAGCGCGACATGACTGTCCAGCCCCAGAAGCGGCGTGACCTCGCCCAGCGCGTCGAAGATCGCGAAGATTGCGACCAGCGCCAGCGTGGTCGGGAACATCTGGATCAGAAACAGCCCGTCCAGCATCGCCGCCTTGCCGCGAATGCGGATTCGGCTGAAGGAATAGGCCGAGATGGTGGCGATGGCCAGAACGCCCAGCCCGGCGATAACCCCGATCTTGATCGAGTTCCACATCCAGATCAGCACCGGATAGGGGGGCGAGACGACCTCGCCGCCGGGGCGGGTATAGTCGAAGCCGAAGGCCAGAACCCAATGTTCCAGAGTCGGATTTTCCGGGATCAGCGAGCCGACCGAGAAGTTCCCCTCGCGGAAGCTGATCGACAGCACCATCATGAAGGGGAACATGATCAGCACCAGGAAGATCAGCAGGAAGCCATGGGCAAGAATCTTCTTGGTGCGCAGGTCGCGGGGACGTTCGACGATCATGGCGGGCTCCTCAGACCGGGCGGCCCGAGCGGCGCTGAGCCGCCCGACGCATCGCGACGAAGTTGGCGTAGCTGATCGCGGCGACGACCAGGAAGATGATCAGCGTGATCGCCCCGGCAAGGCCGAATTGCTGGCCGGCATTGTCGAAGGCGAGGCGATAGGTGAACGAGGCCAGAATGTCGGTCTGGCCCGCCGGGATCACCGTGCCGGGAATATCCGGCAGGCCCCGCGTCAGCAGAAAGATCAGCACCAGATTGTTGAAGTTGAACGCGAAGGCGGCGATCAGCAGCGGCAGGAAGGGCGGGATGATCTGCGGCAGGGTGATGGTGAAAAACACCCGCAGCGCCGAAGCGCCCTCAAGTGCGGCCGCCTTCTTGTGGTCCTCGGGCACCGCCTGAAGAAAGCCCATCGCCAGCAGCATCATGTAGGGATAGCCGAGCCACGTGTTCACTATCACCACCATTGTCCGGGCCAGCGTCGCATCGGTGAACCAGTTCGGGCGGATGCCGAACAGGGCTTCGATGATCAGGTTGATCTCGCCGAAATTCTGGTTGAACAGGCCCTTGAACACAAGGATCGAGATGAAGGACGGCACCGCATAGGGCAGGATCAGCAGAACGCGATAGACGGATTTGAAGCGCAGATGCTCCCATTGCAAGATCACGGCCAGCAGCAACCCGACCGAAAAGCAGGCCAGCACCGACAGCCCGGCAAAGGCGAAGGTCCAGACGAAGATCGACAGGGTCGGTCCCCGGATTCCTTCCGAGGCGAAGATACGCTTGAAATTGTCGAAGCCGATATTGACGCGCCAGCCGGGCGGCACCTGTTCGCCGGCCTCGGTCTCGAAGAAGCCTTTTTCGTGATTGGCGGTCAGGACGGTACCGTCCTTGCGGGTCAGGTGATCGGTATCGGTCCGCACATATTCCGGCACGACCGAGGCAAAGCTGCGCAGCCCGGTATTGCGGATCATCTGCCCGTCCGGCGTCTCCAGCGTCAGCAGGCCCAGCCCCTCGCGCAGCTTGATCGCTTCGCGACGCTCCAGCAGGGTCGCGGGCGCCGCGGCGGGCGAAAGGGCGGCGGTTTCCTCGGCCGTCAGCGAGACCGGATCAGACAAAAGCCCGCTGTCGGGCAGCCAGATGCGATAGGCTTCGCCATCGGATGCGACTGCGAAGGGCTGTTCGGTCGCCTGATCGACCGTCCCGCGCGAGGTCAGCACCTCGATCGTGCGTTCATATGTCAGCAGGTTGAACGAACTGAAATTGGTAAAGCCGATCCAGATCGTATAGATCACCGGGAAGGCGATGAAGATCAGGACGGCGGCGATGCCCGGAAAGATGAAGCGGCTGCCATAGAAGCGTTCGGACCCGAAGACCACGGCAAAGCAGGTCGCCAGCCCCAGCAGGATCGCGCCGAACAGCGGCTGACCCATGGAATAGAGCGAGAAGGCCCCCCACAGGAGTGCCGCTGAAACGAGGCCCACCACCAGCAGGCGCGGCAGCGGCCTGGGCTTGGGCAGATCATGGGTCACGCTCATGGGGTCCTCCGCATGGGTCATCGGGATTGGTGGCCCCGGGCGAGGGAAAGCCCGGGGCCGTTCGCAGGCGGCGGCGCGCTGCCGCCGCCTGACGGAGGAGATCAGTTCCCGCCCAGAATGCGCGCGGCGGCGTCGTTCAGGGCCGTTGCGGGGTCTTGCGCACCGGTGGTGATGTTCGTCAGTGCCGGAGCCATCGCCGCCCAATAGGCGCCCATCTCGGGGTTCGAGGGCATCGGCACCGCGGTCTCGGCCGTCTTGAGCATGCCAGAGACATGAGGATCGTCCTGCGCCGCGGCGGCCGAAACATCGGCGAGTGCGCCAAGCGCCCCGGTGGCGTTCCAGGTGGCCAGCCCCTCATCGGTCAGCAGATAGTTTTCCAGCAACTCGACCGCGAGATCGGCATTCGGGGTCGCCGCGTTCACCGCCATCGCCAACACGCCCAGGAAGGGCGTCGAAACGGCGCCGTCAACACTGGGGATCGGCGCGACGCCGAAATTAATCCCGGACTCGGTCAGCGACGGCCAGGCCCAGGGTCCGTTCAGGACCATCGCGACCTCGCCCTTGTTCATCGCACCGTCCATCACGCCGTAATCGACGCCCGAGGGCATCAGGCCCTCGTCGATCAGGCGTTTCAGCATGGTCGCGCCCTTGATCGCGCCTTCATTGTTCACGCCGGTCTTCGATCCGTCATAGGAACCGTCGATCTTTTGGAAGGCAAAACCGCCATTCGCCATCAGCAGCGGCATGGTGAAATAAGCGTTGTTATAGTCCCACAGGATCTTCTGACCGTCATAGCTCATCGCGATCAGATCCTCGAAGGACGATGGCGGGGTCTCGATCAGGTCGGTGTTATAGATCAGGTGCACCGCCTCGACGCTGACCGGATAGCCCCAGGTCACATTGTCGAACCGCACCGCGTCCATGGCCGAGGCCAGCACGCCGTCGCTCCATTCCGCCGAAGGCTGGACCGACCTGATCAATCCGCCCGAGGCCCATTCGCCAAAGCGGTCATGCGCCCACATCACGATGTCGGGGCCGTCGCCGGTCGAAGCGGCTTGCTGGAATTTCTGCGCCAGATCGGGGTCCACGACCTCGACCGAGACATCGACGCCGTATTCCTCGGTGAAGGGTTTCACCGCGGCTTCCAGCGCGGCCTTGTCGCGGTTCGCGCCGGTCCAGATCAGGATCTTGCCGTCCTCGAAGGCGAAGGCCGGCATGGCCGTGCACAGCAGCAGGCCCGTCAGGCCAAAGAATTTCGTCATGGTTTTCCTCCCTTGGGGTCTTCAATCAGGATGTGGTTTCAAACGTCGCGGCGGTCAGGGACAGCGCCCCGTCATGCTGCAGATAGACAAAGCCGTTGCCGGGCAGCGTCAGCGTGCCGCCGTCCAGCCCGGCCTCGGCGGGGCCGGTGATCGCGGCCTTGCCGCCCAGCCGGAACGCGACCGGCTCGGCCGACAGGTTGAACAGGCAGGTCAGCACCTGGCCCGGCGCCTCGCGACGGAAGCCCAGGACCGGCTCGGGCACGTCGAGGAAGGTGGTCTTGCCGACGGTCAGCGCCGGGCTGGCCTTCCGGAAGGCGATGACCTTGCGATAGAATTTCAGGATGCTGTCCGCCGAGGCTTCTTGCGCATCGACGGCGCGGGCCTTCTGCGGCGCCTTGACCGGCAGCCAGGGGGTGCCGATGCTGAAGCCCGCATGGGGTTCGGCCGCGTCCCAGACCATCGGCGTGCGGCAGCCATCGCGACCCTTGACGGCGGGCCAGAAGCGCAGTGCGGGCGGATCGGTCAGTTCGTGGAACTGCATGACCGTCTCTTCCTGGCCTAGTTCCTCGCCCTGATAGATGCCGATGGTGCCCTCGAAGGCCATCAGCATGGCGCAGCTCAGCCGGGCGATCGCGTCATGGCTGACGGCGTGATCGGCCCAACGCGACGGGTGGCGCATCACGTCATGATTCGAGAAGGACCAATAGGGATGGCCGTCCGGCGCGCCCTTCTGGAAACCCGCGATGCAGCGGCGGAAATGCTCGGCTGTGAAGACCTCTGACAACATGGCGAAGGAATAGCACATATGCAGCCGGTCGGTTCCGGCGGTGTATTCCGCCATGATCTCGATCGAGCGGTCGCCCATCTCGCCCACTTCCCCGACCATCATGATATCACCATAACGGTCGGTCAGCGTGCGCAATCTTTGCAGAAATCCCAGATTCTCGGGCCGGGTCTTGTTGTAGATGTTTTGCTGCATCCCGTAGAGATCGGTCGCCATGACCTGATGCGCGGATTTCGCCGCCGGGTTCGAGCGCAGTTCGTCATCGTGAAAGTAGTAGTTAACGGTATCCAGCCGGAACCCGTCCAACCCGCGCTTCAGCCAGAATTCGCAGGTATCCAGAATGGCGTCCTGAACGTCGGTGTTGTGGAAGTTCAGGTCCGGCTGCGAGGCCAGGAAATTGTGCAGGTAATACTGCCGGCGGGTGGCATCGAATTCCCAGGCCGGCCCGCCGAAATGGCTGTGCCAGTTGCTGGGGGGCGAGCCATCGGGCAGCGGATCGGCCCAGACATACCAATCGGCCTTGGGATTGTCGCGGTCGGCTCGGCTTTCCTTGAACCAGGGATGCTGGTCCGAGGTGTGGCTGAGGACCTGATCGGAGATCACCTTCAGGCCCAGATCATGGGCGGTGGCGATGAGGGCATCGAAATCGACCAACGTGCCGAAGATCGGATCGACATCGCAGTAGTCCGACACGTCATAGCCCATGTCCTTCTGCGGCGACATGAAGATCGGCGACAGCCAGATGCAGTCCACCCCCAGCGAGGCGATATGCGGCAGCCTGCTGGTGATCCCTTTCAGATCGCCGATGCCGTCGCCGGAACTGTCCTGAAAGGACCGGGGATAGATTTGGTAGATGATCGCGTCGCGCCACCATTCTTGCATCGGAGTCACTCCAGCCGTGGATTCGATTCGGCGCCAACATAGCAGCCATGCAAAAATATTCAAAACGTTTTGAATCAACAAAAAACTCTATGCAAGCGGGAAAATTTCGTGCATTCTTCAGAGAAATCGGAAACTTACAGAAATCTTGCAGAAGATCGGACCATGGCGACACTGAAGGACATTGCGGACCATCTCGGCCTCTCGCCGGCGACGGTCAGCCGCGCCCTGAACGACTTTCCCGAGGTTTCGGAGAAGACCCGCAAACGTGTGCGGGAGATGGCCGAACAAATGGGATATCGCGCCAATCGCAGCGCACAGAGGCTGGTGACCGGGCGGGCGGGGATGGTCGGCATGATCGTCAAGACCAGTGCCGATCTGCGCGCCGACCAGACATTCCTGGAAATTCTGGTCGGCCTGTCGGCCGCGCTTGCGGCGCGCGACACCGACCTGGTCCTTGCCGTCGATCAGGGTCGCGACCCGGTCAAGGCCTATCGTCGGATGCTGGATCGTGACCTGCTGGACGGGTTCATCCTGAATGCTCCGGCACCGAACGATCCGCGCGTCGTCTTCCTGCGAGAACGCGGCATCCCCTTCGTCGTGCATGGCCGCGACCGGCTGGATGCCGACTATCCCTTCTTCACCATCGACAATTTCGCCCTCGCGGCCGAATCGGTTCAGCTTCTGACCGCGCTTGGCCACAAGCGCATCGCCTATCTGAACGGCGCCGAAGGCTACAGCTATGCGACTCGCCGCCGCGACGGCTTTCTGGCCGCGATGGCCGAGGCAGGGCTGCCGGTGGTCGAGGGCGCGCTGACCCATGACACGCCCTCCGAGGCCGCCGGATACCGGCAGGCACTCTCGCTTCTGGCCGGACAGCGGGGCGCGCCGCCAACCGCCTTCATCTGCAGCTCGATGCTACTGGCCGAGGGCGTGATGCATGCTGTCCGGGACCGCGGCCTGTCGGTGCCTCGGGATGTGTCGATCATGGCCCATGACGATTCTCTGCCCCTGCTGGACGCGATCAATTTCTCGCCCTCGCTGACCGTGACCCGCGCGCCCCTGCGCGACGCCTGCGCCCCGTTGGCCAATGCGTTGATCGACCTGATCGGCGGGGCAGACCCGAGATCTCTTCAAACCCTGAACCGCGCCGAGTTGATCGTTCGCGACTCGACCGGCCCCGCGCCCGACCAAGGAGACACAGCATGGCCCTAGACACGACCCCCGCCGCAACGGCGCTGGAAACGCGCAGCCTCAAGAAGGCCTATGGCGCCGTCGAGATCCTGCATGACATCAACATCGAAATGGCGCAGGGCGAGTTCCTCGTGCTGGTCGGCCCCTCGGGCTGCGGCAAGTCCACGCTGCTGAACTGCATCGCCGGTCTGGAAGAAATCACCAGCGGCACCCTGACCATCGGCGGGCGCGATGTGACCAACGAGCCGCCCAAGGACCGCGACATCGCAATGGTGTTCCAGTCCTATGCCCTTTATCCGACCATGAGCGTGGGCGAGAATATCGGCTTCGGCATGAAGATCCGCCGCGTGCCCAAGGCGCAGGCGCGGGACAAGATCACCGAGGTCGCAAAGCTGTTGCAGATCGACCATCTGCTGGACCGCCGCCCCAGCCAGCTGTCGGGCGGCCAGCGGCAGCGCGTGGCGATGGGCCGGGCGCTGGTCCGCGACCCCAAGCTGTTCCTGTTCGACGAGCCGCTGTCGAATCTCGACGCCAAACTGCGGGTCGAGATGCGGGCCGAGATAAAGCGACTGCACCGCAGCACCCATGCCTCGATCGTCTATGTGACCCATGACCAGATCGAGGCGATGACGCTGGCCAGCCGGATCGTCGTGCTGAAGGGCGGCTATGTTCAGCAGATCGGCACCCCGCAGGAGATCTATGAGCACCCGGCGAATACATTCGTCGCGGATTTCATGGGCAGCCCGCCCATGAACCTGTGCCCCGCCATCATCGAGGGCGATGCCGTCCGCATGGGTCAGCATCTGGTGCAGATGGATGCCGGTTTCGGGGCCGACCTGCCCCGCGACGTGATCTTCGGTGTCCGCCCCGAGCATCTGGTGCTCAGCGATACGCCCGACCTGCTGGTGACGCCGACCATGATCGAGAATACTGGCTCGGAATGCTATGTGCTGTTCGAGATCGGCGACCGGTCGCTGACCGCCAAGCTGCCCGGCCGGATGGATGAAACCAATCTCGACCGCATCGGCCTCGCCATCGACCGCAGCAAGGTCTCGCTGTTCGATGCCGCGACGACGGATCGCATCGCCCGCTGACCGGATCGCGCGGCCGCGCCATCGCATGGCGCGTTCCAGCGCATCGTAGACTCGCAGATCCGCCATCTGCGCCACATTGAAGCGCATGAAGACGGCCGCGCCTTGCGAGGGGCTGAAGACATTGCCGGGGCAAGCACGACGTTGCCCTCCACGCAGGTCTGCGCGATCGCGCCGGTATCGACGCCTTCGGGAAAACGGCACCACAGTGAATAGCCCGTAGGTTCGCAGACGCCCTCTTCGCTAATTTTGAGGCAAGGAGGCCAGGATGGGCAAAGGCAATTTCAGCGACAAGCTCAAGCGAAACGCGGTCGCGCAGATCACCGAACGCGGCTATCCGGTTTCGGAGGTTTCGCAGCGGCTCGGGGTGAGCGCGCACTCTCTTTACCCATGGAAGCGCAAGTTCGAGAGAGCGTCGTCGGGCGAGACGGAGAAGGATGCTGAGATCCGGCGTCTGAAGCGTGAACTGACGCGGGTGACGGGTCCGTTGCATTTACTGCCCGACCACAGCAAGTTCCTTGGGTTGGTAACGATGGGGATCCGATGGCACAGCGCAAGAATCCGTTCAAGCGGCATCGTTTTCCTCGGGAGGTTATCCTTTTGGCGGTGCGCTGGTACTGTCGCTACCCGCTGTCGTGCCGCGACGTCCGCGATTTGCTGGCCGAGCGCGGGGTGACGGTCGATGCCTCCACCGTCCCCGCTGGGTCAGGAAGTTCGGCCCCGAGATCCGCAAACGGGCCTATGGTGGCCATCGTTCCTGGCGCGGGCTGCAGTGGCATGTCGATGAGACCTACATCCGCGTCGGCGGACGCCGGTGTTATCTATGGCGCGCCGTGGACCAGCTCAACCAGTTGATCGATTTTCGGCTAACGGCGCGGCGAGATGCCAAGGCTGCAAGGGCGTTTCTGCGGCAAGCCCGAGAGACCGTTCGTCTGTATCATCCCCTGACCATCGTCACTGACAAGGCGCACAGCAACGGGGCGTTCGAAGTGCTCGAGGGCCCCGACATCGAAGGAGCTGTCATCCTCGAATACCCCGGCATGCTGGCGGCGCGCGACTGGTACTTCAACCCCGCCTACCAGGAAGTCGTCCAGCATCGCTTCAAGGGCGCGAAATATCGCGGGTACATTCTGGAAGGCGGTTAAAGGGGAAGTCTCAGTCGGTCCTTCGATCCCATATCGCCCGGACCTGCGCGACCATGGCGGCGCGTCGGAAGAGGAGCGCCGCCGGCAACCGACGATGCCATCAAACTTACTTTATCCGATGACCGGCGGGGTCCGTTGCACGACAATACAGATCGTTCCTCACGCATAGTTCGGTGGAGCCGATAAGTTTGCGTCAATGCAACCGGCTCCGCCGTTTATGCGGTACTGTTGATCAGTCTTTCTGGTCCGCGACCGTGATGTCGGCGGACTCCTGACCGGAGTCTTCGAAGGTCCAGTCTGGTTTCATTGCTTCAACGAAGATCGCCCGGATCGTCGCTTCGAACCGGTCGCCATGTTTCTGCATCTCGATGACACGTGCGGCGACGTCCGCAGGAAGGATCGACAGGTCATAGTCGTTGGTCGGGTCTGCCGAGACTTGGAAGGCGCCGACGGCGAAAATGGTGGAAATGATGGTTGCCCTGAACATAATGGTCTCCGTGGTTGGGAATTGGTTTGGTGCGGGTTACAGCGCCAATCGAAGCGCCTGAAGTCAGCAAGCTCGTTTGCGGCCACGAAAGTCACGAAGGCTGGCCCGAAATTTGACGAAAGCTCGAAAAACCCTTTTGATCGGTGCATTTAGATTCAATTCCGAAAACGAGGAATTGACCTCGCCCGATGGCACGAAGGTTCCTCTTCGGCCGCAGACGGCACGCGTATTGCGCCTTTTGGCCCAAAATCGCGGGAGGCTCGTCACGAAGGAATCGCTGATGCGGGAGGTCTGGCCCGACACGCACGTCACTGACGACAGCCTCGTCCAATGCATTTCGGAGATACGGCGTGCGCTCGGCGGGGAAGACGCGAAGCGGCTGACGACAGTGCCCAAGCAAGGCTATCGGCTCACGGCGGCTCCGGCGCCCGATGACGCGCCTCCGTCCGCTGTGTTGGTTTTGCCGGGGCAAGAGTACACCCGGCGGCGACCCGGGCTCCGGGTGATCGTGGCCCTCGTTGCGACGGTCGTCGCTCTCTTCATTGTCGTCGCCGCTGCCGAAACGTTCCTTGGACGCGATGCGGCACCGCAAGAGCCGGTTACAATTGCTGTACTACCCTTCGAGAATCTTAGGCCGGATCGACATTCAGCTCAACCAGATCATAGCTGCGGCAAGCAGGACAAAGCCTGAGAAGTGGATGGTGCGTCGGTCATAGCGGGTTGCGAAGCGTCGGAAGTGTTTGAGACGACCGAAGCAGCGTTCGATGTTGTTTCTCTGGCGGTAGATGATGGCGTCGTGAGGGATGATGATCTTGCGACTGCGTTTCGATGGGATCACGACCTGTGCACCCATATCCGCGATCACCGCCCGTAAGGCATTGCTGTCATATGCTTTATCCGCCAGCACCGCGCGGCCTTCCTGCCCCTCCAGCAGGATGGGTGCCGCGGTGACGTCGCCTGTCTGGCCCGGCGTGATGAGGAACCGCAAGGGCCGCCCGAGCGCATCGGCAAGCATATGGATCTTTGTGGTCAGTCCACCTCGGGAACGCCCCAGCGCCTGATCCCGCGCCCCCCTTTTCCACTGGCCGCCTGTTGATGGGCACGCACGATGGTCGAGTCGATCATCAGATACTGGTTGTCACGGTCCTGCGTCAGGCTCTCGAACACCCGTTCCCAGACCCCGGCATGACACCAGCGGCTGAAGCGGCGATGCACGGATTTCCACTTGCCATAGCGCTCCGGCAGGTCGCACCAATGTGCACCTGACCGCAGAACCCAGAGACAACCATTCACAAACAAGCGGTTATCCAGGCCAGACCGCCCCGGATCGCCCGCTTTACCCGGCAAAAGCGTGGCGATCCTCTCCCACTGCGCGTCGTTCAACTCATAGCGCTTCGTGGCCATCATCGGCTCCATGTCCAAACATGGAACCCTATGAATCACTCAAATCCCCCATTGGAAATCCTGAATGTCGATCCCGCCTAGCAGTGATCCGGAACAGGATTATCTGTCATCAGGGCTGGCGGAGGATCTTTTGACCGACCTGTCCCGCATCGGAGCGGTGAATGTCCTGTCGCGAAACACGACTTTCGTGCTACGCAGCTCACCCGAAACTGTCGCCGACACGATGAAACATTTCGGAGCCACCCACATGGTGGATGGTAGCGTTCAGCGCGAAGGCGAGCAGATCAGGATTAGCGTTCAGCTGGTACAACTGACGACCGGTTCCAATGTCTGGGCGCAGCGCTACGACCGGCAGCTTGGCGACCTTTTCGACATCCAGGACGACGTCCGCTCCAAGATCATCGACGCGCTTGCCGTGAGGCTCGCGCCGCAAGAGCAGGAACGTCTGCTGAGCGCAGGCACCTCAGACGTCTCGGCCTACGACCTGCTCCTGCAGGGGCGTCACTTCGAGGCCTCGCTTGACCGTCCAGGCGTCACCCGCGCGATTTCGCTCTACCGCCGTGCGCTCGACATGGACCCCGGTTATACCGAGGCCTATTCCCGCCTCGCCAACATGTACGATTTCTCTTCGCGGTTCGGCTGGGGCGAAAGCGCCGAGGCGGATCGGGTCCTGGCCATCGAAATGGCCGAGCGGGCGGTGCGGCTGGACCCGGATCCGGTTCTTCGACGAGATGTATATCGATGTGACCAAGTATCGCGGCATGTACAAGTTCAAGCGCCACTTCATGGGGCCGGACGAGGTGCCGACCTTCGACAGCAAGGATGGCGGCGAAGAGGTAAAGTGCGCCCTCGCGCTGGATTCCCTGCCGGGTCTGAAATACTGGACCCGCAACGTCAGCAGACATCCCAATTCCTTCTCGCTGCCGACCTCGACCGACAAGTTCTATCCGGATTTCGTGGCCGTCATGGAGGATGGCCGCCTTCTGGTGGTCGAATACAAGGGCAAGGACCGTTCGCCAGAGGAAAGCCGCGATAGTCGGGAGAAAGAGCAGATCGGTCAGGCTTGGGCGAAGGCGTCCGGCCGCAAGGCGGTGTTCGTTATCGCGACGATGGAGCGTGGCGACCCGAAGGAGGTGCGGACTCAGTTGATGAATGCGCTTGCCATGCCCGCCGGATCCAAAACCTGAATCGCTGGTCCGACGAGAGTGCCCACGTTTCAGTTATCTTGGTGTTCAAAGCGACCTTATAGTCCAGGAAGGCCGGTGCTATATCCGCAAGAAATTGAGAAGGTCCGATATTTGTCGGGCGCATAGCCGGCAGGCCGACGACCGTGCCCTCGTCAGGCCGCTGGCCGGACCCGAGCCAGATCCTCGCGCGTCGGTGAATGGCCGGGCGGCGCGCGGGCGCGTCGTAGTCCAATGCGGGCCGAAGATGCATGTAATTGACTGTTTTTGACGACTTGCGTCGCAGGGTCATTGCGGACAAAGTCGAGGGATGGCACTGATTTATCCAATCAACTTCGTCGGCTACGATGAGTGGATGCAGAGCGGGTATGACCCGCGTCTGTCACAGGGTGAGGTCATTACTCGCGACGGAGAAGTCATCGGTAGTTGGCGCGTTGTCGGCGATGATCCAGACGACGAATGCTCTGGAGGGCGTTTTGAATTCACGGCTTCTGGTGACGATGCAGCAAAGTTCACGGAAGACTTTGCATTGCTCGATATACGCATGAGCCGTGGACTTGCGCTCTCAAACCTGAACAGAACCATCCGGGAATGGTATGAGAGCAATAACCCTGAATTCTCCTTCTGACAATGCGGCATCAGGAAGGTCAGCCAGCAATGCAGGCTGCATCCGCAACTTTGTTAGTAGCCACCGGAAGGCTGCTTGGGGTCGGCTTTCCCGTGGCTCCTTCGCTGCCTTACGCAGAACGTCGCGCCGGCACAGTGCGGTAGTTTGGGCTCACGGCCGACCGGCGGCGTCGCGCTGAGCTAGAGTCAGGACAATGCTGTCATCTGTCTGGGCGCATCGCCGGCAAGCCGGCGACCGTGCCCTCGTCCGGCCTCCGGCCGGACCCGAGCCAGTCCGGGCGAAGCGGTCGGCTGCGGCACCTGCGGTCTGTCTCGTCCCGAGCCAAGTCCTCGCGCGCCGGTCCTGACCGCCCTGCTCCGCCCGTCTCGGCCCATCCGGGTGACGGTCACATTGCGCGGGAAGGCCGGAGGTCGTCGCGCGAGCCACCGGATCATCGGGCAGGCTTGCACCGCCCCCGCCAGTCCCCGGTCGACCAGCCTTGTCCAAGGGCTAAAATCCCGCCGAGAACAGGGTTGCAGGCAATGGGTGCGGGCCCTGCCAGCGGCGCGGCGGTTGATCCGGTCACCTCTCTGCCGGTCCCAGTCTCTGCCGTCCCTCTCGCTGCCGGTCCGCGGATCGCTTTGCTGCTCTGGCCAGCTGGTTTCCGTCCTGCAAGGGGCGTTTGTTACCGATGAACCATGACAGGGCAGCGCGGCTGGCGGCCTTCGGCCTTCAAGGGCGAATTTCCCCTGGCCTCTGGCCATTCCTCGCGGCCCAAATTCGCCTTTGACAGCCGCCTGGTCTGCCCTGTCCCCAGGGGTTTCATCGAAACGCCAAGCAGGAAAGGAACCTCCAATGGCCAACGAAAGCATGAAGCTCCGCGTCAAAACCGGCGAGAAGGACGGCAAGAACTTCTGGGACAGCTGCGGCGTCCTCTTCATCAACCGCAACGCCGCCGGCGAGATCACCTCGATCCAGGTCCGCCACAACATGTTCCCCGGCCTCGATATGGTCGCCTTCCCGAAACGGGACGACGACCAGGAGTGAACCGGCAAGGGGCGGCGCAAGCCGCCCCTTCGCCGTTTTCCTCCGGTCGCTTGCGCGACGGCCTCCGGCCCGGAGAGTTCGCTGGCAGCCCGCGCGTGGGCGCGGGCCCAAATGATCTGCGGACGGGCCGGGGGATCGACCGGGCAGGCCCGGCTCACCCCCATTCCGACGACTTTCCTGTTTGTCTTGTCCGCCACGCATCCCTGCGTCTGCCGGTCAAGGGGCCAGCGCCGCGCAAGCGCGTCGTCGGGCCGCCGGGCCGTGTCCTCGCGCGTGCCGCGCTGCGGGCCGCACCACCCCACCTTCCCGACCCCTTGACAGTCAGCCCCAGGGCCGCGGGCAGGGCTGCGCCCTTCCCGCTTTGCCGTCCGAAAGGCACGGGGCCTTTCGACAGCAAAGAGGAAAGGCTTCGCCCATCGGCGGAAGGGGCCACAGAACCCCGCCGCATCACCACAATGGAGGGCCACGCCCATGAAATTCGAGAAACTGCATGACGGCATCGCCGGGCACGATCAGTCCTATGCGCTGATCAATCGCGGCTTCAGCGCCGAGACCCGTAGCGCCGGCCAGTGGTTCGAAACCACGGCAGAGATCTATGACAATTTCCTGAACATCCTGCCGCCGATGGATTACACGGCAGACGGGTTCAGCATGTCCGAATTCGCCACCGGCAGCCTGACGGACGCTTTTCTGCGGCACGGGGGGCGGTTTTTCTATCTGTCCATCAACCGGGAACGCAGCGGCGATTTCACCAACGCCGTGCGCGCCTTCCGAGACCATCTGGCCTTCGCAGAAAGGACGGTGTGACATGGCAACGACCTATCGCCTCGCCTCCTCGTCCCTCGTTCACACGCCCGGCCTCGTGGCATGGGCCACGAATGCTTGCCTTTTCGAGGACTATCGCCCCGGCATCATGAAGATCATGACCGAGACCTATCCCGGCGTCCCCCAGACGGCCATGGAACAGCTGCTGATCAAGCGTGTGCCATTCACCATCGAGGGCGAAACCCTCGTGTTCACGGTGGAGGATAACTGACATGGCCAACACCTACGAAACAAAGCAGGCTGGCTATGCGCGGCGATGGCGCGGCAGGCGAGGATGATCAGACTGTCCGGTTGATGGACGAAATCGGCGACGATGCTACGGGCTTCAGCCAGGCGTTGGGCAGGCCATTCGGCCGGGCAGGGGTTATCGATAGCGGAACTGCGATCTGCCGCAGACATTGGTGTCATGGCGTTCATGCCCGCCCCGGCGTTTTGCTAGGCTTCGCCTCCGCAACACGCGGCATCTCCTGCGACTGCAACCAATCTGCACCACACTCATCGATGTCGCGCCGCAACTCCTTGGCCCGCTCCCGCGCCGCCGCCGTCGACCATTCCGGCCAGCGCCCCAGCGTCATCCGCCGCTGCCGCCCGGCATGGCGATAGTCCAGCGTGAAGGCCCGGTTGCCCTAGCGGTAGATGCAGATCGCAAATCCCCTCACCTCGCTATCAAAAATCTGATAGTCCCGACCCGGCTCCGGTGCCGCCTCGCGCACCGATTTTTCGTTCAACCTCAACCGCTTCACCATGCCCGGCGCCTCCTTCTTGTATCCCACATGAGGCTCAGCCTCGCGCACATGGCAAGTCATACATGGACGCGGGGACTGGCGGGGAGGCGGAAGGGGGCGGAAGTAGGGAGGAGGTGTGCCGGTGGGCATTACCCGAAAGCATAAACAAAGGCTGCCTGGCGGAACCCGCAAAGCTCCGTTTCGTTTGGGTCCGATGGAAGGCAAGTCTTGAATCAGGCTTTGGACTGGGCCGTCCGGTTCAGAACTCCAACGCGCCCTCAGAGAGACAGCCGGTCTACATTATGGGATGAACTGACATGGAAAAGAAAACTATTGTTGAGGCGATGCGCGACATGGATCTGTGCTTTATGTCCACTGTTGCGAAGGACGGGGGCGTATCGTCCCGACCGATGTCGAATAATTCTCAGGTCGAATGGGATGGCAGCAACTGGTTTTTCAGCAATGGCGAAACCCGCAAGGTTCAAGAACTCAGTGAGAACCCTGCAACCGAGCTCACCTGTCAAGGACAGGATACCTGGATCGTGCTGTCGGGCGAAGCAAAGCTTCATCAAGATGATAAAGCGCTGTTCAAGAAGCATTGGACGGACGAACTTGACCAGTGGTTTGAACAGGGGATCGACACGCCCGGCCTGACGTTGATCGAAGTGGCCGCCAGCCGCGCGGAATGCTGGGGCAAGCCGGGCGACGGCGTCGTGGAATTGTGAACCTGCAGCCTCTGCAAGAAGGGTGGTAGAATAGGCCGACGCGTCTGATTGCCCACTTGGGCGGCTGCGGGGCCGGCCTCTGCTTTCCCGGGTGACAGAACTGTAGCAAGAACGCGCGGCTTTCGCCGCGATCAGAATTTTCCAGCTAGCGGAGACGACCATGGACAAGAAGGCCCAGACAGGAAATGCAGGCGAAACGCATCAGCGCGCGGGTGATGATCAACAGCTGACAACCAATCACGGCGTTCCGGTGTCGGATAACCAGAACAGCCTGAAAGCGGGGTCCAACGGGCCGACGCTGTTGGAAGACTTCGTTCTGCGCGAGAAGATCTTTCATTTCGACCACGAGCGTATCCCGGAACGGATCGTCCATGCTCGCGGCAGCGCGGCGCACGGCTATTTCGAGTGCACCGATGCGATCCCGGACCTGTCCATTGCCAGCCTCTTTGCCGAAAAGGGAAAGCGGACTCCGGTTTTCACCCGCTTTTCGACCGTTGCGGGCGGGGCAGGCAGTGTTGATACGCCGCGCGATGTGCGGGGCTTTGCGGTCAAATTCTATACTGATGAAGGCAACTGGGATCTGGTCGGTAACAACATTCCGGTCTTCTTCATTCAGGATGCGATCAAATTTCCCGACCTTATTCATTCCGTGAAGATGGAGGCGGATCGCGGCTATCCGCAGGCAGCTTCCGCGCATGATACATTCTGGGACTTCATCTCGCTGATGCCCGAAACGATGAACACCTTGATCTGGGCCATGTCGGACCGTGCCATTCCCCGTAGCCTGCGGATGATGCAGGGTTTTGGTGTGCACACCTTCAGGCTAGTCAATGCCGAAGGGAAATCTACATTCGTCAAGTTCCATTGGACGCCCAAGCTGGGTGTCCAGTCGCTGGTTTGGGACGAAAGTGCAAAGCTGCAGGGCGCGGATAACGACTTTCACCGCCGCGACCTGTTCGAGGCAATCGAGGCGGGCGATTACCCGGAATGGGAATTGGCCATTCAGATCATCAGCGACGAGCTGGCCGAAAGCCTGCCCTATTCGGTGCTGGACGCCACGAAGATCGTTCCGGAAGAGGACGCCCCGCTGCGGGTCGTGGGCCGGATGGTGCTGGACCGCTGGCCGGACAACTTCTTCGCCGAGACCGAGCAATCGGCGTTTCTGCCGTCGAACGTGGTGCCGGGGATCGACTTCACCAATGACCCGCTGCTGCAGGGGCGCTTGTTCAGCTATCTGGACACGCAGAAATCCCGTCTAGGGACCACCAATTTCCACCAGATTCCGGTCAACGCTCCGAAATGCCCCTTCGCGAACATGCAGCGCGACGGCATGATGCAGACAATGATCCCCAAGGGGCGTGCGAATTACGAACCAAACAGTCTCGATGAGGCGGGCGAAGATGCTGGCCCGCGCGAAACCGGCACGGTCTTCCATACTTATGAGGACAACACCGAGCTCGGCAACGAACCATCGGAAAAACTGCGCAAGCGAGACGAGACGTTCGGCGATCACTACAGCCAGCCGCGCCAGTTCTGGCTCAGCCAGACTGATAACGAACGTGCCCATATCGCCAGCGCCATCACCTTTGAACTGTCCAAGGTCAGCCTGCCGCATGTGCGCGATCGGGTGGTATCGGTCATCCAGAACATCCACCCCGATCTTGGCCGGCGCGTGGCCGATGGGCTGGGCATTGATCTGCCCAAGGCGGCAAAGCCCTTCCGGGAGCCGGTCGAGCTTGCACCCTCGGATGCGTTGTCGATCCAGAAGAACTGGAAAGACACGCTGGAAGGCCGGAAGGTCGGCATCCTGTTTGCCGAAGGGTCAGACAAGGCGACCATCGACAAGCTGAAATCCGATGTCGAGGCGAAGGGCGGAAGCGTCATGCTGGTCGCCCCCAAGGTGGGCGAGATGGAGGTCAAGGGTGGTACGCTTGCCGCTGACGGTCAGCTGGCCGGCAGCCCCTCTGTCATCTTTGATGCGGTTGCGATGGTCTTGATGCCCGAACAGGTCGAAAAACTGAAAAAGGACGCCGCCGCGAAGGCCTGGGTCAGCGACGCCTATGCGCATCTCAAGGCCATCGGTCATTGCCCGGGGTCCAAGGAGCTGCTGGATCACTGCCACATCGAGGCAGATGAGGGCGTCGTCAAGAATGAGGACTTCGTGGCCGCCGCAAGCAAACGCTATTGGGACCGAGAGCCAAAGGTCCGTGATCTCGCATGACCCTTATGGGCCGCTGGATCAGGCGGCCCCATCTCAATGGACACTCAAAGATGACGAACGCCAAGGATGCCGAAACCCGCAAGGATGACCTGCGTACGGGCAAGCCCTACTGGCTGACCACCCGCGGCATTTCTGTGCCCCACCGCGCCGATCCGGGCCGGGACCGCTTTGATGTGGTTGTCGTGGGCGCAGGTATCAGTGGCGCGCTGACGGCCGAGGCGTTGACGCAGCAGGGACGCAAGGTGCTGATCCTTGATCGCCGTTCGCCCGTCAGCGGGTCAACCCCGGCTTCGACCGCGATGATCCAGCATGAAATCGACGTGCCGCTGACCGAGCTTCAGGCGCAACGCGGCGCGCGCGCGGCAAACGCCGCTTGGCGTCGGTCCGTAGCCGCCGTGAATGACCTGGTCGAACTGGTCGAGCGCCTGAAGATCAACTGCCAGATGCAGCGCAAGCCCGCGCTTTATCTGGCCGGCAATCAGATGGACGGTGATAATCTGGCAGCGGAAGTGGAAGCGAGGCGCAAGATCGGCATCAAGGCCAGCCTGATCGACCGCGCAAGGCTTCGGTCCGTTTACAGCATCTCGCGCGCAGCCGCGATTTTGTCGCCGGATTCCGCAAGCGCGAACCCTGCGCAGTTGACGGCGGGATTGCTGCGCGCGTGCAAGGCGCGCGGTGCGCTGATTGCGGCGCCTGTCGAAGTTACCGATATGGCTGAACTGCCGGGCGGCGTGGCGCTGGCCACCAGTGACGGCCGGGTGCTGACGGCAGATCACGCGGTATTCTGCACAGGCTACGAATTCCTGCCACAGATGCAGACGAAATCGCACCACGTCACATCGACCTGGGCGCTCGCAACGGGCAAGGTCAAGCACATACCAAGCTGGTTGAAAGACACCATCGTCTGGGAAGCGTCCGATCCTTATCTGTATTTCCGCAGCGACCCCTCTGGTCGGATCATCGCGGGGGGCGAGGATGAGGACGCATCAGAGAGAAACAGCGATCCGAAACTGCTGGCGCGCAAATCCAGGACCATCTTGGCCAAGTTGGAAAAGCTGACGGGTCTGGCTGTCGGACCGGCGGAATTCGCCTGGTCCGCACCATTCAGTGTCACGGATGACGGGTTGCCGATCATCGACCGGGTCAAGGGACACGACCGGGTCTGGGCCGTGATGGGTTTCGGGGGAAACGGCATCACCTTCTCGATGATCGCCGCCCAGATTGTTTCGGCTGGCATCGCTGGCGAAAAAGACCCGGATGCCGGTCTGTTCCGGCTGAGGTGACGAGACGCGGTTGGGCCGGCGTAGTACGAAAAGCTCTTCCCGCCCCGTCACCTCACACTCTGCCCAGACCATCAGGTAGAACCGGCAGCTCTGAGGAATCGTCCAGATGCCCAGCAGTTCGTCCCGGCGTCGATGTGTAGCCAAAATTTCCTCGCCCGTTAGGGCTCAGCCGCATCGATCACTCCGGCGAGGGCTAGACATAGCGGCTATCCCACAGTTCCTCATGCGGCCGCATGTAGCGGCAAGCAATATCTTTGGCATGCGCGGCGACAGGCCGCTTTCGACAGTCTTTAACGCTTTTTGGCCGACGCTCCATGAGCGCTATGCACAGGGCCGACACGCAAACCTGTCGGCTTCGCCCTGCTGGCGGCGCGTGGCCGACATGCGTGAGCGCGGGGTGATCCGCGGCTCGGTCGCCTTGGTCGATCCAGTCAAGCTGGGCCTGCTGGTCAACGTGTTTGTCCATGTCACGCTGGCACGTCAGGACAAGGCCTCGCTCGGGACGTTCACCAACGCCATCAAGGACCGGCCCGAGGTGATGGAATGCTACCGGATGACCGGTTCCGAAGATTTCATGCTGCGCGTGGTAGTCGAGGATCTGCTGCGCTATCAGGATCTGGTGATGAACGTCCTGACCCAGATCCCGGGCGTGGCCAACATCCGGTCAAGCTTCGCCCTGGATCAGGTGAAATACACCACGGCCCTGCCGACCGGACATCTGCCCAAGGGCTGAGGGTCGGGCCGTGTCGCGTGGATCGTGTCCAACCGGCTTGCCATAAAGGCCGATGTTTTCGTCGCCCCAAGTCTTCAGGGCACGCAGCATCGGCTCCATTGTGCGCCCCAGATCGGACAAGGAGTATTCTACCTTGGGCGGCACCTGGGCGTAAACCTTGCGGGTGATCAGCCCAACCTCCTCCATCTCGCGCAACTGATTGGTCAGCATGCGCGGCGTGCAGTTCTGCATGTGGCGGCGGATCTCGTTAAAGCGCAGTGTGCCGGACAGCAGGTGCCACAGGATGATCGACTTCCACTTGCCGTCGATCAGCCCGATTGCCGCCTCGACCGAACAGCCGGGCGTGCAGTCGAAGCGGGAATGGCGGGCCTTGGCTATGACAGTATCCTTTTCGACACTATGTGCATTGTTTGTGCGTATTGTCGCAACCCAAAAGTAAGACCAGTTTCGCCTTGACGTAAACGAAACAGTGGAGCGATCTCATGAAGGCCATCGGCTACAAGATACCCGGACCCATCGACCGCGCGAATGCGCTGCAGGACATCGACCTGCCGCGTCCGACCGCCACCGGCCATGACCTGCTGGTCGAGGTGGCGGCGGTGTCGGTCAACCCGGTGGACACAAAGGTGCGCAAAAGCGCCACCCCGACCGAGGGCGACTGGAAGGTGCTTGGCTGGGATGCGGTCGGCCGGGTGGCCGAGGTCGGGCCCGAGACCCAAGGCTTCGCCGTCGGCGACGAGGTTTTCTATGCCGGATCCATCACACGCCCTGGCGCGAACAGTCAGTTGTTGATTTCCAACTAGAACTGACCCGGGTTTTCCATCGAGAATTGACCCACCTTGAGATTATCTTGGTCGGGTCATGACCGGGTCAAGACATCAGAGGTCTCCTTCTTTTTTCTGGTCGCAGCAGCCGAGCTTGCCTTGAAGCGGAAGCTGTCATTGCCGGTTTCCAGGATGTGACAACGGTGGGTCAGACGATCGAGCAGCGCTGTAGTCATCTTCGCGTCGCCGAACACGGTGGCCCATTCGCTGAAGCTGAGATTGGTGGTGATGATGACGCTTGTGCGTTCGTAAAGCTTGCTCAGCAGGTGAAAGAGCAATGCGCCGCCTGATGCGCTGAACGGCAGGTATCCCAACTCGTCCAGGATCACGAGATCCAGCCGCATCAGGGTTTCAGCCAGTTGGCCGGTCCTGCCTCTCGCTTTCTCCTGCTCGAGCGTGTTGACCAGTTCTATGGTCGAGAAGAACCGGACCTTACGGCGATGATGCTCGATGGCCTGAATGCCAATGGCGGTTGCGACATGGGTCTTCCCGGTGCCTGGGCCGCCGATCAGGACAATGTTCTCGGCGCCGCCCATGAACTCGCAGCGATGCAGCTGGCGCACCGTCGCCTCATTGACTTCGCTGGCCGAGAAGTCGAAGCCTGACAGGTCCTTATAGGCGGGAAAGCGGGCGATCTTCATGTGATAGGCGACTGAGCGAACTTCTCGCTCGGCCATTTCGGCCTTCAGCAGTTGGGTGAGGATCGGCACGGCGCTTTCGAAGGCTGGTGCGCCTTGCTCGATCAGATCGGTGACGGCTTGCGACATGCCATGCATCTTGAGGCTGCGGAGCATGATCACGATGGCACCGCTGGCAGGATCATGACGCATGGCGGCCTCCGCTCATGTGAGCCCGGAGGCCATCATAGCGTTCGACATTGGCCTTGGGCTCGCGACGCAGGTGCAGCGCCTGGGGCGTGTCGACGGGTGGGGTGTCGGTCTTGCCATCGATCAGGCGGTGCAAGATGTTCAGCACATGAGTCTTGGTCGCGACGCCCTCGGACAGGGCAAGTTCAACCGCGGTCAGCACCGCCTGTTCGTCGTGCTGCAGAACCAAGGCGAGGATATCGACCATCTCGCGATCGCCTCCGGTCCGCCGCAACATATGCTCCTGCAACTGCTTGAAGGCAGGCGGCAATTCCTCGAATGGTGCCCCGTTGCGCAGGGCACCGGGCTTGCGCTGGATGACAGCAAGGTAATGTCGCCAATCGTAGATGGTGCGCGGCGGCAGGTGGTGCGAGCGCTCGATCACCCGCTCATGCTCGCACAAAATCTGCCCTTCGGCGGCAATGACCAGGCGCTCGGGATAGATCCTGAGGCTCACAGGGCGATTGGCAAAAGACGCCGGCACGCTGTAGCGATTGCGCTCGAAGCTGATCAGGCAGGTCGGTGAGACGCGCTTGCTTTGCTCGACAAAGCCATCGAAGGCGGGGGGTGTGGGTCTGCTCATGCTCCGCAGCTACCACGCGCGATTCACGAGATGAATCCCTCACCGGTTTTGTGCAACAGAGCCCCTCTGCAGGGGAAACGAGGCAGGTTGGCGCATGGTCTATCTAAACAGATAAGTTTACATAAGGTCTCATCGATTCCATAGTGCAGTCATATGTTCCTGCCCCCCCGAGGAACGAGTATGCCCCGCCTGAATTGGCGGGGCATTTTCATTTTCGAGGGTTCAGTTGGGAGGTGCGATTGATCGAGGTTTGAAGTTGGACTCTGACAGATCGGTCCGGGTCGGGCGGTGAGTTCCCGAACATGAGGTTCCTCTGGCACCCGAGATCACCGCACGGCCAACTCAATCACTACCCCAGTTGCGAGATGAGGGGGGCGCATCCGCTGCCGAGATCGCGCTCGAGCCGTGAGAATTCCGCCGCACCTTCGCGAACGACCGCACGGTCCTGCCTTATCCCCGGACCTCTCCCACCAGCGGCTTGCCGTTCTGCAGATGCCGCCAGGCCAGCTTCCGGCCTTGCCGGCCTGACACCAGTTCGCGCGCCGGAACCGGATCATCTCCGGCAAGGGCAAGTTCGGGAAAGAGGCCAAGCACTTCCTCGTAGGCCGCCGGACCGAGCGATCGCAGCGCCTCGGCGCCGGTATAGAGCGATTCCGTTTCCGCGCCATTGGCTAGGACGATCTGGTGGGCGTCGAAGAGGAAATGGACATAGCTAACCCCGCCCAGGTCCTCCGCAACGTCTATGCCCTCGATCTGGCACAGCTGCTTGGCGGCAACCAGCACCTCGTCCGCGCCGAACATGGTCCGGGCGATGCGCGAGCGCACCAGAATCCGGTGCTGCGGCGAGACGACCAGATCCGCCGTTGGCCGGTCCGCGCCAAGCGCCCCTTTGCGGATGCGGATCGGGCGCAGCTTCGGATGCGCGGCCAGCATCGCAGCGTCCAGCCGGCGCGCGCCGATCCAGCGGATCGCCTGCAGCCCGGCATCCCGCGTCTCGACCAGATCGCCGACCTTCAGATCACCCGCCGCCACCTCGCCCGAGGCGGTGCGGATGCCGGCATCGGCGGCAAGGCAGAGAACATTGGCGTTGTCCCAGGTCAGTTTCGACCCCGCCACAGCTGCGCCGCCATTGCGGATGATCAGCCCGCCTGCGGATTGCAGAACGCCATCGGCCTGATTGGCCCGAAGCCAGCCAAGCGGCGTGGCATAATTCGTCCCATTCGCCAGGTTATAGGCGGCCAGATTGGCGGCGTTGTAATAGCCGCTCAGATCGATGAAATCGTTATTCGCCTGATCGCCATCGGCGATGTCCTGTTCGGTCGCGGTGTTGAAATCGGTGATGATGTCGGCATCGCCGGCAAGGAAGGTGTCCAAGCCCTCGCCCCGGTCACGCTGTCCGTGCCCGCCCCGCCCTCGAGCCGGTCTTTGTCGGCGCCGCCGCTCAGGCTGTCATTGCCAGCCCCGCCGCGCAGCGTGTCGATGCCGGCGCCACCTTCAACAATGTCATTTCCCGCCGATCACGGCCCGGACGGGTGACGATCCCTGACGCGGGCGCGGGCTGGGCGCGAGACGCGGGAGGGGCATCCATCCCATCAAGGATCGAGCGTCAGCCCGTGCTGTGAGGGTGAAGAAGATCAGCTGAAGCCCGCGCCAAAGGCGCGGGCTGCGCCAGCAGGGGGATTCTTCGCCTGCGGCTCCGAACGCACCTGCCCTTTGAGGGCCACGTCGCGCGGCTCCCGCGTCCTCGCCTGAAAACCCGCCCGATTATGGGCACCCCGACCGAGACGCAGACCAAGGCGGGACCGTCGCAAAAAGGAGGCTCTACAGCATGATCCGCAATTTTGACACGCTGGCCCGGAATGAGGGGCGCTGGCTCAATCTCTGGGCGGCGTTCGATGTGACCGGCGAATATCTCGGCACTTTTACGCTGGATGAACTGCGGCTGAAGGCCGAGGAAGCGGGAAAATGGATGAGCGCGGGGCAATATCGCCGCGCTGGACAGCGGCTTGATGAGGCTGCGCTGGCGCAATCCTTCAACGGCTTCTGTGCCGGCATGACCATCTTTGACTTCTCGGGCTTCCGGGTTTCGCCCGTTCGGGACATGGGCGGCAGCATCGAGGTTTGCGATCCGGGTGGACACGCCTTCTGGTCCATCTATGGCTTCGACCGCGAGGCGATGGAGTGGCTGATCGTCCATGACGCACAGCCCGGCGAAATCGGCGAAATCCTCGCGCGAATTGTCGATCTGACTGGCGAACTGGTCGAATACCGGGATCTTGGCCGGGCCTATAAGGCAGGGCGCTGGTGGTGGTAATGGTGGCCCAGTTGACCGGGCCGGCCCCGACCCTGGCCGAGGCCAACCCGGCCCGGCGCTTCGCGCAGCCGCACCGCCCGGTGCGGCGTCCCGGTCGGATCGACGGCCTTAGGTGTCGTCCTCGTCGATCAGCATCAGCGCTCCATCGGCCAGCGGACGCTCCAACTCATCCGCCGCAATCCCGCTCATCCGCCGCAATCCCGCTCATCCAGGCATCCCATCCCGCCGCTTCCGCCTTCTCGACGAGCGCCAGCAAGCCTTTTTCCAAGACTTCCTGGCAGTCGAGTTCGCGATCCGGATAGGGCCCAAGCTTGCGCGGCCCGGGGAGATCGGCGCGGGGTTTGTCCCGGACCATCTATCGCTGTCCCGCGGCCGCTGACCACCACAGCTCTTCGCCCGCTGGCGTGCGCATGCTGAATAGAGGTCGAGGCAACCCGCTTCGGACTTGGGCCACCCATGTTGCAAAAGCTTCAGGATGGAAGCTACGATCTGACACGACACGTACCGCCTGCCTCGCTGCAGGCTCTCGAGATCCCGAAGGGGCCCGGTTCCCGTGATGTTGTGGTCAGGACCGTCGTCAGCTTGGCTGAGCACGCCTATGAGATGGACACTCCGGAACTGCATCGAACCAGCATCTCGTCGGCAGTCCGCAGGCGGACCACGGACCGAAGCACGTTCCCGAAGGACCTTGAACACGAGCCGCGACGAGGCAATCGAAGTAATTGCACCAAAGCAACCCGCAATCGGGATTGGATCTCTTGACCGAAATCGCTTGACGGACGGGGACCCGTTACCGAAGTCCTGAGCCTAAGCACTCATCCTTGACAGTCGTTCCTTGCCGGCGCGTTGGTGGACCAGCAGTGACCCCAGCCCTGAAACGGCGATCAGAATCAGACCCGCCAGTGAAATGAGATCGGGCCAATCGCTGAAGACGACGATTCCCAGCCCCGTGGCCGAAATCAACTGGCTATAGACCAAAGGCGCGATCAGGCTGGCCTCGGCCTTCCTGCTGGCCATGACCATCAAATAGTTGCCCAAAGCGGAACCGACGGCGCTGATCAGAAGAAGAGCGAACAAGGGCATGTCCGGTACTGGAAAATTAGATCTCAGTCCGAAGGGTGCCAGTACGACAGCTCCGATCAGCAGTTGCGAGATCAGCAGAAATCGCGGCCGGAAACTTCCCGCCATGGCGCGGGTCATAACCAAATAGGCGCCGTAGAATGTCCCCGCAGCCAAGGCGTAAGCCATGCCGGCAGAGCTGTCGAAACCGGGTTTCACCACAAGCATCACGCCGGCAAATCCGATCGCTAGCAAGAGATTTCTCTGTATCGATGGCCGTTCGCCCAGGAACACGATCGCCAGGATATAGGACACGACCGGCCCGACGAAGAAGGCCCCGAAGACATTGGCGATCGGTTCGGTCTTTAGGGCCGTCAGGATGCAGCATATGCCGCAAATGATGAATACCGCCCTCAGCAGGACGCTCCGGTTCAGCAATGCCGGCAGTTCCCGCGGAGTCAATCTGCTGAAGGGAAGAAGCATCAGCGCGCCCAAGAAGAATCGCGACCATGCCACGATGAAGGGGTCCACCCTGCCGCCGGTTAACAGCTTGCCGGCCGTATCCCCGATCACAACACAGGTCACCGCGATGAAGATGGTCGCAATCAGTCGTAGCAAATCCGGCGTATAGAACATAGTCTTTCCCGGGATGGAAACGGGGCGGAAAACTAACTTTGGGCAGGCCGGCAAGGCTTGCAAATGCACCTTTCGACGCCATGTAGCGGATATGGAAGGTCACCTCCTCACAGGGCATGAGAAGTGTTTCATTTTGGCGACACAAGCAGCGATGGGCCCATATCAGCCGTAACCATCCGGCGTGGGCCGCGGTTTAGGCCGCTCGGCGAAGTTCGGACGCCTTCCAATTCCCGGGCAAGAGATCCGGCACCCGAGAAGCTGTCGTCCCGGGCAGTCTGGCCAGGACATCGGCGAGCCAGGCTTGAGGATCGACATCGTTCATCTTCGCTGTGACGATCTGGGAATACATAAAGGCGGCGCGGTCACCACCACGCTCGGAGCCAGCGAAGAGCCAGGACTTCCGGCCAAGCGCGACACCGCGCAGCGCACGCTCCGCCGCATTGTTCGTCGGGCAGACCCTGCCATCGTCGAGGAACCGGGTGAAGGTGGGCCAGCGCTCCGCCTTGAACATGTAGTCGATCGCCTTGGCGACCGGGTTGTGCTTCGACAGCCGGTCGCGCTCGGCGCGTAGCCAGCCCTGAAGCCCCTCGATCAGAGGCCGGGACAGCTGGTGCTTGGCCACCTGACGGCCCGCAGCCGTCAGGCCATTGATCCCGCGCTCGATGTCGAAGAACTTGCGCCGGGCATGGCTCCAGCACAGCGCTGACTCGACTGGCCCCGGATCGCGGTCGGTGCGGTAGAGGTCATTGTAGCCGCCATAGGCATCGGCTTGCAGGATGCCCTGCCATCCGGCGAGATGCCGGTTGGGGTTGGCCATGCCGCAGTCGCGGGAGAAGTGGAACAGCGCGGCAGGTGGGCTAGCAGCCGCGCAAAAATCTCCGGGTCCACCGAAGACGGGACCAGAAGCCGCCGCCCGTTCCTGAGCACGATCTCGAGCTGGACGTCCGGGGTGTCGCGCGGCGCCTCCTGTGCCGTAACGGACACTGCCGCAGGCGCCTTGGGCGAAACTCTCAGCGGGAAAAACGAAGGCGGCGCCTCGTTGCCAAGCTGACCGTCGCGATACTGCCGCCGCCATATCGTCAGCAACGAGCGCGACACACCATGCCGCCGCGCCGTCGCTGAGACCTGGCGGTGCGCGAGAAAGCTCTCCGCTACGATCCGCATGTCGGCGAGCCAAGCGTTGGGATCGACTCCGTTGAGCTTGGCCGTCTCGATCAGGGCGTAGGTCACGCCGTTGCGCTTACCGTCAAACGATCTCGACAGAAATTGAAAGTGACTATCCCGCCCGCACATAACTGCCCGGCGCAGGCTCGATCGCCTTCAGCTTGCCGCTGCCGGGCACATAGGCGGGAACCTTCTTGCCCTTGCTGTGGCTCTCGATCCATTCGGCCCAGTTCGGCCACCACGAGCCCTGATGCGGCGTGGCCTTGGCCAGCCAGTCCTGGGGATCGGCGGGATAGGCAGCCGCGCTGGTCCAGAACCCGTATTTCGGCCGTTTCGCAGGCGGGTTGATCACGCCAGCGATATGGCCCGAACCGCCCAGAACAAAGGTGGTATCGCCCCCCAGCAAGCCGGTCGTCGGATAGATCGAGTTCCACGGCGCGATGTGATCTTCCTTCGTCGCAAAGACATAGAAGGGGATGTCAATCTTGCTGATATCAATGGGCACGCCGTCCATGGTCAGATGGCCAGGCTGGCGCAAGCCGTTCTCGATATAGATCTTTTCCAGATACCACAGCAGCATGGCGGCAGGCAGACGGGTGCTGTCGCCGTTCCAGAACAGCAGATCGAACGCAGGCGGCTTGCGGCCCATCAGGTAGTTCATCACATGGAAGGACCAGATCAGGTCGTTTTCCCGGATCATCGAGAACATGTCCTGCAGGTGGTGGTTTTCCAGATAGCCCTTTTCGGCCATATGCTCGCGCAGCACCTGCAGCCGGTCGCGATCGATGAAGACGCCGATTTCACCGACATCGGTGAAATCCACCATCGTCGCCAGCGTCGTCGCCGTCTTGACCCGCTTGTCGCCCTTGGCCGCCATATAGGCCAGCGTCGCCGTCACCAGAATCCCGCCGATGCAGAAGCCGAGAATGTCGAACTCATCCTCGCCGGTCGCCTCGGTGATCGCGTCCAGCGCGGTCAGCGGACCGAGGCGCATGTAATCCTCGAAGCTGAGGGTCGCGTGCTGCTTGGTCGGGTTGACCCAGGAAATCAGGAAGACGCTGTGCCCCTGTTCCAGCATATAGCGGACCAGGCTGTTTTCGGGCTTCATGTCGAAGATGTAGTATTTGTTGATCCAGGGCGGCACGAACAGCAGCGGGCGCTTGAACTGGGTCTTGGTCAGCGGCTCGTAATGGATCAACTGGATCAATTCGTTCTGATAGATCACCTGCCCCGGCGTGGTCGCCAGATCGCGCCCGACCTCGAAGGCCGAGCGGTCGGTCATGTTGATGTCCAGCCGCCCGTCGCCGCGCTCCAGATCGTCCAGCAGGTTGCGGAACCCGTCCAGCAGGCTGCGGCCATCGGTTTCAAGGAAACGCTCGCGGGCAGCGGGGTTCAGCGCCAGGTAATTGCTGGGCGACAGCGCGCTAAGCAATTGCCGGGTATAGAACCGTACCCGCAGACTGTCCTTGTCACCCTCGGGCAGGGTCTCGATCAGCCGGTCCGCCGCGCCCTCGATGGCCAGATGCACGTCGCGCAGGCCCCGGCTTACCGGATCGGTGGTCCAGCGGCCATCGCGGAAGCGGCGATCCTTGCTGTCCTCGCCCTCGCCCGACCATGCACCGGCCCATGCCTTAGCGCTGTCGGCCCACAGATCGATCTGGAACTGCGCCAGCGCAAAGGGGTTCTGCGCCAGCTTCATCCCCGCGCGGGCATAGGCCTGCGCCACGGTCCCCGAATCCAGCACCGAGAATTCGCGCCCCGTCGCCTTGGCCATGGCATTGGCGCTGCTGCTTTGCACCAGCCCCTGCGCGCGCTGCATCAGGTTGGCGAATTCGGCGGTCTGTTCGGCAATCTCGCTTTGGTCCATTCCGGGTCTCCTTGGGCGTAGATAGGACGACCGGCTCTGCTGGCAACGGCCGGCGGTGGTGGGGATTGGCAACCGGCAGGTTGTCAGTCTGCGCTTGCAACAAGGATCACATGCAGGAAGCCCGGTCCATGCGCCCCGCGCACATAGCTCCCTTCGATATCGGTCGTGCCGCTGGGTCCGGTGATCACGATCGCGTTGCGCGGATGGGGCCGCGCGGCCAACTGCGCAGCATAGTCCTCGAGATGGGACAGGACATCGGATTCCCGCAGCACCAAGATATGATGCAGGGGCAGGAAAGACAGCAAGATCGGCGTATCGGCGCCCGAATGCACGATCATGGACCCGCTTTCGGCAATACCCCAAAGCGCCTTGCCGAGCGCTACCGGCTGGTCCGGTGCAAGGGTGGTGCCGGTGTCAAGGCCTGTCCAGTCGAGCGAGGTCAGCGCTGGCGTCGGTTCCAGGGCCAGGGACAGGGACAGGCCGTATCCCGAAAGATAGCGCCGCACGGCGTCGGGAACGGCTTCCGTGCCGCCAACCCGATCGATGGTCGTGCCGATCGCCTCGGCCTTCAGGATGAAGGCATCGACCAGCCCCTCGGCGACCAGCCGGGGGCGGCTGGTGTCGGGATCGGCCAACAGGGCCATGGCCTCGGCGGCGATGGCGTCGGGCGCCGGGTGTTCCTGGGGCAGGGCGGCGCGGATCGCCGACAGGATGCGGTCGCGGGCGGTCATGGGCGGTCCCCCTTATCTGCCTGCTGGGCGCGATACTGGTCCATGAAGGTGCGGCCCGTCGGGCGCGGCAGGTCGCGATGAGCCGTCCAGCCGCCCGCCAGTGGCAGGCGGGTGATCCAGCCCCCCTTGCCGAATAGCCGGATGGCGCGCACGCCGATCCGGCTGGCTAGCCGGTAAAGACCGGGCCGCCGGGCCAGAACGGCCCAGACACCGATACCGGCGCGAAGGCTTCCCGGTTCCAGCCTTTCTCGCCAACTGCGTATCCGCCAGGCGCGCAGCAGTGTGGGGATAGGAATCTCGACCGGGCAAACTTCGGCGCAGCGGCCGTTCATGGTGCACGCATTGGGCAGGTCGCGCGATCCGGCCAGCCCGTTCAGCACCGGCGTCAGTACCGAACCCATCGGTCCGGGATAGGTGCCGCCATAGGCGTGCCCGCCGATCTGACGATAGACCACGCAATGGTTCATGCAGGCACCACAGCGGATGCAGCGCAGCATCTCGCGAAACTCATTGGCCAGCATCCTGGTGCGGCCGTTGTCCACCAGCACGATGTGCATCTCCTCGGGACCATCGGCGTCGCCAGGACGTTTGGGTCCACAGTGGAAAGTGGTGTATTGCGTCAGTTCGCCACCCGTGGCCGACCGCACCAGCAGGCGCAGCAGGGACAGGGCATGGGCGGTGGTCGGCACGATCTTCTCGATCCCCGCCGTCACGATATGAATGCGCGGCGGCGTGGTGGTCAGTTCAGCATTGCCTTCATTCGTCACTGTGCAGGTGGCACCCGTATCGGCCACCAGGAAGTTCGACCCCGAAATACCGATGTCGGCCCCCAGAAACTTGGCGCGCAATTCGCGCCGCGCGCTTTGCACCATGGTGGCCGGATCGTCGGCGGCGGGCGGCGGGTGATGAGCTATCTTGAACAGTTCCGCCACCTGTTCGCGGGTGCGGTGCATCGCGGGCCAGACGATGTGGGAGGGGGCCTCTCCGGCAAGCTGGATGATGTGTTCGGCCAGGTCGGTCTCGACCCGCTCGATCCCGGCATCGGCCAAGGCATGCGGCAGACCGATTTCCTCGCCCAGCATGGATTTCGACCGCGTCACCAGCCTGGCCTTTGCATCCAGGCAGATGCGGGTGATGATCGCCCGCGCCTCGGCATCGTCGGATGCCCAGTGGACCTTCGCGCCAGATGCGGTGGCGTTGCGCTCGAACTGTTCAAGATAATGGTCCAGATAGGCGATCACGTGATCCTTGATCGCGCGCCCGCGGGCGCGGGCGTCCTGGAATTCGGGAAACGCCGCCACCGCCACCGCGCGCTTGGCCTCGGCCGTGCCGGTGGTGCGGTCGATGGCGATCTTCAGCGTCCGGTCCGCCAGTGCCGTCTTGGCTCGGTTCTTGAACGAAACCTGCACTGATGCCTCTGGTGCGCTCATGATTCTCAGCCCTCCTCGCCGATGGCTGGACCGCCGGCCCGGCCCGCCAGAACCTCGATGGTGTGGAAACAGCGCGTCCTTGCGCTCCGCCGGTTCAGCTTGCCTGCCATGTTCATCAGGCATCCCAGATCTCCCGCAAGAAGCAGGTCGGCCTCGGTGCGCTCGATCGCCTCGGCCTTTTCGGTGACGATCGCGTTCGAGATGTCGGAATACTTGACGCAGAACGTGCCGCCAAAGCCGCAGCAGACATCATTGCCTTCCAGTCCCCGCATCTCCAGGCCCTCGACTTCCGCCAGAAGCGCACGGGGTTGCGCAGCGATGCCCAGTTCGCGCAGCCCTGCGCAACTGTCGTGATAGGTGGCCGTCGCCTCCAGGCGGCGGCCCTTGGTGTGGAAGCCCATGACATCCACCAGAAAGCTGGTAATCTCGTGGGTTTTCGCAGCCATGGCTTGGGCGCGGGGCGCCCAGACCGGATCGTTGGCCAACAGGTTCGGATAGCCGTGCACGATGGTTCCCGCGCAGGATCCCGAGGGCAGGACAATATAGTCGAAGCCCTCGAAAGCAGCGATGGTCTGTCGCGCCAGTGCAGCTGCATCCTTTTCGTCCCCGCTGTTCAGGGCCGGTTGCCCGCAACAGGTCTGCGCCTGCGGCACCTCGACCCGGCATCCGGCCTCTTCCAGAAGCTGGATGGCGGAAAACCCGATGCTGGGGCGGATGGCATCCACGAGACAGGTCACGAAAAGACCGACGCGGGGGTTTGGCTGTCCGGACATGACGACCTCAGCGTTTTTGGGTGGCGGGAACAGCCCCGCGATTGCGCGACATCAGGAAAAGCACGGTGGCCGGCCAGATCAACACGGCGATCCACCACAGGTTCAGTCCGCCCGCCAGGATAGCAAGACCAAGAAAGCCGCCCTGGACGATATAATAGAACATCGGGATCAGGGTCATGCGGATGATTTCGCCCTCGCGGTCCACAAGTCCCACCGTGGCCGAGGCTGACACCACGTTGTGCACGCAGATCATATTGCCTGCCGCACCGCCGATGGCCTGCAGCGCAACAACCAATCCCGCCCCGGCCGCGCCCAGACCGATCTGTTCAGCGGTCGAGAACTGGAACAACGAGAACATCATGTTCGAAATCGTGTTCGATCCGGCGACGAAGGCGCCCATCGACCCGATCAGCGGCGCGAACATCGGCCAGGCACTGCCGACCACGGCCGAGACGCTTTCGGCGAGCACGATCGGCATCGACGCCATCGTGTCCGAGGCAGAGTTGATGAACACCTGCACCATCGGCACCGCCAACAGCAGTGCCGGGGCCGCCGCGATCATTGTCGATCCCGACGTACGCAATGCCTTGCCGTAATCGGCCGGACGCATTCGATGGAACAGGAAGGTGAACAGCGAAGCGAGGATCAGCACCGTTCCAGGCAGATACAGCCATTGCACGCGGGCATTGATGCCCGACCCGAATAGATCATCGAAGGCCATGGTCCGTTCCGGGGCGGTCAGCCAGGCCTTGAAATCGGGAATCGTGCGCGTCGCGACCAGCAGAAGAACCACGAATATGTAGGGCGCCCAGGCCTTGAGCAACGGCATCATCTCAAGCCCGGCACGGTGATCCTCCAGATCGTCCAGCTTGCCGACCCATTTTCCGTCCCATTGTTCGCGGGGCGGAAAGTCGAAGACCTCCTTCGGAATCAGGAAGCCGGCCCGTGCGGCGGGAACGACGATCAGCAGCCCGATGATGCCGCCCACCAGGGACGGAAATTCCGGGCCAAGCAGGCTGGCAATGATCCAGTAGGGAACGGTGAAGGCAAGCCCGGCGAACAGCGCGAATTTCCAGATGCGGAACCCTTCGGCGAAGGACCGCCGGGAACCGAAGAACCGCGTCATCATGCCGATCATGATCAACGGGATCAGAAAGCCGATCAGGCCATGCAGCGTGGCAACCTTGACAGCAATCTCGACCAGATAGTCAGCGAAGGCCATCGGTGCGATGGTCTGTTCGACAATCGCCTGACCCGAAAGCCCGGTATTGACACCGACAAGAATCGGCGTGCCGACTGCCCCGAATGACACAGGCGTGGACTGAATGATCAGCGTTACCAGCACCGCCGCCATGGCCGGAAAGCCGATGGCAACCAGCAGTGGCGCGGCGATGGCCGCGGGCGTTCCGAACCCGGACGCCCCCTCGATCAGCGATCCGAACAACCAGGCGATGATGATCGCCTGTACCCGCCGGTCAGGCGAAATGCTGGTGAACCCTGCCCGGATCGACCGGATGCCGCCGCTTTCCTCCAGCGTATAGAGCATCAGGATCGCACCGAAGATGATGTAGAGCAGGCTGACCGCAGTCACGGCACCGTTCACGGTGGCGCCAAGAATTTTGTTGAGGTCCGTGCCCCAGACCAGAAGCGCGGTCGCGGCCGTGACCAGATAGGCAACGCCCATCGAAAGCTTGGCCGAGCGTGCGAGCACCACCAAGAGCAGAAACACGGTGGCGATTGGCAGCAGCGCCAAGACGAATGTGAAGACTTGGGACATCTTTCCTCCTCAGAAGCGTCGGGCCGATCCGGCCCTGTGGGGGTCTTTGACAACGCAGCCGATATTCTCGGGCGTGCCGGATTCGTGGCGCACCATGGTCCGGGTCGATCAGTCGATCACGGGCACGGGCGCGGCGATGCTCTTGCGCGCACCGCGGTAAGGGACGGGGGTCTTCCCAACCTCCTCGCTCAGCCGCCGCGCAAGTCCTTGACGGCCGCATCCACCTCGACTGCGAACCGCTTCTGAGTTTCGGTCATCGCCACCAGCGATTCCTCCGAAAGCCGCTGCATCAGCTCGAGAGCCTTGTCGGCCGCGTTCGAGAGAATCTTGAGATTGTTCCCGGGCGCCTCGGAGCGCACGGATGTGTCGAGCCGCTTCCTGCTGTCTGTTGCGGCAGCCGTCATCTCGTCGAAAATCTGGAACTGGCGCTCGATCTGCAACCGGTAGAGGGATCTTGCGTGCTCGTTGGCACTGGCCAGGGCATCCAGCCGTTTCTGCCACATCTTCAGCATCGAGGCGGGATCGAGGCCGTCAACATTCTGACGGCGGAACCAGTCCGCCATGCCCTGAGAGTTCATGAACGGAAACAGGGAGGTCGGATCAAACGCCTTGAGCGCTTCGTTGAAATCCATGGTGGGCTTCTTGTCGGTCATTGCAGGCTCCTGTTGCTGTGCTGACGGAAGGCATCGGGCGATCAGCTGTGGCCGCCCGATCACGGTCAGTGACGCTTCTTCGGCGGAATCAGGTCGGTGATCGTGCCCTCGAACATTTCGGCAGCGAAGTTCACCGTCTCACTCAGGGTAGGATGCGGGTGGATGGTGTGGCCAAGGTCGACCGCATCGGCCCCCATCTCGATTGCCAGGGCCACCTCGGCGATCAGATCGCCGGCGTTCGGGCCGACGATGGCCGCGCCAATGACGCGTTGATCGGTTTCGTCGAAGATCAGCTTGGTGATGCCCTCGGACCGGCCAAGCGAAAGCGACCGTCCAGAGGCAGCCCAGGGGAAAACGCCCTTGCCGACCTTCAGGCCACTGGCCTTGGCCTGGGCTTCGGTCACGCCGACCCAGGCGACCTCGGGGTCGGTATAGGCGACCGAGGGAATCACGCGGGCGTCGAAGTGGCGGTTGTGCCCGGCAGCAACCTCGGCGGCGACCTTGCCTTCATGGACTGCCTTGTGCGCCAGCATCGGCTGACCCACCACGTCGCCGATTGCGAGGATATGGGGAACATTGGTATGCTGCTGGCTGTCCACGGCGATGAAGCCGCGGTCGTCCACGGCCACGCCCGCGGCGCCGGCGTTCAGCATCTTGCCGTTGGGCCGACGCCCGACCGACACCAGGATCTTGTCGAAGCGATCGGTCGTGGTGCCGCCCTTGTCGTCCTCGAAGGTGACGGTCAGCCCGTCCTCGGCGGCCGAGACCGCCGTGACCTTGGTCTTGAGCAGGATCTTCTCGTATCGGGCCTCGATCCGCTTATGCAGGGGCTTGACGATGTCCTTGTCGGCGCCGGGGATGATCTGGTCCATCAGTTCCACGACCGTCACGCTGGACCCCAGCGCGTCATAGACGCAGGCCATTTCCAGCCCGATGATGCCGCCGCCCAGAACCAGAAGGCGCGCGGGCACGCCGTCCAGTTCCAGCGCGCCGGTGGAATCGATCACGCGGGGATCGTCATGGGGAATGAACGGCAGGGTCACGGGTTCGGACCCGGCGGCGATGATGCACTGGTCGAAGCTGACCGTGGAGGTCGCCCCGTCGTTGTCGACCGCGATCATATTGGGTCCGGCAAAGGTCCCAAAGCCGGTCACGACCTGAACCTTGCGTCCCTTGGCCAGACCGCCGAGACCGCCCGTCAACTGTTTGACGACCGAGTCCTTCCAGCCGCGCAGCGCGTCGAGATCCACCTCGGGTGGCGAGAAGCGCAGGCCATGATGGCCCATCTCCTCGGCTTCCGAGATGACCTTGGCGGCGTGCAGCAGAGCCTTGGACGGAATGCAGCCGACGTTCAGGCAGACCCCACCCAGCGTCGGATAGCGTTCGATGAGCACGACCTTCTTGCCCAGGTCGGCGGCGCGGAACGCCGCGGTATAGCCGCCCGGACCCGAACCGAGCACGACCAGCTCGGCATGGATGTCGCCGCGCGCCGAAGCGGGCAGCGCTGCCGGGACGGGCTGAGCCGCGGGCTGAGCTGCGGCCGGGCTGCTGTCACGACCGCCGCTGCTGTCCTTGCGCGGCTCCTCGTTGCCCTTGGCGGGTTCGGCGCCCTTGGCGGGGTCTGCGGCGGCGCCGGCGGCATCCAGCGTCAGGATCACCGATCCTTCGGAGACCCGATCGCCTTCCTTGACCGAGATCGCGGTGATCCGGCCTGCGACGGGGCTGGGCACCTCCATCGTGGCCTTGTCGGATTCCAGTTCGATAAGCGGCTGCTCCTCGGCAACCTCGTCGCCGACGGCGACCAGAAGGGTGATGACCGGCACATCCTTGAAATCGCCGATGTCGGGAACCTTGATGTCCATGTTTCGGCCCTCCTTCACAGCATGATCCGGCGCACGTCGCCGAGCAGGTGTTTCAGCGTCGCGGCAAAGCGCGCGGCCAACGCCCCGTCGATGGCGCGGTGGTCATAGCTGAGCGACATCGGCAGCATGTTGCGCGGCACGAATTGCTGGCCGTCCCAGACCGGCGCCATCCGCGAGCGCGTCAGGCCCAGGATCGCCACCTCGGGGGCGTTCACGATGGGGGTGAAGGCGGTGCCGCCGATGCCCCCCAGCGACGAGATGGTGAAGGTCGCGCCCTGCATGTCCTGGGACTTCAGCTCTCCCGCGCGGGCCTTGGCACTGAGATCGCCCAGTTCCTTCGAGATGTCGACAATCCCCTTGCGGTCGGCGTCCTTGATGACCGGGACCACCAGCCCGTTCGGCGTGTCCGCGGCAAAGCCGATGTTGTAGTAGGACTTGCGGATCAGCTTGTCGCCGTCGGGATGGATCGACGAGTTGAACTCCCAGTGCTTGCGCAGCGCGGACACGCTGGCCTTGATGACAAGCGCCAGCAGCGTGACGCGATAGCCGTCCTTCTTGGCCTCGTCGTCCAGTTCCTTGCGGAACTGGTCGATCTCGGTGATGTCGGCTTCCTCTTGGTGGGTGACATGGGGGACGTTCAGCCAAGACCGGTGCAGCGCCGGGCCGGACAGCTTCTTGATGCGGGGCATTTCCACGTTTTCGACCGGACCGAACTTCGAGAAGTCCACCACCGGAATCGGCGGAATGCCCATGCCGCCGCCCTGCGCCGCGCCGCCCGATGCAGCGGCGGCCGGGACTGCGCTGGCCTTCAGCGCCGCCGTCACATCGTCGCGCAGGATGCGCCCCTTGCGGCCCGAGCCGTTGATCTTGGCCAGATCAATCCCCAACTGCCGCGCAAAGGCGCGGATCGACGGCGAGGCATGGGCCTTGTTGAACCCCGAATCGGTGACGGCGGCGGCTGCGGGGGCTGCCGCGACCGGAGCCGATGCGGCGGGCGCGGCGACAGGCGCGGCGGCGGGCGCCGATGCAGGTGCCGATGCGGCGGCTGCGGCGTCGCTGCCCTCGGCCTCGACCGTCAGGATCACCGATCCCTCGGAGACCCGGTCGCCTTCCTTGACCACGATAGAGGCGATGCGGCCGGCGACGGGGCTTGGCACCTCCATCGTGGCCTTGTCGGATTCAAGCTCGATCAACGGGTCCTCGGCGGCGACGGTGTCGCCCACCTTCACCAGAACGGTGATGACCGGGACATCCTTGAAATCGCCGATGTCCGGAACGTTCACTTCAACAGGCATGATGTGTCTCCTCCTTCTTCCCGCTCAGACCAGCCGGGGGTTCGGCTTGGCGCCGTCGATGTCATACTTGGCAAGGGCAGCCTTCAGCGTCGCCTCGTCGACCGCCCCGTCACGGAACAGATCCACCATGGCTGCGGCGGCGATGTGGTTGGCATCGACCTCGAAGAACCGGCGCAGGTTCACCCGGCTGTCGGACCGGCCGAACCCGTCGGTCCCCAGCACCGTGTAGCGGCCCGGCACGAAGGCCCGGATCTGCTCGGCATAGTTCTTCATGTAGTCGGTGGCGGCGATCACCGGTCCCTTGGCCTTGGACAGCGTTTGCGTGACGAAAGCCTCGCGCGGGGGTTCCATCGGGTTCAGGCGGTTCCAGCGTTCTGCGTCCTGGCCGTCGCGGGCCAGTTCGTTCAGGCTGGTCGCCGACCAGATGTCGGCGGTGACGCCGAAATCGGCCTCAAGCATCTCGGCGGCCCTGATCGCCTGGATCAGGATCGTGCCCGATCCCAGCAGATTGACGTGATTCTTGCCCGCCTTCTTGACCTCTTTCAGGCGATAGAGGCCGCGGATGATGCCCTCCTCGCAGCCTGCGGGCATGTCGGGATGGGCATAGTTTTCGTTCATCAGGGTGATGTAGAAATACACGTCCTCCTGATCCTGATACATCCGCGTCATGCCGTGCTGCACGATCACCGCCACTTCGTGCTGAAAGGTCGGGTCGTAGCTGATGCAGTTCGGGACGGTGCCCGCGATGATATGGCTGTGGCCGTCCTCGTGCTGCAAGCCCTCGCCGTTCAGCGTTGTGCGCCCGGCGGTGCCGCCCAACATGAAGCCACGCGCCCGGCTGTCGCCCGCAGCCCAGGCCAGATCGCCCACCCGCTGGAACCCGAACATCGAATAGTAGATGAAGAACGGGATCATCGGCACTCCGTGATTGGAATAGGACGTCGCCGCCGCGATCCAGTCGGCCATGGCACCGGCCTCGTTGATGCCTTCCTGCAAGACCTGCCCATCCGCTGCTTCGCGGTAATAGGACATCTGCTCGCGATCTTCGGGCGTATAGTGCTGGCCGGCGGGATTGTAGATCCCTATGGATCGGAACAGCCCCTCCATGCCGAAGGTGCGGCTTTCGTCCGGCACGATCGGCACGATATGCTTGCCCAGCTCCTTGTCGCGCAGAAGTGTGGTAAGGATGCGCACAAAGGCCATCGTGGTCGAAATCTCGCGCTCGCCCGTGTTCTGAAGCTGCGCCTTGAACGCCTCGAGCGGCGGGATTGCCAGCTTGGGCGAGGTGCTGACACGCTGCGGGAACGCGCCACCCAGGGCCTTGCGCCGGTCCGCCAGATAGGCCTTCTGGGCATTGTTCAACGCGACGAAGGGGGCCTTCGGCAAATCCTCGTCGGACACGGGGATCTTGAAGCGGTCTCGGAACGCGCGCAGTTGCTCCTCGGCCAGCTTTTTCTGCTGGTGGGTGGTGTTCTGCCCTTCGCCCGCGGATCCCATGCCATAGCCCTTGACCGTCTTGATCAGCAGGCAGGTCGGCTGGTCCCTGGTGTCGGTCGCCTTGCGGAACGCGGTATAGACCTTCTCGGGATCGTGGCCGCCCCGGCTCAGCGACCAGATCTGATCGTCGGACCAGTCCTCGACCAGGGCCGCAGTTTCGGGATACTTGCCGAAGAAATGCTTGCGGATATAGGCGCCGTCCTTGGACTTGAAGGTCTGATAGTCGCCGTCCACCGTTTCATCCATCAACTGGCGCAGCCGGCCGCTGGTGTCGTTTTCCAGCAGATCGTCCCAGCCCTTGCCCCAGAGCAGCTTGACGACATTCCAGCCCGCGCCTCGGAAATTGCCTTCCAGCTCCTGCACGATCTTGCCGTTGCCGCGCACCGGGCCGTCCAGGCGTTGCAGGTTGCAGTTGATGACGAAGATCAGGTTGTCGAGACCCTCGCGCGCGGCCAGGTCGATGGCACCGCGGCTTTCCGGCTCGTCCATCTCTCCGTCGCCCAGGAAACACCAGACCTTGCGGTCGGCCATATCGATCAGCCCGCGGTTGTGCATGTATTTCATGAACCGCGCCTGATAGATCGCCATCAGCGGGCCAAGTCCCATGCTGACGGTCGGGAACTGCCAATAGTCCGGCATCAGCCAGGGATGGGGATAGGACGACAGCCCCTCGCCCCCGACCTCGGACCGGAAGTTCAGCATCTGCTCTTCGGTGATGCGGCCTTCCATGAAGGACCGGGCATAGATGCCGGGCACCACATGGCCCTGGAAGAATACCAGATCGCCGCCGTGAATCGCCGACCGCGCGCGCCAGAAGTGGTTCAGCCCGACGTCATACATCACCGCCGAGGAGGCGAAGGATGCGATATGCCCGCCGTATTCGCTGGATTCCTTGTTGCGGCGCACGACCGTCGCCATGGCGTTCCAGCGGTTGATGGTGCGGATGCGCCATTCCATGTCCAGATCGCCCGGAAACTCATACTGATCGTCCACGGGGATCGTGTTCTGGTAAGGGGTCGTTGCAGAGAACGGCAGCGTTGCCCCGGCGGCGCGGGCCTGTGCGACGGCTCTATCGAGCAGGAAATGAGCCCTGTTGGGGCCATCGCGTTCAATCACGTCGGCAATGGCGTCCTGCCATTCGCGGGATTCGATCGGGTCGATATCGGGACCGAGGTCTCTCATGGGTGTTTCCCTCAAACGAAGAACTGGCCGCCATTGGCGGAGATGGTGGAGCCGGTGATGAAGCCGGCATCGCCCGAGGCCAGGAAGACCACGGCGCGGGCGATTTCCTCGGGCTCACCCAAGCGACCGACCGGGATCTGCGGGATGATCCGCTCGTTCAGCACCTTCTCGTCGATGGCACGCACCATCTCGGTGCCGATATAGCCCGGGCAGATGGCGTTCACGGTGATGCCGGCGCGGGCACCCTCTTGCGCCAGGGCCTTGGTGAAGCCCAGATCCCCGGCCTTCGCCGCCGAATAGTTCGCCTGACCCGCCTGACCCTTCTGGCCGTTGATCGAGCTGATATTGACGATGCGGCCGAACTTGCGGTCGCGCATCCCGGTCCAGACCGGATGGGTCATGTTGAAAAGGCCGGTCAGGTTGGTGTCCATGACCTCTTTCCACTGCTGCGGCGTCATCTTGTGGAACATCGCATCGCGGGTAATGCCCGCATTATTCACCAGAACGGCGATCGGGCCCAGCTCGTCCTCGACCTGCTTGATGCCGGCGGTGCAGGCATCGTAATCGGCGACCGACCACTTGTAGGTCTTGATGCCGGTCTCGTCGGTGAAGGCCTTGGCGGCCTCGTCATTGCCGGCATAGTTCGCGGCGACGGTATAACCCGCTTCCTTCAACGCTTTCGAGATGGCGGCGCCAATGCCGCGCGATCCCCCAGTAACTAGTGCAACCCTTGACATTGATCCCTCCTCTGATGTTGTGTCGATTCTGGCCTGGAGCCTCAGCGCTCGAGGCAGAGGGCGACGCCCATGCCGCCGCCGATGCAGAGCGTGGCAAGACCCTTCTTGGCGTCGCGGCGCGCCATCTCGAACAGCAGCGTGTTCAGGATGCGCGCCCCCGAGGCACCGATGGGGTGGCCGATGGCGATGGCGCCGCCGTTCACGTTCACGATCTCGGGGTCCCAGCCCATCTCCTTGTTCACAGCCAGTGCCTGCGCGGCAAAGGCCTCGTTCGCCTCGATCAGGTCCAGATCGCCGACCTTCCAGCCGGCTTTTTCCAGCGCCTTGCGGCTGGCATAGACCGGACCCACGCCCATGATGGCCGGATCAAGGCCGGCGGTGGCGTAGGAGGCGATGCGTGCCAGCGGGGTCAGGCCGCGACGGGCGGCCTCTTCCTCGGACATGACCATCACGGCGGCAGCGCCGTCATTCAGACCCGAGGCGTTGCCGGCGGTCACGGTGCCGTCGCGGGTGAAGGCGGGGCGCAGCTTCTGCATCGCCTCCAGCGTGGCGCCATGGCGGATATACTCGTCCTTGTCGACGATCGTGTCGCCCTTGCGGGTCTTGACGGTATAGCCGACGATCTCATCATCGAACTTGCCAGCCTTCTGCGCCGCCTCGGCTTTGTTCTGGCTGGCGACGGCGAATTCGTCCTGCGCCTCGCGGGTGATCTGGAATTTCTCGGCCACGTTCTCGGCCGTCTGGCCCATGTGGTAATTGTTGAACGCGTCCCACAGCCCGTCGCGGATCATCGTGTCGATGGCTTGCATGTCGCCCATTTTCTGACCGGCGCGCAGGTAGGAGGCGTGCGGCGACAGCGACATGCTTTCCTGACCGCCGGCGATGACGATATCGGCATCGCCGAGGCTGACCTGCTGGGCGGCCAGAGCCACCGCGCGCAGACCCGAACCACAGACCTGGTTGAGCCCCCAGGCGGCCGATTCCTTCGGCAGGCCGGCATTGATATGGGCCTGACGCGCGGGGTTCTGGCCCTGCGCGGCGGTCAGCACCTGACCGAGGATGGTTTCACTGACCTCGGCCGGGTCGACGCCGGCGCGTTCGACAACGGCCTTCAGGACGGTCGCGCCCAGGTCATGCGCCGGCACATTGGCGAAAGATCCCAAAAAACTGCCTACCGGCGTGCGCGCGGCGGAGACGATAACGGCTTTCGTCATAGCATCGATCCTTTTCCTAAGGTCGTTTGAAAGGTGGTCAGTTTGCTGAGCAGGTTCCATCGGCAGAACAAAGCAATGCGGCTCGACATGGTCGATTTGATGGCCCCTCGGCCAAGAAGTCAGAGGCGCGGCACCGTGGACCGGCATGGCGGAGACAACCCGAGCGATTGACCGGCCAAGCCGGCCTGCGGTCCGACCGAACCGCTTCGTGCTGCAGCATGGACGCCCCCTCCCAGAGTTGGGGCGGAGCGCTCAGCGTCCCGCCTACGTCATAGCAGGTATATAAACTTTACCACTTAACGTAGTCAACAAGTTTATTTACCTTTGATCGAGATGCTGTGACGAGTGGCCGCCGGTTAACGCAGGGCTCTCGGCAGCGTGAGGTTAACGGAAACTCCATGGATATCAAGAAAATACTGATTTTCAGACAGAAAAACACACGACTGGAGAAGATTCTGTCCTTGAAATCAGACTCCGATGAGGTAAATAATATTGATGTCTGTCTATCGACACCCCTAAGGAGCTCGCCGCCCATGATTGCTGCGGAAATTTTTGAGCCGATTGATCACGCATCAGTCGTCGATACGGTTGTCGGCAAGGTTGAAACGATGATCGTCGATGGGGTTCTGAAGGACGGTGCTCGTTTGCCGTCGGAGCGCGAAATGGCCGACGCCTTCGGGGTGTCGCGGCCAAAGCTGCGTGAAGCGCTGCAGACGCTCGAGGCTCGCGGCCTCGTTCATGTCCGCCACGGTGACGGAACCTACATTGCCGAACTGACCGGCAGGGCCATGTCGCCGGCCATGTTGGCGCTTTATTCGCGCCATGGCGAAGCCTTTTACGATTATCTCGAATACCGGCGCGAGCAGGAAGCCTTCGCGACCCGCCTTGCCGCGCAGCGCGCGACAGCTGCGGACAAGGAGCGTCTGTCCGCGATCAGGGAAGAACTCGAAGCGGCCTGGCTTGGTCAGGACGCAGAGGCGGAAAGCGAAGCCGATTTCCGGCTTCACCGTGCTGTGGTCGATGCCAGCCACAACACAACGCTGATCCACATGATGGCATCGGTCTATGACCTGACACGTCGCGGAATCTTCTACAATCATGATCTCCTCCGCAGTATCGATGACAGCGGACGCAAGCTTCTCGATCAACACATAGAGATCATTGAGTCGGTTCTGGCCGCTGATCCTATACGTGCCGAGGAGGCTGCGCGCGACCACATGAACTATGTCGAGGAATCAATACGTCGTGGTCGGGAGTTGCAGCGACGAGAGCAGCGCGCTCGAATGCGATTCAGGTCTGGGATCTGAGTGAGCTAACGGCGGCATCACACGCGTGGAGGGTGTCATGCAACCTGGGGGCCTGCACCGGTTCTTTTGGCGGCAGCAGTAGGATCAGCGCTGTCAGCTCACCCTCCGCCATAAGGCTCGTAAGACCCACAACACGCCAAGCCGTGCTGAGCCTGCGTCTCGCCCCAAAACTCATTTCCCTTGCGAGAACGCCCTCAGTCACGTGCATTCCGACATCGACGGGCGTCCGGTCATCGGACAATGCAGTGTGATCAGCGCCACCCACCGCTTGCACGGCACTTCGCTTCCCTCTCCGCCAGCAACTTTTCGCGCTGCGTCACCTTCTTCGTCATCGCATCGAGCAGACCGGCAAAGACAGACTGTTTCGGCATCGAAAGGCCTCCGGACGGCATTGTCCAAATTCAGCAGATTACGCCAAAAGTGGTTGGTTTTTCGGATGTCTCTTAAGTTCGTGAACTTGGCGAAATATTACTATCCATCGTCGAACAGGATTGAATTGGTATAGGAAAGGCGATTTCATGGCCGCAGTATAGTCTGAGGGTTATAGCGGCCATGCAGTTGACCAGCTTTACCGATTACGGCCTTCGGGCGATGATGCGGCTGGCAACCGAGCCCGGCGGTGCGCTGTCCTCGACCCAGATCGCCGATGAGCTGGTGGTACCCAGAAACCACCTGACCAAATCCATGGCCGCTCTGGCGCGCGCTGGCCTGATTGTCACACGGCGCGGCGGCGGTGGCGGGGCAATGCTGGCCCGCGCACCCGAAGCGATCACCCTGGGCGAAATCATCCGCGTCCTGTCGGGCAATCACGCGCTGGTCGAGTGCTTACGCGAGGATGGCGGGCGATGCGTGCTGCGCCCAGATTGCCGGCTGCGGCTGAAACTGGCCGGCGCGCGCGAGGCCTTCCTGACCAAGCTGGATGAAACGACCCTGGACGAGGTGGCGCTGGAGCCGCTGAGACTCGAAGGGAAGGTGGTCTGAGCATGGCTGATCTGACGGCACATGTGGGGCGGGTGGATCCCAAGGGGGAGGGATCGCCGCTGGACCATGCCGAGGCCCGGTCGGGCATGCGTGCGGCGGGCGATGCCCATGGGCTGTCGGTTCTGTCCGTGCCCGATATCCGCTGCGGCGGCTGCGTCGCCTCGATCGAACGGGCGCTGAATGCGCGGCCCGATGTGGTCTCGGCCCGGGTCAATCTGACGCTGAAACAGGTGCGCGTGCTGCTGCCGCGCGTCGACAGCGACCCGGCGCCGATCATCAACGCGCTGGCGGGCCTTGGCTTCAAGGCCAGCGCCGCCGCGGCTGGCGACCATGCGGCCACCGACCCGGCGGGAAAAGAATTGCTGCGCGCAACCGCTCTGGCGGGCTTTGGCGCGATGAACATCATGCTGTTGTCCGTCGGCGTCTGGTCAGGCGCAGAGGCGGCCACGCGCGACACCTTTCACTTGGTTTCCGCCCTGATCGCGCTGCCGGTCGTCGCCTATGCCGGGCGGCCCTTCTTCGCCTCGGCTTGGAAGGCGCTGCGGGTCTGGCGCACGAATATGGACGTGCCGATCTCTTTGGGCGTACTGCTGGGCACGGTGATGAGCCTGTTCGAGCTGGTTCAGGGCGGCCATCACGTCTTCTTCGACGCCTCTGTCACGCTGCTCTTCTTCCTGCTGGCCGGGCGCTATCTGGATCACATGATGCGCCAGCGGGCGCGCAGCGCGGTGTCGGGGCTGGCGCGGCTTTCGCCCCGTGGCGCGATGCTGCTGCAACCAGATGGCAGCCTGATCTTCACCGCGCTGGACAAGATCATGCCGGGCGACCGGGTCATGGTCTCGGCCAATGAATATGTGCCGGTCGATCTGCGCATCACCGACGGCACGACCGATCTGGACCGCTCGCTGATCACCGGCGAGGCGATGCCGGTGGCCGCCGGTACGGGCGATGTATTGGAGGCGGGAACTCTGAACCTCAGCGGTCAGATCGAGGCCGTGACCCTGCGCGCCGCAGAGGAGTCGTTCCTGGCGCAGATGATCCGCATGCAATCGGCGGCGGAACAGGGGCGCGGCACCTATGTGCGCATCGCCGACCGGGCCTCGCGGCTTTATGCGCCGGTGGTGCATCTGACAGCGCTGGTGACGTTCATCGGCTGGATGATCGCGACCGGCGGCGATTGGCGGCAATCGGCCTTCATCGCGATCAGTGTGCTGATCATCACCTGCCCCTGCGCACTGGGACTGGCGGTGCCGGTCGCGCATGTGGTCGCGGCGGGGCAACTGATGGCGCAGGGCATCCTGATGAAGGATGGTGCGGCGTTGGAGCGTCTGGCCGAGGCCGATGGCGCGGTCTTTGACAAGACCGGCACCCTGACGACGGGTCGGCCCGCGCTCGGTCCGGTCTCGGGCGAGGTCTCGGCCCTCAGCGCGGCGCGGGCGCTGGCGGCGCATTCCGGTCATCCGGCGGCGCGCGCAATCACCCCTGATCCGGCCTCTGCGCCCACCGATCTGAGCATCGAAGGGGTCGAGGAAGTGCCTGGTCTTGGCATCAGCGCCACCATCGATGGCCAGCCTGCCCGACTGGGTCGCAGCGATTGGGTGGCTCAGATCGCCGGGACGCCGCCCCTGCATGACGATCCCGCCTTTGCCTTTGCCGGTGGCCGCCCCATCAGTTTTCCGCTGACCGAGACCCTGCGTCCCGGCGCCGCCCATACGGTCATGGCGCTGCAGGCAGAAGGGCTTCAGGTTACCCTGCTGTCGGGCGACAATGCTGCCCGCGTCAGCCGCATCGCGACCGAACTGGGCATCGATCTGGACCGCCACGGCGTCACGCCCGAGGGCAAGATCGCCTTTCTGGAAGACCTGCGCGCCCAAGGGCATCGCCCGCTGATGGTCGGCGATGGGCTGAACGACGCCGCGGCCCTGGCCGCTGCGCATGTGTCGATGGCGCCCGCCAGTGCCTCGGATGCGGGCCGCATGGCAGCCGATTTCATCTTCCTGCGCGACGGTCTGGAGTCCGTGCCGCGTGCGCTGTGCCTGGCGCATCGAACGGCGCGGATCGTGCGGCAGAATTTCGCCCTCGCCATCGGCTATAACTTCATCGCCGTGCCGATGGCGGTGATGGGCTATGTCACACCGCTGGTCGCCGCGTTGGCGATGTCGACCTCATCCGTCATCGTGATCGGCAATTCGCTGCGCCTGAACCGCGCCCAGACCCGAAGGCCACGCCGCGCCGTCGCGCGCCGCCAATCCCGGCAGGCCGGCATATGAACGTGCTGGCCTATTTGATCCCGGTGTCCCTCGTGTTGGGTCTGATCGGCCTCGCCGCCTTTTTCTGGAGTCTGCGCAACGGTCAATACGAAGACCTCGCGGGCGATGCAGAACGCATACTTTTCGACAATGACGACAAACCCCTGGCGGCCCGATCCACATCGCAAGTCTGGCCTGATGAGAAGGAACCAAAGCCATGATTTCCAGTCTGACCGGCCGTGAACGACAGTCTGCGCTGCTGATTTCGATTCTGGTCGTGCTGGTTGGCCTCGCCATGGCCGCAGCCGGTCAGGGTGACCTGATGGGCGCGCAGGGCTGGGTGGTCATCGCCTATGGCGCGCTGATGCTGTGGCTGATCATGCCAAGCATCGGCGGCGCCGAGCCTGTCGAGGACCGCAGCGCCACCTATTACGACGACCCGACCAAGGTGGGCATCATCCTTGCGCTTATCTGGGCGGTGGCCGCCATGGGCATGGGGGTCTGGGTGGCATCCCTGCTGGCCTGGCCCGAACTGCGCTTTGACGCGGCATGGTCCGGGTTCGGGCGGCTCAGGCCGATCCACACCTCGGGCGTGATCTTCGGCTTTGGCGGCAACGCGCTGATCGCCACGTCCTTCCATGTGATGCAGCGGACCTGCCGGGCGCGGATGCCCAGCCAGTTGATGCCGTGGTTCGTGCTTCTGGGCTATAACCTGTTCTGCGTCGTGGCGGCCACCGGCTATCTGATGGGCGTCACCCAATCCAAGGAATATGCCGAACCAGAATGGTATGCCGATATCTGGCTGGTCGTGGTCTGGGTCGCCTATTTCGTCCTTTACCTGCGCACCCTGTCGCGCCGGAACGAGCCGCATATCTATGTCGCCAACTGGTATTACATGGCCTTCATCCTGGTCGTGGCGATGCTGCATATCATCAACAACCTGGCGGTGCCGGCATCCTTCATGGGGGCGAAAAGCTATTCTGCCTTCTCGGGGGTGCAGGATGCGATGACGCAATGGTGGTACGGCCATAACGCGGTGGCCTTCTTCCTGACCGCCGGTTTCCTGGGGATGCTGTACTACTTCCTGCCCAAACGCGCCGAGCGGCCGATCTATTCCTACCGGCTGTCGATCCTGTCGTTCTGGGGCATCACCTTCTTCTACATGTGGGCCGGCTCGCACCACCTGCATTACACCGCGCTGCCGCAATGGGTGCAGACGCTTGGGATGACCTTCTCGGTCATGCTGCTGGTGCCGTCCTGGGCCTCGGCGGGGAACGCGCTGATGACGCTGAACGGCGCCTGGCACAAGGTCCGCGACGATGCCACGCTGCGCTTCATGATGGTGGCGGCAGTCTTCTATGGCCTGTCGACCTTCGAGGGGTCCTTCATGGCCATCCGCCCGGTCAATGCGCTGTCGCATTATACCGACTGGACCATCGGCCATGTGCATGCCGGTGCCATGGGCTGGGTCGCGCTGATCACCTTTGGCTCGATCTATGCGCTGACCCCTGTGCTGTGGCGGCGAGAGCGGATGTATTCCGCCAAGGCCGTGGAATGGCACTTCTGGTTGGCGCTGGCGGGCACCGTGATCTACGTCTTCGCGATGTGGAACAGCGGCATCATCCAGGGGCTGATGTGGCGCACCTATAACGACACCGGCACGCTGCGCTATTCCTTCCTCGACAGCATGATCGCGATGCACCCCTATTACATCGCGCGCGCATTCGGCGGTTTGCTGTTCCTGATCGGGGCCTGCATCGCGCTGTGGAACGTGGTCATGACCGTGCGCCATGCCCCCCGCAAACAGCCCGAGCGTGATTATCCGACCTCATCCGACGCAGGCGAGCCTGCCCTGCCGGCCGCGGAGTGACGCCATGCTGAAAACAATCCTCAAACCCTTTGCGCGCTTCTTCGATTTTCACGCGCGCACCCATTACAAGGCCGAGCGCCATTCCATGGCGCTGACCATCGGCATCATCGGCGTGGCCAGCGTCGGCGGCATCGTCGAGATCGCGCCCTTGTTCACCATCGACGACACGGTGGAAACGGCGGCAGACATGCGGGTCTATACCCCGTTGGAGCAGGCCGGGCGCGACATTTATGTCCGCGAGGGCTGCTATGCCTGCCACAGCCAGATGATCCGCACCCTGCAGGACGAGGTCGAACGTTACGGCCCCTATTCGCTGGCGGCGGAAAGCCAGTATGACCACCCGATGTTGTGGGGGTCCAAGCGCACGGGGCCCGATCTGGCGCGCGTGGGTGGCAAGCTGTCGGATGACTGGCAGACCCGCCACCTTATCGATCCGCGCGCGGTGGTGCCGGCCTCGATCATGCCCAGCTATGCTTTCCTGGCCGATACGGTGCTGGAAACCGAAAGCCTGCCCGACCGGCTGGCCGCGCTGCGGGTCGTGGGCGTGCCCTATACCAATGACCAGATCGCGGCGGCCAGCGTGGACGCGATCGGCCAGGCCCGCCCCGACAGCGACGGTGCCGCTGGCGTGGCCGAGCGTTACGGCGAGGCCACCCAGATCCGCACCTTCGACGGCAATCCCGGTCGCGTGACCGAAATGGACGCGCTGGTCGCCTATCTGCAGATCCTGGGGCGCCTGACCGAGTTGCCCTATCAGACCCAAATCACGGCTAAGGAGTAATCGCGATGGAAATCACGCATGACCTGCTGGCCGGCCTGTCGAAATCCTTCGGGCTGTTCTACCTGATCGCGCTGTCTATCGCGGTCACGATCTATGCCTTCTGGCCGTCACTGGGAAACCGCTTCGACAAGGCCGCCAACAGCATTCTGGATGATGAGGACGGACCATGTCGGTAAAGCAACGCGATCCGCTGACCGGGCATCAGACCACCGGCCATGAATGGAACGGCATCACCGAGCTGAACACCCGCGTGCCCCGTGCCGTGTGGGTTTCCATCGGCGTGACGGCGGTGATTTCGGTCATTGGCTGGGTGCTGCTGCCGACCTGGCCGCTGCTCAACACCTATACCAAGGGCCTTTTGGGGGCCGATCAGAAGGCCGAGGTGACCGCCGCCGTGGCCCAGGCCAACGCGGCGCGCGCCGATTGGGCCACCCAGATCGCCGATCTTCCGCCCGGTCAGGTGCTGGCCGATACGGCGCTGATGGAC
>NZ_CP025432.1 GCF_002847445.1 Paracoccus zhejiangensis | reverse complement strand
CGATATTGCCGCCATGGTAATTCGATACAAGACCAAGAAATCCGGGCACCGGATGGGCCAGCACGATGCGAACAGTATGGTCATCAACCGCTTCAATCGTCTCGAACGCCTCATAGGCCGCAGCGAAGCTCGAGCGCTCGGGATCTTTCGCCCGCTCCAGCGAATAGACGACATCCGCGGCGGTCAACTCGCCCCATTCCCCGTGGAACTTGACCCCCTGCTTCAATTTGAAGATCCACTCGGTCCCGTCGTCCGAGGTGGTCCAGCTTTCAGCAAGGTCCGGTTCGAGTTCTTTCGGATCAGCGCTACCGGGTGGAAAACGGACAAGTCCGTTGAACACCCAGCCCATCGGCCCCTTTTCTGCTGTCGAAGACGCGCGATGAGGATCGAGCGTCTTGATCTCGGGCGCGTTGATGCCAATACGCAAAACCTTGTCTTGCGCCAGACCTGGCCCTGCCCACGCCAACCCGGCCAGCAAAGTCGTTGATATAGCAGCCGCTGTCGTAAAATTTATCATCTTGCTCCCCGTCGCATTTAGCTAGACCTATCTGGCATTGTTACAGGACATCCAGTCAAATAGAGATAAATGGAACCGGTATTCCCTCAGGCTATGGGCAGAGTGATCGCATCGGCATTGATGATTTGACCGCCACAGGAATGGCTCATGGAATTTTCGGCAGCGGCGCCCAACTTCCTAGCAGGGTAGGTTTCGCTGCGGCTTACACGAACGTCTGGTTCGGAGAAGGCTCCATGCGCCGCACGGCTGAGTGACGAACGGCAGCAATGGGCCGCCCTTGCTGATGGCAAGCCTGCGACGGGTATCCTGGGCGTCGCCGCAGCGCCGCGTGTCGGCTCAGAGCCCAAACTACCGAGCGAGTTGGCGCGGCATCTCGCTGGTGCAGCGTAGCAGTGGGGGAAGGGCCGGCCCTGACCAGCCGTTCATCTGGCTCAGCTTGCCCCGCAATGCGGCCCGTCAGACCAGACCTTCGCGGTCAGGGCAACGTGACCACACTCCCCGCACCGACGAAGCGCGTGCAAGCAGCTGAGGCAGAGCCGTCGCGGTCACTCGAATTGGCCTTGATGAAGCGAACGTCCAGCATGGAAAGCCGCTACACCAAGCCGCCGCAAAGCGAAGGTTTGCATCGAATCGATACTCGGGCCAGACTTTATGGAAATATTTCTGGTTTTCGGGATGGGCCGATCCATGCGCCCATTGCCGATCAGAGGACTGCGTAAGCGCGGCTGCGCCGCCGACAAGAAATTGCAGGGAGGTCGCTTTGGATACGGGATCGAGGCTTGCAGCGTCTTGCGCGCTGCTCTTTCTGGTAGGCTTTGGGCCGGCTCTTGGCGAGGAGGCCGACGATGCAGCTGTTCCCTTCGTGAGGCTCGTCGAACTGATCGATGCAGCGCTCGCGCATGCGGCGGACACACTGAACGAGGACGATATCGCCAGAATCAAGTCGGCCGAACTCTCGGTCGCCGTCGAGGTCTCGAAGGAAGCCGAAACCGGCTTCAAGCTGTTCTTTTTCAATCTTTCCGGCGGGGCGAAACAGTCGACGGTATCGACCATCAGCCTGAGCTACAAGGACGTGAGTGCCGAACAGCAATATCCCACCAGCGCCGACTATACGGTCATCAGCAATGCGATCGTCAACGCCGCCAAGGCCGCGCGCGCCGCGCCGGTGCTCGCCAAGCTTCCGCTCGACGCCTACAAGGTCGAGCTGCGCTTCGCCACGGAATATGTCGGCGAAGGCAAGTTCGAGATCGTGTTCGGCGTTGGCTCGGTCGCGGGTGGGGCCTCGATCTCGCAGGAGCAGACCAACAGCCTGGCGCTCGAGTTCGCGCCTCCGGGAGGGTAGGGCCGGAATGTCTGCCACTCTTGCGCGGATAGTCGTTCTTGTCGCGGCGCTTTTCATCTCGGCCTGGCCTGCCGCGGCTGAACGTGTCTGCGACGCGCAATATAACATGCCCGAAGGCGAGCCGACGCTGTTGCGCCGCTCGGTAGTGATCACCGGCCGCAGCACCAATGGCGGATTGGAGCCGACCGGCGCGGCTTTTCTGATCGATGCGCCAAAGGGGCTGTTCCTGACCGCGAGCCACCTTTTGAATGGCGCAACTACCCTTGTCGCCTATGGCTTTCCCACGAGCGTCGATGCGGTCACCGAGTTCCAATTCGAACGGGTCGACGACCCGCAAACGCAGGATCTTGACAGGTTCGATCTCGCCCTGCTGAAGATTGTCGGGACGAATAGCGACAAGTTCGCGCAATCCGCGCCGTTTCACCTCTCGGGCATGCTGCTGGGCGAAAACTGGACCGGCGAACCCTTCTGGAAATTCAACGTCGGGGTCAGCCACTTGGACCCGACTATGCTCAATCCCGAAGAGATCCTCCGGGCGGATGTCAAGCGCAACAGGCTGGTGAACGACAGGGCCAGCGAATGCCAGACACGGGAATGCTATCTGGTCACCGGTAACAGCCGGGACGGCGACAGCGGCGGTCCACTCTTTGATCAGCGTGGGGTGGTCCACGGTGTCTTCAGCGCGAAGCAGGCGGGCACGGCTTATGTCTCCCCGTTGCAATATGTCGCCGACCAGATCATCGCGCTCTATGAAGCCGAGGTCGAGCCACTTGCCTTCGACAGTCCCGATGTCGACGAGCTGATGGCGAGGCTCGGGCCGAGCAGAGCGCCGCCGGTCTCAAATCTCGCCGTGCTCGCGGCGCTCCGTCATATCGACCTCGACAGTGCTAGGGCCCTGGTCGAGGCCGATCCCGATTGGGCAAGCTTCTATGAAACCTTTGCCTGTCTGCTCTTCAAGCGGCGGGCCGACGAATATGCCAACGATCTAAAATACAGCACCGGCATCCAGGTTTATGCAAGCCTCGACGAATACCAAGGTGGCGGGTCGAGATATGTGACGGTGGCCGCAACCAAGGGGTCGATGCAACTCGCCTCAATCGCCGCCAGGAAAGTCATCGGCAACGTGGCGTTCGGCGGGAAGGTTGTCCAAGCGATGGATGATGCCGAGGCGCTTGGGACCTTCTGCGCAGGGGTCGGGCCCGGAACCATCGACGTTGTCGGCACCTCACGCCCCATGAACGCAGAGGAGTACATGAAATGCATCGGTGCAGGGGTAAGGAATCCGGTCGGGGCCAAGCTGGGATATGAGGGACTCGTCTTCGCTTCGGGCATTGGCGGGGCGGACTTCGCCTTCACCGCCGCCGATCTCTATAGCGCCCTAGCCGCTGAAAGGCCCGATGAAACCGGCGCTTTGGCACCAAATTTTGCTATGACCTGGCAAGAGGTCAACCCGGCGCTGCCGGACCGAAAGATCGCGGCCTATATTCCCGCCGAGGGCGCGGATCTGCGCGCGATATTCGACGAGAAGGTGCTTTTCGAGGGCTGCCAAGAGGCGGGCGCCTTCGATCTCATGATTGCCGCAGGGGCCAGCGAGTCCTTGGCGCGGTCGCGCTGCGTGGCGACCCGGGATGACGGGGCCCTGTTCGAAATCGGCGGAGACAGCCGGTACCTGTTGTCGACGTTCGTCGGCAATTACGATGCCATCGGCGCATTCGATCTGGAGTTCTACACCGATCATTCGGACAGCCTGCACGCGGCCAAGATCTATGGTGTAGAGCCTTCGCAGGATGCCGTTGCGCGCGGCGAATATCCTTTGTCGCGTCCCTTCTACATATATATCAAGGGCGATAACGTTGAGGCCGTGCCGGGGCTGAAGAATTTCGCCAGGCATATCGTCTCGGACGGGGTCGCCGGCCCAAGCGGGGCGTTGGCGGAAGTCGGTCTTGTGACCGATCCGGGACTTGCAAAGACGCAGATGAAGATCGAACAGAACATCGTAGCGCCCGAGTGACCGCGAGCATCCGCAGCTCGGGACGCACTATAGCCTGTGGGGATTTATCGTGAGTTGATGATGGCGGCGGCAAGGTATTCGTCGACGTCCTCCGCGACCTCCGGCAGCAGTTCGTTATATTTCCGCTGGAAGGCTGTGCCGATGTAGCGAAGGAACAGTCGACCCGGTGCCACGTGCTTGTATTCGCCCGGAACCATGGATCCGCGCATCTTGTCCGCTGCCGCAAAAAGCGTTCTTTCTTTGGTCATCTGTCGGTTAGCGCGGGTCGACAGCCGGTTCATTTGGTTGTGTCATGTCTCGTCGAGAAATGGCGAGGGATCAATTCTCTCACTCCTGTTGTCAGTTTGCTGGCGCGAAGAAGTCGTAACTGACCTCGCCGTCCTCTCTTTTTCACCGGCCTAGCTGCTGATCCAACAAATTGCGGGGAATGAAGGTCGGCTTCGCATTTTTTCCGGAGACGCCCTGCGGATGTGGAGAGCGCCCGCTATACCGCCGGGCCGGCCGAGACCCTCGCAAGTGCGGCAAGGACCGAGCATCTGCGGCGAACGGCGGGAAAGTCCCGCCCTGCCGACCTTCATCCTCCGATGATGCTGCGCCATGGAGGAATGGCCGGTCTAGTGAAGCTGCACCGCGGCGATCGGCAAGGGACTGAACGGCAGGTCAGGGCCGCGCCCAACGTTTCCGGCCTGGACAGTCCGAAGCTGCCTGGTAGCTTAGCCCAAAACGGAAGATCTCTACAAATATGCCGCCTGCCGAATGCCCGATCTGCGCCCGCGTCAACGGGCTTCCAGCTTTGCGTTGCGCCGGGTCGGCAATAGATCTCATTGCGCCGGGTCGTCATGTTTCCAACTGGGGTGAACTGAACGCCACCGAGCAATTGGCGATGCTTTCGTTGATCTCCGCCACTTTGGCAGAGGGCACTGTGAACATCAGGCCCGATCTAGTCGATGGGCATTTTGTCCTTCAATTATCAGACAAAGGTGGTGACAGACCGGGCCTGTTGATCGCAGGCGAACGTGACTCGCTGCTGCCCCATCTCATTCGGCATATCGACAGTGCAAATTCTGTTGATCTCGCAGTGGCATTCGCGCTCGACAGCGGGGTTAACCTGATATTTCCCTGGCTAGAGGATCTTCTTGGTCGTGGCGGCCAACTGCGCCTTGTCGTCGGAGATTACCTGGATGTGACCGAGCCGTCGGCATTGCGTAAGCTGCGTGATCTGGACAAGGAGAGTCTGGCGGGCCGTCTTGACGCCCGAGTATTCGAGACCCACGGCACCAGCTTTCACCCGAAGGCCTGGTTGTTTCGCGCGACCGGATCCAAAGGCTCCACGATCGTCGGAAGCTCTAACCTCAGCCGCTCTGCTTTGACAGATGGTGTGGAATGGAACCTACACTCCGCCGCTTCGGGTGATGTGCTTGCAGTCGAAGCGGCGTTCGAGACACTGATCGCCGATCCCCGAGTCGTGCCGCTGACCGATGGCTGGATCGATTCCTATGCCAGGCGTCGTCGGGTGACACAGTTGCCGGTCTTTGCCGCTAGGACGGTGGAGGCTGAATCGCCGAAGCTAGCCCCCGAACCGCATGGCGTTCAGATCGAGGCGTTGAAGGCATTGGAATTCACGCGAAGAGATGGCTTGCATGCCGGACTGGTTGTTCTGGCGACCGGACTTGGGAAAACATGGCTTTCGGCCTTTGACAGCCGGGGATTTGACAGGGTGCTGTTCGTGGCGCACCGCGAAGAAATCCTGGCGCAGGCGATGGCGACTTATCGGCAAATTCGGCCCGAGGCCCGGTTCGGCCGTTATTCCGGCATTGCAAAGGAAGAAGGCGAGATCGTCTTTGCCTCAATCCAGACGCTGGGCCGGGCCGAACATCTGCGGCGATTCTCACCCGATGACTTCGACTACATTGTGGTCGATGAATTCCATCATGCTTCTGCCGCCAGCTATCGCGGGCTTCTGGATCATTTCACGCCGCGCTTTCTACTTGGGCTGACGGCCACGCCAGAGCGAACTGACGGTGGCGATCTTCTGTCGCTCTGCGGAGAAAATCTGGTGTTCCGATGTGACCTCTATGAAGGGATCACGCGGCGTCTTCTGGCGCCGTTCCACTATTTTGGCGTTCCCGATGATGTGGATTACGCCCAGATTCCGTGGCGATCATCGCGGTTTGACGAAGCCGCCCTGACAGAGGCGGTCGCAACCACTGCGCGGGCAGAGAATGCTCGGGTCCAACTGCGCCAGCATGGTCACGGCCCCGCCATCGGTTTCTGTGTTTCACAGCGCCATGCCGATTTTATGGCCCAGTATTTCACGAAGGCCGGGTTGCGAGCCGTCGCCGTTCACTCCGGCGCCAGTTCGGCGCCCCGTGCCAGTTCCCTGGAAGCACTGGGGCGAGGTGATCTGGACATTCTCTTCGCGGTCGACATGTTCAATGAAGGCGTCGATGTGCCCAACATCGGCACCGTGCTGATGCTGCGACCGACGGAAAGCACAATCCTCTTTTTGCAGCAATTGGGACGTGGGCTGCGCCGCTTTGGTGACAAGGTGCTCCGTGTGATCGACTATATCGGCAATCATCGGACATTTCTGACCAAGGCCCGCGCGCTGTTGTCGGCTGGGGAGGGGGATCGCTCACTCTCGCAAAAACTTGAGGCCGCCGCCGCAGGTGCGCTTGAACTGCCGCCGGGATGTGAGGTCACCTATGATCTCGAGGCACTCGATTTTCTGCGCGCCATGTTGAAACAGCACATCGGCGCCGACGAGGCCGAGGCATGGTATCTGGACTTCCGCAGCCGGTTGGGCGCCCGACCGACGGCGTCGGAATTTGCACATGCCGGATTTTCGCCCGCGCGCACGGGTCATGGCGGATGGTTCGATTTCGTGCGGGATATGGGAGATCCGATCCCGGATGCAGCGTCAGTCCACAAGGCTTTGCTGCTGAATATCGAAAAAAGCAGCATGTCCGATCCCGCTCCTCTTCTGACACTGCTGGCCCTTGTCCCAGAATTTCAGAAGGGCGAGCTGCGCGAGCGTCTGGTTCAGAAGGCAGCCGTTGTCGCATTGCGCAGGAATGTGTCCATCGATCCTGACCGCCTTGACACGGGCTGGTCGAGTTGGGTGATGAGCCCCGAGTTTCGAGAGGACGGGGGTAGGCTTGCGCTGCGTCGCCGTCCTGCAGAGGGGCTTGCCGGGCTGGTGACGGAACTTGCCGAATGGCGGCTTTCGGAATTCGCGGGCAAAGCGCCGACTCGCCTAGTGTTTGATGAAAATGCACAGACGTTCCAAGCGGGACCGCAGCTCTGGCGCGAATATATGCGGGAGGACATACCGCCGCTTTTTGGGCAGGCGTTCAATCCAGGCAACTGGAATGCTGGGATCGTGACGCTGGACAAGGACATGGTGCTACTGACAACGCTTAAGAAGGGTAGCCTGTCGGCCGGAAACCATTACGAGGACCGTTTTATCTCTCCGACCCGCATGCAGTGGCAGAGCCAGACCAGGACAACCCAAGCGAGCCGTCACGGACAGATTCTGCGCGGGCAGATGCCGGATCATCGTGTCCACCTGTTCGTTCGAAGCGAAAAGCTAAGGGGCAAGACTGCTGCGCCCTTTCTTTACATCGGTATGCCGCGTTTCTCCGGATGGCACGGCGAAAGGCCGATCACGATCGACTGGGATCTGCCGGACCCCGTACCACAGCACTTCCGCAAGATGCTGCGCGTCCCGTAATCTAGGAATGACAGATACTCATTTCGTGGCATTAGAATATAACCCTGCGCTATTGAGAGCATCGCGGGCAGCAACTTCGCCATGCACGCAGGCACTGCCATTCGCTGATCGATGAGGGCAATATAAATGACCGGTCTGGCGAAGCCGCTCTGCAGTCCCCGGGCGCGTGTGAATGTCGGTAGTGGACCGGCCGTGCCGGCCGATTCTTGTTTCGCTCGGCCGCGATGTGATCAATATTTTGGCGCCGGAGCGGATTGAGAGACAAATGCGTAGCTGCGATCATGCGGACATTGGTGCATCAGGGGGGCGTTACGAACGCAACTCGGCGACATCGCAAGGCCCTGACGCAAGCCGCTATGCCCGAACCGGCTAAGGTGATCTGATTGATATATCCGATATCAGCCCGCATGATCGTTATGAACGGGGACCCTATTCTTGCCTAGCCTGTGGTCATGTCATGGTGCCCGCCTTAGGGCGAACCCGAAAGCATCATTTCAAGCATAAAGCAGGCCGTCCAGCCAGCTGCCACAACGAGACCTACCTCCATCAACTTGCCAAGATGGCCCTCTTCTCTGCCCTGAACGAGGCCGTCCGGACTGGCCAGCCCTACTGGCTGACTCGAAACCGGCCCGTCGTCTGTTCTTACTATCAGGAGTTGTTTGGATTGTCTTGCACGGCACAGCACGCTCCTTATGCGACGGATCTTGCATCAATGTTCGAGCGGGTCGAAATTGAGGCAGGAGTGGATGGCTTCGTGGCCGACATCTTGCTGACTTCGAGCAAGTCCGGCGCGAGGATGCTACTTGAGATCGCCGTGACCCATCCTTGTGAGAAGGCAAAAATCTCAAGCGGCCTTCCGATCGTCGAGATAAATATCCAGAGCGAGAATGCGGTTAACCGCCTGCGCGATGGTATAGACGCTGCCTCGAGCCATGTTCTGAGCCATAACCTCCCGGGCCCCGATGCTGCACCGCATCTGTGCGCGACGCCATGCCCGGCGACGGGGCTAGCGGTTCTTCTCTATGAAAACGGGAAAGCTTGGTATTCGGAACTGGAGATCGGAACTCAGAACGCGGAACAGACCCTGTCAGATCCGCGCCTATCGGCGCATGAGATTGTAGACGTTCAGTTCGGGCATCAGACAAGGCCGTGGAAAACAGTCCGAGAGCATCTTGGCGTTTTCATGATTCGACAAGCCTTCGAGCAAGGCCGGCCTGTCAGATCCTGCCTAATTTGCCGGAACAACCGCGGACGTGTGAACGACCACGATATCTATTGCGTTGCCAAAACCAGCAAGGTCTGGATGTCGTCAAGTGGGATTAGTTGCACAGATTATGATCCGGCAGGCGATGGCGACGAGGCATGGCTGATACTGCGCAGGCTGGGCGGATGCTGATCAGGTATTTATCTCATTCGGTTCGGCCGAACCCTACGCAGTTACGACCGTAGTGAACAATCGCATCGTCCGCACCGCAGACGCTCGTCGGATCGCAAAGCTGCACCGTTTATCCAATGGCGGCTTCGGAGAATGCCGCTGTGCGGCATCGGCGAGGCTCGAGCGACGGCATAGGGCCGGACCTACCGGTATTTCTTTGCTGCGCCTGCGTACTGAGGCCAAAGGGCTCAATCCCACCATTGAGGGCGGATTGAACACTCACAGCAGGGTCATGTCTGGGTGACAGCCCTCGACATGTGACCGAGCCAGGTTTTTCGCCCGGACCGCCGATCAGGCTTACCAACATACGCCGGCGCGAGCTTGCCGCCGATGGAAACAGCTCATTGGATCCCGGTGTCCCGTGGGCGATCTGGCGAGTGCCGTACAGGCCTTGCCGCCGTCGGATCAAGAGCCGTGGAGCGGGCGCACTTGCGCGGCGCTGTTTCGCTTCGCCACCGCGCCATGTAGCCTCGCCAGCCGGGGCCTGTCCGCCAGCGCGACGGGATCGTCGCCGAAGAACTCGATCAGCATATAGGTATAGAGGTCCAGCGCGCTGATCCCACCGGCGAGAAAGAACGGCCTGCCGGCGATGGCGCGGTCGAGCAGCGTGAACTGGTCGAGCAACCGCTTGCGGGCATTGTCGATCAGGGCCGGATGGGCTCCCGGGTCGTCCAGGAATCGCTCGGGGTGGTTGAGTTGGACGAAGGTCATGTAGGGGCTTACGGCCATGTAGATGAGCCAGCGCAGGAACGTCGTCCTGTCGGGGTGGTCGGGGCCGGGAACCAGCGGCGTCTCCGGGTGGCGTTCGCCCAGAGCGATGATGATCGCGGCGGTCTCGCCGATCACCTCGCCTGACGGGAATGCGAGGGCGGGAACCTGCCCGGTCAGGTTCACCGCCAGATAGGCCCGCGACCGGTGCGCGCCGGCGGCCATGTCGATGGCGACGCGCTCAAAGGGGATCTGCATCTCGTCGAGCAGAAGCTCGAGCACCATTGCCCCGGACATCTTCTCCCAGAAGAGGCGGTAACGACCTGTTTCGACCTGCGCCAATTCCCACCTCCGTTCGGCCGCTTCCCACGATGCCGGACGGCCAGCGGGGAGGCGCCGATCTCTGTACGGGTCGGACGATCCCGCAGAGGGCGCGATCTTCCGTTCGGACCCCGACAAGCCGACCGATCCGCCGGTCATCCAAGGCAGGATCAGCTCTTGGCCGTAAGCGGATCGATCACCTGCGGGACCTCCGTGATTGCGGCGACCGGGATGCCCGACAGTTCCGCATGCTTTCGGATCGTCGCCTCGCTGTCGGCCAGGTAGATGCAGAAGGTCTTGTCGCGGGCCACGTAGCTTTGGAGCCACTGGATACCCGTGCCGATCTGATCCAGCGCCTGATTTGACGCGCGGGCGGCACCGCAAAGCTCGGTGACCGACATCTGCCCGATCGCCGGAATGTCGCGCTCGATCATGAATCGTTTCAACTGTGTCATCGGATGGTCCTTTCTCATGTAGCGTTGCGGCTTTCAGGTGCATGGGCCATGCCATCGAGCATCCACGCCTCAATGCGTGCAGACGGTCGAAACGAGCAAGGCCGCGGGATCGATGTTGAGCGCACTGGTCAGATTCTGCCCAAAAAGCTGCAGCCAGGCGTCCTGCGCCTCGTAGGCAAGCCTTTCCCGCTCGGCCGGGCATGAGAACCGCATGCCGGCAGAGGCCTGCAGGTGGTGGACCATCTCGTGGACCATCACCGAAAGCTCGGCCGCATCCTGCCCCCTCCAACCATCGGTCAGGTAGATCGTCCGGCTGCGATGATCATAGGCGGCAACCACGTCACCCGGGCTGACGGAACTGTTCGGCCCGTGACGGAGCGCGACCAGATCGGCGGCAGTCATGGCCCGCAGCTCGGGGGCATTCTCCGCTGGCACGAGGTCAAAATTCGAGACCAGCCACAGTTCGATTACCTCCAGAAGTGACGGTTCAGACGGCCGCGCTGCGGAAGCCACGACGACGGCGCTCAGGCAGAGGGCGACTGTGACGGCAATACCCGCGGCAGTCCGCAGCAAAGGTTTGTCGGGGCCATGGCTCTGCTGCGGGATCATCTGACCGCACAGGTGAAAGTAAGCCGGAAGAGGTTTGTCACCTTCCGTGACCTGACCTGTGGCGCTGTCACGCATCGGCTCGCTTCGGGTCGAAGATCCGACAGAGGTGCCGCTGTACCCGCCAGTCCGGATGGTCATTGGCCCAATCCGCCGCCAGAAACTGCATGCTGGTCATGCACTGGATCAGCGTCAGGTCGGTCAGCAGGCGGGTTTCCGTGCGGCAGTCGTCGGGTGCGCCCGACAGGCAGGCGACAAGGATGAATTCAATCATGATGCCCTCATCGAATGGGGGCGAGCTCGCTGTGATTGGAGCTTCAGTGTGATGAAAACCACCTGTCCCGGCGAGGGCCACTTTGCGCCTCATTGCGGGGGCCAATCAGAGACAGGGCCGCACGGCCTCGCGCAGAAGCGCAACATTCGGCTCGATGTCCTTCACCGGGACAGCGGCGAATCCAAGGTGAAACGCCTCGCCTGCGCCGCCGGCATAGTAATAGACGCCCATGGGGCGGGCGACGAGACCGGCAGAGGCCGCGCGGCGGGCTGCCTCTATAGCCGAGACGCCGGCCGGAAGATGCGCGATGATCTGCAATCCGCCAGCCGGGCATTCGATCCGCAGGAGATCGCCGAAATGACGGCGCAGCGCCTCGATCAATCGTGCGCGGCGCGATCGGTAGCGCTTGCGCATCTGGGTTATATGGCGGCTGAAGGTGCCGCCGCGGATCAGGTCCGCCAGAGCAGCCTGAATATGCAGGGCCGGCTCGACACCTTGACGAAAGACCTCGGTTTCGAAACGTTCGACCAGATCGGCTGGAACCACGAAATAGGCGGTCCGGATCGCCGGCACCAGAACCTTCGAGAACGTGCCGACATAGAGGACCTGACCCGGACCCCGCGAATGCAGCGTTGGCAGCGGCGGGCCGTCAAGGCGGAACTCGCTGTCATAGTCATCCTCGATGATCCAGGACGTGTTGCGCGCTGCCCAGTCCAACAGCAGGGTTCGCCGGTCGTCCGACAGGGTGGTGCCGGTCGGCCATTGATGCGCCGGGGTCAGATAGGCGCCGGCACAGTCGATCCTGCGCCTGATCAGGTCATCGATGCGGGCGCCCCGGTCATCCACCGACACAAGCAGAAGGTCGTGACCGAGGCTCGCCAGCACGCGCTTGGCCACGACATAACCCGGATCCTCGACCATGATCCGCGATCTGCGCGGCCATAGGATAGAGGCGATCGCGCGGATGGCGGCGCGGGTTGATGTCACAACGATAACCTGCTCGGCGCGGCACACCACACCGCGCGACATGCTCAGATATTTGGCCAGTTCATGTCGCAAGGGGGCATAGCCGCCTGGATGGGCGTAATCGAGAATGGACTGATCGCCCCGCAGCGCATGTTGCCGCAGCAGCCGCGACCATTTCAGCCGGGGAAAGGCATCCAGCGCCGGAATGCCCGGCTGAAAGGCCAGTGCCGCCGGTTCGCCGATATATTCGTCGAGATCCTGCGGCCGGAATTCATCATGTGCGCGGAGCGTTTGGAACAGTGCCCGGGTTTCCCGGGCCATATCCGTTCCCTGCGGATCTGGCGCCAGTACCACGCGTGTCCCCGAGCCCCGCATCGACTCGAGAAAACCCTCGGCCACAAGCTGGTCATAGGCCTTCGCGCAAGTGTTGCGCGAGACACCCAGATCATGCGCGAATGCTCGTGAGGCGGGCAAATAGCCGCCAGGGCGCAGGTTTCCCTCGACCATCGCATGACGAAGCTGTTCAATGATCTGCTGGTACAGCGGAACCGGGCTCTGATGGTCCAGAGCAATCCAGTTCAGCAGTGCCTTCTGCCGGGATGACCGTCGTCTCATCAGCGCAGATCCATTCGTCGAGCCAGCTTTGGGAGATAGAATAACACATGTCCCCGTCGATCCCGTTTCCATCCATGCATCGACGAATGACGGGCGCCGTGAGGCTGGCATCTGGAGCAGTCATCATGGCAGGTAGAGAGAAACTCTGTCTTATCCCTCAGACAGACCAACACGGTTTCAAGACATGGTGAAAAGGAAATGCTGCGGTACAGATGAATGACCGCAATACAAGATGTGGCGGCACCGCGCAGGCGTGGATGATGAAGGTCGGCTAATGGGATGTGCCGGCTGCTTCCCCCACCGTTGGGTTATCCTGAACCGGGATCATCCGCGCCAAAGGAGAAGCAGCCATGTGTGCGAAGAAGACAGGAAGCATTGAAGACCTGGCAGTTGTCGGCATCGACATCGGCAAGGATACCTTCCACCTGGTCGGTTTCGACCGCTCGGGTCAGGTGGTTTTGCGCAAGCAGATCAAGCGGCTCGCACTGGACGCAACGTTCGAGACGTTGCCACGATGCGTGGTCGGGATGGAGGCCTGCCTCAGCGCCCATTTCGTCAGCCGAAGGCTGCGCGACTTGGGGTTCGATCCGCGGATCATTCCGGCGATCTACGTGAAGCCGTTCAACAAAGGCCAAAAGAACGACTACAACGATGCGGAGGCGATCGCCGAAGCCTCCCTGCGGCCGAACCTTCGGACGGTGACGGAGAAGAGCCAGGACCAGCTCGACCTTCAGGCCCTGCACCGGGTTCGGTCTCGGCTCGTCTCGCGACGTACGGCAACGATCAACCAGATCCGGGCTTTCCTGATCGAACAGGGGATCGCGGTCCGCAGCGGGCTCCGCGCCTTGCGGAATTCCTTCGAGACGATCCTCGAACAGCGGCGCGACGAGATCTCTGCCCGGATGCGGAATATCCTGATCGGGCTTTACGGCGACTGGCTCTGGCTCGATGACCGGATTGCCGCCGTATCAACCGAGATCGAGGAGATCAGCCGTACGGAAGAGAACTGCGCGAACATCATGTCGATCCCGGGTATCGGACCGATGATTTCGACGGCCATGGTCGCGGCGGTCGGTCGGGGCGAGGTCTTCGACCGGGGCCGCGACTTTGCCGCCTGGGTTGGGCTGGTGCCCCGACAGTTCAGCACGGGCGGGCGTACGATCCTCGGACGGATCACCAAGCGGGGAAGCCGATACCTGCGCATGCTCTTCGTGCAGGCCGCCAAGGTGATCATGATGCGCCCCCACCGTTGGCAGGCGTTCAGCTTCGGAGCCTGGCTCGAACGCGCCGCATCCCGAATGCCCAGGAACAAGGCTGCGGTTGCCCTGGCCAACAAGCTGGCCCGCACGGCGTGGAGCATCCTGCGTCACGGCACGCGGTTCGACACCCCCAGAGATCCGACCATGGAAGCAATCTGACAGCCTCCCGGTCACCACGGAGTTCGCGAAAGAGGACAGCATGGAACGGAGAAACTACGCCCCCAGAGTCTGACGGCCCTTTAGGTCATTATCGACCTTGCCGCTAATGAGACCAAGGTGCGTGCGTAACCCCATCGAGGCCACGGCCCGCGAGCCGACAAACAGGCCGGATACATATGAGCGATTTCCGAAGACGCGCCGATTTCTCAATTGCGAACAGCAGCCGGCACATACATTAGGGCCGAGGGTGTGTGGAAACTCTGCGCAGATGGGGCTTCTGGCCGGACTCTGGTGCGCCGCGAAGGACATGAGTCTTTTCGAAGCGGTCGGCAAGCGGATGGCTATCAGGCGGGGATAGCCTCCATCAGTCGCCGGATACCGATCAGCGCGATGGCTCGCTTGATGTTGTAGGCCAGCACGTTCAGCGCCATTTCGGTTCTGACGTTCTTCAGCCGTCGCGTCAGGAAATGGGTCGCGCCCATCCAGGCCTTGATGGTGCCGAATGGATGTTCGACCGTTGAACGCCGCAGTGTCATCGGATCAGGATCGCTGCGCAGGCGCTCGCGCATGGCGTCGACCAGATGCTCATGTTCCCATCGGGTGATCCGGCGTTCCTTACCGCTGGTGCATCGGGTTTGCAGCGGGCAGTGCTGACATTCGTTGATCCAGTAACGCCGGACCTGCAGGCCGCCTTCCTCGCGCGTGTAGCGATAGACCAGCGATCAAGGCCGTCACTGTCGTCCGATGCACCGTCACGCCGCCTGCCCGCTCAGTCTGCCGTAGAAGCTGCGCTCGAGATGCAACTCCCCTGCCCCGGCCTTTTCGACCATACCGCGCAGATAACCTCCCGGAGACGCGACTTCGCCCGCATTGTGCTTTTCGAAGACAAGCGCGAACGCCGCTGTCGCCACCTGCTTACCCAACCTGTCCTGCGCCACATTCCAGGCATGCTCCGACACCCCGATCATTGGCCTGAGTTGGCCGGCAACCCGGTGAAGATCTCCCCAATCCTTGACAAACCCTTCCAGATTGCGCGCCCAGGATGCGAATTCCGGACAAGCCTGCAGGACCGTCGGCAGATCCAGCGCTACCCGCTTCTTGCGTACTTCGGCCACCCACTCTTCCAGCTCCCGTTCAACCTGATCTTCGGGCGGAGCATTGTGCACCACGGCCGCGACTTCCTCATCTTCTGAGGAATTACTGATTACAGGATCAAGTTGGGTTGTAATTAGTATATGAGGGTCGGTAATGACCTCCCTGGGGTTCATTTCTTGAGTCTTCTCGGGCACTTGTGCCGTAGTTTCAGGCGTGTTTTCCACAGGCGCGGTGGCCTCAGTTGCCTCGAGATAGGCGGCTTCAACCCGCGCCTGAAGTTCCTTGAACCAACCGAGCAGTCGGGCAAGCTGTTCGGACGCTTCATGACGGCGCGGAAGCCGCTCCAGAAGCTCCTCGAAGAACCCCGTGAACTGTGTCCAAGGCCCACGCAGCGCGCTGCTGACAGCCGCCTCGATACGCGCGCGGATCATTCGGCGCGCCACCGTGATCTGACGCTTTAGGCGCTGGCAGATCTCGCGTTCTGCCAGCAATTCGACATGAAGCTCTTCAAACTCCTCGACGCGGGCTGCGAGTGGCGACAGATCGAAGCCGTACGCCTCGAGGATGCGCCCTTCTGCGTCCCTGTGTCCCCACCGCTTGCCGTTAGGGCTGTCCTGGAAGGAAATTACGCCGATCTCGGCCAGACGCCGCGCATGGCGTTTGAGTGCGGAGAGCGAGAAGCCCGTCTGCTCCATCAGGTAGGCATTCGATGCCCAGACGATCGGGCGCTGCCCCTGCTCCCAGTCCTGGGCTTGGGTGAAGGCCCCGAGCGTGTCGAGGAGCATCATGTCTCCGGCCTTGAGGCCAATGTATGCACCGACCCGCTTCACGGCCACAAATGCCCGAGTTTTGGGTACAGCGACCTGTTCACCGGCTTGGGCAAGCTGCTCTGCAATGCCAAGACCCGGTGTCGGCTTGCGCCAACCTGTATGTTTCATGCCTGTTTCTCGCCTCCAGTTATGTGGAGACAAAAGAAAGCCGTTCGCCAAAGTGGCGTTCTTGTTGACAGTGATTCGCGGGAGAGATATCTTCTAAGCGACCAAACTTTTCAGATTAGCTCTCAGGCCACGCTGCTTGGGGGCTTTTCTTTTGCCTAGATCATTGTTCTGACTGCTCCTCTTTCGTCACGAGGAATTCATCGTACAGCTGATCAAGCCGACCCGAGAGAAAGTCCCCGAACTCGGTTGAATCTTGTGCCGTAAGTGAAATGCTGAATGCTTTTCCGGACCGACCGATGACGCCTTTGATGCGGCCTTTGCCTGCGGTCCAGGTTCGTTTCTTGGGCGTGGCACGCGTTCTTCGGCCCTTCGGCGCCCTGCCCGCTCCTGCTAGCTTGCTGTGCAGGAACTCGAAGCGAGAATCGCTGTCGAGACCCTTAAATCCGTCAAACTCCAAAGCTCCTTTGAGTATCTTCTCATTCTCGGGCTCCGAAGTCAGCTTTTTGAAATCCTCCCAACGATCACGCCCGATCTGCTTTGCAGGGCCAATCTGTTCGATCACGTGCCGCGGGACGTTCTGCGCCACTGACAACATGCGCGAAAGCAAAGTACCATCTATGGTCAGGGCGGACTGGATCACATCCTTTTCTTGCCCCAAATCCAAGAGGCTCTTTGCAAATAGGGCCTTCTCAATAAAAGAGAGATCTGCGCGCGAAGTGTTTTCTTGCCCTTGAGCAAGAATGTGGGCCACATCGTCCATCGGTTTCACAACGGCGCGAACCTTACGGCTGAGCGCCGATGCAACACGCACGCGGCGATGCCCAAAGACTATCATATAGCGACCATCCGCTTCCGGATGCGGTCTGAGCAATACTGGCGTGTCCTGGCGACCGGCTGCGATCGATGCCTTCAGTTCGTCGAAAGCAACGTCGTCATCACTAAGCCGATCCGAAACGAATGACACATCGATCAAATGCGGTTCGATCTCGACAATGGTTTCGCCTTCCAGGAGACGCTTAGAGTTCTCCGCAAGGCTATCAATCGAAACCTTCATCGATTTCGAAGCGCCGCGCATTGCGTATCCGGAGCGACCGGAATCCTTGGGCTGCTCCGGCGAGCCGGCCATGACGCTCTTCAAGAGGTCTTTGCGAGCCATCAAGCCATCTCCTTTTTGTCAGAATCCATTCGACGTGCAGCGCACATTTCGACAGTTGCACGGCTGTCAAAACTTGCGCTCTGCACGGCTGTCAAAACCACAGTCATTCTCGCCCCCAAGCCTTGTGGATCAGTTCGGCGATTTCGTCGTTCACATCATTCAAAGACGTGACTGCGCGGTCGTAAGTAGTCCGCACGAACTGCGACCGCTCAACTTCGTAAAGCGTCTGCTTGGTGATCCCGGCGTCGGAGATCGCCGTTGATTTCAGTACAGGGGCTGAAAGCAATTGACTTGGAAACATCGCCTGGAGGAACCCGACCATCTGCTTTTGAGGGCCGTCCGTTGGTTCAAAACGCGTTACGAGGTAACGGAACCACTTAAGGCGCATGTTTGCTCCTGCATCACGGATCGTCTTCATGATCCCGCCCAGCATCAAGAGAAACTGGCTCATCGACATGACGTCCAGCATCTGAGGATGGACTGTCACAATCACAGAAGAGGAAGCCGTCAGAGCAGTGAGGGTGAGGTAGCCAAGCTGAGGAGGGCAATCGATTACGACTACGTCATAGCGGTCATCAACCTCGCTAAGCGCCTTCGATATACGAGTGAAGAAGGAACGGCCCTCATGGGGATCGCTGCTCGTCAAAGCAACCGGGGTATCGTATTCGTACTCTTGAAGCTCGAGACTTGCCGGAACGATATCCAGGTTGGGGAAGTTTGTTGGCCGGATCACCTCGGTGATCGGCTTGCGCTCGTCATCATACCGAAGTGTTTCGTAGAGCGAAGGCACGTCGTCAAGTTCGGGCTGAATGCCGTGCAATGCTGTGAGCGAGGCTTGAGGGTCCAAGTCGATCGCAAGAACTCGATGACCTTTCAACGCCAAGTGCTGCGCGAGGTGGGCGGCGGTAGTGGTCTTTCCGGAACCCCCTTTGAAGTTCACGACAGACACAACGTGCAGTTCTTCGCCAGGCTGTCGATATGGGACATAGCGGCGCTTTCCGGGGCGACCGAACTTGTCGAAATAAGCTCTCAGTTCCAGCATCTGCTCGGCCGAGTAGCTGCGCCTCCCGGAAGACGATGTTTCAGGTTCAGGACCTTTGCCTTCGAGATGAAGCTTCTTAATGGTCGACTGGGTCACGCCTAGATAGTAGGCAACTTCGGCCAATGAAAACTGACGTAGACCTTTTTGGGCGTCCGGCGGATACTGTTCCTGCCGCAACATATTGAGGCGGTCGGAAATCAACTCTCCTTGCTGCATGATGATCTCGTCGAAGGGTTGATCCTTCGTATCAGCCGCAAAAGACCGTTCTCGCATCCGCCTGCCCTCTAAATATCGCTTTTTCAGCGATTTCGCTCATTAAAGTGTCATCTACACTGAAAATCAAGGCTTAACAACGATTTTCGTCCGGCGGTTTGATCTTGCCCAATCCGCCAACTGACCTAGATGTCGCGACAATCTGTTGCGACCGGGGAAAATTGCTACACTATACCTAGGGAAAGCTGTCATATGCTCGGATGGGCAGTCGAGTTGCTCTTCGCGTCAATTACATCGTAATGATTTGTTATTATTTTATTTTTCTTCGCTGCACGGCTGTCAAAATGCGAGAGGCTAGAAGCGTTCAGAACGCTAGGAGCCCAAGAACAGTCTCCTCCGAAACGGATTGCGTCGGCATCGCCTTGCGCCCATCAGTGATCAGTCGCTTCCATCAAGCGCACGCACCTCCGCGCGCCAACATGCAGGCAATGCATGTCAGTGCGAAGGGAAACAGCGGGAATCGACTGGGTTGCCCCAGCTGATTCTTTGCGTCACGCGGCTGCTTTCGGCACCAAAGAGACGATCGAATGAAGATAGAGATCATCCTGGCTGTCAGCCCTTCCGAAATAGGCGCTGAAACCGAAGTCCCGGATGGCCGGCATGAAACAGCCGGCATCGGTTGCCGATCAGATGAGCGCGCTGGCCGGGCAGGGTGCCAGTTGCCGCGAGACGCTGACCTTCGACGTGAAGGCCGCCGGGATCCCGGGCATGGCCCTGTTGGGGCCGGGTCGGGCAAGCTGATCCTATCCCAAGAGGTCGGTCGCCGGGTTATCCTCGATCTCGACATCGGCATAGTATTTCTGCGCCTGCGCCGGATCGCGGTGCAGCGAGAGCTGCATGGCGGCGGCGAGCGGCGCGCCATCCAGCGCCGCCTGGGTCAGAAACCCCGCGCGCAAACCGTGCGGGCTGGCAAAGTCCCGCGGATAGCCGGCCAGTTCCAGACGGTGCGCGACGATTTCGCGGAACCCGCCCGGCGTCAGGCGACGTTTCAGCACCCGATCGGCCTGGCTGATCGGGCGAAACAGCGGCCCGCCGGTGATCCCGGCCGCCGCGATCCAGGCCAGCACCGAGCGTGCCGGAAACCCTTTGAGCGGCAGCCAGGGCGCCTGATCCGGCATGGTGGTCTTGGTGTGCAGAAGCCGGATGCGGATCAGCCCGCGGTCTGCCATCGGCCGGGCGTCGATGTCGTCAAAATTCAGCGCCGTGACCTCGGAGCGCCGGCGCCCGCCGCTGGCCCAGGCCAGCGCCAGGGCGGCGTGATCTCGGAGATCGCGCCTCGCGCCGGTGCGGCAGGTGGCCAGCATCGCCCTCAGCACGTCCCGGGTGATCGGGTTTTCGGATTTGCGCTGGCGCGGCCGGGCCGCGGCCCGCCGCGCCTTCACGCGCGCCTCCTTGATCAACGGCGCATCGAAGGGCGAGGGCAGGTTTTTCATCCGGTGGAAGGCACGCCAGCTGGCGATGCGTCGATCCAGTGTCGACGGGGCAGGGGCGGCGTATCCGCGCCTCAGTCCCGCGGCCACCAGGGCCTCGGCTGCCTCACGGGCCGGCCCGGTCGCGTCGCGCAAATCCCGCGCATGATCGAGGATGAAGCGCAGCGCCACGGGTTCTTCCTCGGGCCAGGCGAGTGCACCACCGAACGCAGCGGCCTTCCAGGCCCCGATATAGGCCAGGTCCTGTTCATAGGCGCGGAGCGTGTTCTCGGCGGTGCCGCGGCGGAAGAGTTCGGCCAGAGCGTCCTGGTCGGCGGGCGTCAGCGAAGCGGGAAGGGGCAGGGGTTGAAGTCGTGTCATCAGATTGCTATCATTGATAACGAATTGATGGAGAACCAGCCATGGCACAGCTGATCGTGCGGGATGTCGACGAGACCACGGCGCAGGCCCTGCGGCTGCGCGCGGCCGCCAATGGCCGCTCGGTCGAGGCCGAGCACCGGATGCTCTTGCGCGAGGTGTTGGGCGCACCCGGCCAGTCCGAGGATTTCGCGGCGGCGGCGGCCCGGTTGCGGGCCCGCCTCGATCGCGGCACCGACAGCGCGGCGCTGGTGCGCGCGGGACGGGACGCGCGCGCGTGAGCGACGCCTTTGCCGGGCCGGTCTCCGGGCCCTGTGTGGTCGATGCCAGTACCGCGCTGAAATGGGTCCTGCAGGAAGAGGGCAGTGAAGTTGCCGTCGCGCTGCTCGACGGACGGCCGCTTTACGCCCCGACACTGATCTTCATCGAGGTCGCGAATGCGCTGTGGTCGGCCGTGCGTCGACAGCGGCTGCTGCCGGAAGAGGCGGCCGATGCCCTCGACCTGATCACCCGGGCGCCGCTGCGCCAGGGAGCAGAGGATGCCTCGCTGGCGCAGCGGGCGCTGCAGCTGTCGCTGCTCCTGGATCATCCGGTCCATGACTGCAGCTATCTCGCCCTGGCGATGCGGCAGAAGGTGCCGGTGGTGACCGCGGATCGCCGCTTTGTCCGGGCCGCGGCGGCGGTGCCCGAGGCCGCGCCCTTCGTTCGTCTGCTGGGCGATTCTGCGGCGCATTGAGGCTCTCCCCGACCGGTTTCTCCGCCCGTGATAGCGGAATTGTCGCGTTTGGTTACGGATTTCAATTGAAGCGCTAAGTTGAAACGTGCCACGGCCAATTTTGTCTTGCGGCTTCAGCAGAACGCCCATGGTGACAGGTGCTCAAAGCCCCGCGGCCTTGCTCAGGTTGACCCTGAACCTGTCCCGCCGTCGCTGGTAGCGGCGGGTCATCTCGGCGCTGGCATGACCGAGCTGCTTCTGGACGTGACGCTCGTCGACCTCGGCCGAAGAGGCCAGACCGGCGCGTAGCGAATGGCCGGAATAGCGTGCCAGCCGCTCGGCCTCGGGTGCGTCGGGCCCGAGGCCGGCATCGCGGACCGTCTGCTTGACCAGCCGGGCGACATGCTTGTCGCTGAGCCGGTTCGGCGTCGCCTTCAGCCCGTCGCGCGTCACCGCCACGAAGACCGGGCCGAAACCGATCCGGGCGTAGTGCAGCCATTGCTCCAGCGCGTGGACGGGGCAGGTCTGGTCGCTCGAGCCCCGCGCAATCTCGACCTCGCGCCAGCCGGTCTTGCCGTTCAGCGTGACCAGCACCCCCTCGGGCAGGATCTGGATCCAACCGCCCTGGTCCAGCGTATCCTCGCGACCGTGATCGAGGCCGACGATCTCGGAGCGCCTTAACCCACCGGCAAAGCCGATCAGCAGGATGGCCCGGTCGCGCAGGCCCCGCAGGTCATGGGGCAGGGTGGCGATCATCTCGATCAGGTCGCCGGGCAGGATGGCTTCCTTCTGACGCGGTGGTCTCGCATGCTTGCGGCGGATGCCGGCCAGCACGGTGGCGATGTGGCGGTCACCCCGGTCCAGCGGCTGGCCGCGTTGGATGTAGTTCCAGCAGAGCCCCGAGACCCGCCGCTCGATCGAGGCGACCGAGAGGGAACCCGCCAGATCGGCGAGGTAGAGTCCGACCAGTTCGGGTGAGGGGGGCAGGGGGTCGGCGCCGCGCCGCCGGCACCAGCGGGCGAGGTCGGCCCAGTCCCGCGCATAGGCGCGGGCGGTGTTCGGGGCAATGGCGCTTTGGGCATAGTCGCGGGCGGTGTCAGCCAGCCGGTAGAGGGCGGCGGAGACCGGGATCCGGTCGGGCAGGGCAGGGGGCGCGTCGCTGTGGTGCGCTTCGTGCCGGACGAGAGCATTCGGGGGCGCTGAAGGCGATTTTTTTGGGCTTTTGCTCATGTCGGGCAGTCTATCACAAGTACGTCCGATAATGCAAACTTATTGGACACATCGGAGCGTTGCAGGTTGCGGCGCTTCTGCGCGAGATATCTGGTCATAAGCGCCGTGATCGGATAGACCGACAGGCATGACCCGCGCCCCTTCGCCCGATCCTGCCCCGACCGATGCGCTGCCGCGCCTGCCGGATTGGCTGCGCCGCCCGCCCGCGGAAACCCTTGAGGAGGCTGGGTTTTCCGCCGGGGTGGCGCTGGCCTTGTTGCACCAGGTGCAGGGCCGGTCCGAGGTGCCGCTGGCGCTGTGGCGGGCGCGGCTGGCCTTGCAGGCGGCGGCGCAGACCGCCCGCCATGCCGGGCGGCCCGAGCGCGAGGTGGCGATCCGCGATGCACTTTGCCTGATGCGACCCGGCGATGCGCCGGGACCGGCAGGCGAGATCGGGCTGGCCTGGCTGCGCGCGGTCGAGCGGCCGGTGAGCGCCGAGACCCTGGCCCGTGCCTTGCCGCAGCTGGAGGACGGGCGGGCGGCGCCGCGGCCGGGTGGGCCGATCCAGCAGGCCGCGGATGCCATCGAGGCGGCGCTGGCCGGGGCGCCGCGCGATCATCGGACCGCGCTGATCCTTGGCGATGCGGCGCTGGCGCGCGCGCTTGGCTGGACGCATCTGGTGCCGATCCTCGGCCTTGGCCTCGCGCGCCGCGACCTCGGGGCAGGGGGCGGCGATCTGCGGCTGGCCTGTCACCGGGCGGTGCTGAAAGCCGCCGGTCCGGCGTTGCAACTGGCCGCCGAGTTGACCCGCCGGGCGGTGCGGCTGCAGGCCGTCGCCCCAAGACTGCGAGCGAAGGGGGCGGGACGGGCGGTTGATCTGGTGCGGAGCCGCGATGCCATTGCCCCTGCGATGCTGACCGGGCTGATGTCGGACCGCGCCGCGCGGCGCTTCTGCGACCGGCTGGTCGAGCTGGGGGCGGGGCGCGAGCTGACCGGGCGCGAGACCTTCCGGCTCTACGGGCTCTGACCATGGCGCGCCGACCCGATCCTGAACTTGACCGTCATCTGGAGGAGCTGCCGCCGGACCTGCGCTGGCGCGAATGGCTGCGGCGGATCGAGGCGGTGCTGTTTGCCAGCGCCACGCCGGTCAGCCGCGAGGCCCTGGCGCGGGTGGTGGGCGAGGTCTCGATCGACCTGCTGATCGCCGACCTGGCAGCGGAACTGGCCGACCGCCCCTATGACGTGGCGCGGATCGGCGGCGGCTGGATGCTGCGCACCCGGCCTGCCTATGGCCCGGCGATCCGAACTGCGGCGGATCTGGGCGAAGCGCGGCTGGAACTGAGCGAGACAGAAACCGCCGTGCTGGCCGCCATCGCCTGGCACCAGCCGATCAGCCGCGACGGGCTGAAGGAGATCTTTGGCGGCGAGCTCAGCCGCGACCTGCTGGGGCGGCTGTCGGCGCGCGGGCTCATTGCCACCGGACCACGGGAGCCGCGTCGCGGCGCACCGCACAGCTATGTCACCACCGATCTGTTTCTGGCCAGCTATGACCTGCAGAGCCTCGCGGATCTGCCGGAGATGGATAGCAGCACAGCCGACGCGACCACGGTTCAGGACCAGGTGGACTGAAGTTGTCCTCTTGGGCCGCAGGCAGCCGCAGCAATTGGCGATAGCTGGCATTCTGGCAGCGTCGTGTCGGGGCGATCTACACGTCGGGCGGTGAGCCGACATGCGGCGACGCGGCTTTGCAGTCGCGGCAATATGCGATAGCTGCAGTTCGTATGCACCGGAACGTGTCCTTGGCCCGAGATCCACCTTTCGGCACTGCGGCATGGCAATTGCGGAGATTGCGACCGCTGCCGTCCCGTGCACGCCGACGCGAAGCCGACCCTCTCTTGTATCTATTTGAGATAGCTGCGAAATGGATGAGATGTCTTGATTTAAGGGAGAGACGTCAATTGGCACCAAAAGAGGCGACAGCGCGTATCAAGATTAACCGCTTTCTTGAGGGTGCTGGCTGGCGTTTCTTCGACGATGCGAATGGCCGTGCAAACGTTGTCTTGGAGCCCAACGTTAAACTCACGGCTGAAGACCTTTACGCCCTCGGTGACGACCTTGAGAAGGCGGCGAATGGCTTTGTGGATTTTCTGCTTCTAAACGAGCAGGGTAAACCGCTGATTATCTTAGAGGCGAAAGCTGAAAGCAAAAATCCACTATCTGCCAAGGAACAGGCTCGAAAGTATGCGCGATCCCAGAATGCGCGTTTCGTCATCCTGAGCAATGGCAACATCCACTACCTTTGGGATTTGGAGCTGGGCAACCCGAGCGTCATCACCAAATTCCCAAGCCCCACAGATATAGGCAATCACTACGCCTTTGCACCCGACGCAAAGCGGCTGGCTAACGAGCAAGTTGGCCTCGACTACATCGCCCTCACCCAGATGCCAAGCTATGCTCAAGAGGTAGGATGGAAGTTCGAGGCCGAGCGTACCGCCTTCATCGACAAGGCAAAGCTACGGTTCCTACGACGATATCAGCAGCGCGCCATCGAACGCGTTCAGGAGGATGCCAAGAAAGGCGCGACGCGCTTCCTCTTCGAGATGGCCACGGGGACGGGCAAGACACTGACCTCCGCCGCCGTCATCAAGCTGTTCCTCAAGACGGGGAACGCACGCCGCGTCTTGTTTTTGGTGGATCGCCTCGAACTGGAAGCCCAGACCGACAAGGCGTTCAAAGCCTACCTGCGAAACGACTTCACCTCGGTCATTTACAAGGAGCAGCGCGACGACTGGCGTAAGGCAGACATCGTGGTGACGACGGTGCAGTCGCTGCTTTTCAACGACAAATATCGGCGGTTCTTTGCGCCCACGGATTTCGACTTGGTCATTTCCGACGAGGCCCACCGTTCCATCGGAGGCAATGCCCGCGCGGTTTTCGAATATTTCATCGGCTACAAGCTCGGACTGACCGCGACACCCAAGGACTACCTCAAGCATTCGGGCGGCCCCGGCACGCGTGACCCTCGCGAGACCGAGCGGCGAACCATGCTCGACACCTACCGCACCTTCGGCTGCGAGAGTGGTGAGCCGACCTTCCGTTATTCGCTGATCGACGGGGTGAAGGATGGTTTCCTCATCAACCCGTATGTGGTCGATGCGCGTACCGGGGTGACAACACAACTCCTGTCCGACCAGGGCTTCGTTGTCACGACCACCGACGGGGAAGGCAACGAGCTTGAAGAGGCATTCGCAGGTCGCGACTTCGAGAAGAAGTTTTTTGCCGAGCCAACCAACCGCGCCTTCTGCAAAACCCTGCTCGAACACGGCCTGCGCGACCCGATTTCGGGCGAATTCGGCAAGACCATCGCCTTCGCTGTCAGCCAGAACCACGCTGCAAAGATTGTGCAGATCCTGAACGAGATGGCCGACCAGCTTTGGCCGGGGCGCTACAAATCCGATTTCGCCATGCAGGTCACGAGCCACGTCGCCGACGCCCAGCGCATGACGGTGAACTTCGCTAACAACAACCTCGGTGGGCATAGCGATTTCGCCGATAACTACCGTACCAGCCGTGCCCGCATCTGTGTTACGGTGGGCATGATGACCACCGGCTACGACTGCCCCGACCTTCTGAACCTCGCACTCATGCGACCGGTCTTTTCGCCTTCTGACTTCGTGCAGATCAAAGGGCGCGGCACCCGCAAGCACAACCACACGGAAGAAATGTTCGACCCGGCGCGCAAGGCGGCGCTTGGGGCCGTGAACAAGACCGTCTTCCGGCTTTTCGATTTCTTCGCCAACTGCGAGTATTTCGAAGAGAAGTTCCAATATGACCAGGAACTGAAACTGCCCACGCCTTCCGCAATGCCGCTTTCCAGCGGAGGTGACGACGGTGGCGGCAACTCCACCGTGTCCGGTGGCACCGGCTCCTACGAGCACTTCGACCCCGACGACGTGGTGAGCCAGGTCGAGACCCAGATCGGAGCGCAGGGCATGCGTATCGACCGGGAGCTTTTCGGCAGGTTTGAAGATGCCGCCCGCGCCGATACCAAGCTGGCTGAACTTGTCGCCGCCCAGAACTGGGAGGCCGCCACCCGCCACGTCATCGAGGAAATCTTCGACAAGCCGAACGAGTTCTACACCCTCGAGAAACTGCGCAATGCCGCTGGCGTTGATCGCCGCATTACGGTGCGCGAACTGATCGAAAAGGCGTTTGGCTTCATTCCGGGCTTCAAGAGCAAGGCCGAACTGATCGAAGACGAGTTTCAGAAATTTCTCGCGGATCAGAAGCCTGAAGAGGCCGACCGCATCCGTGAAATGCGCTACTTCTTCGAGGCCTATGTCCGCGACGCTAACGTCCGCGCCAAAATCGACGCTGGCCACTTTGCCGATCTGAACGTAAACCCCACTTTCACCACGCGCGACCTCAAGGAGGTCCCCGCCCCGTGGCGCAAGCGCATTCCGGAATACATCAAGGACTATGTGTCCCTGAACCCGTTCCTCTGAAAGACCCGCCATGCTCGACACCGACACCAAGCGCCGCATCGACACCTGCCGCGACATTCTTGTGGGCAAGGTTCCCGACCCGAAAAGCCAGGTCGAGCAGATCACCATCGCCCTGATCTACAAGTTCATGGATGACATGGACGCGGAAACCATCGATTTGGATGGGACACCGACATTCTTCACAAAAGACTTCGAACGCTATCGTTGGGCGAAGCTCGTGGCCCCCGGCGTGTCGGGCCAGGAAATGCTCAACACCTATTCCGAAGCTCTCACCAAGATGGTCGAGAACGAGGGCCTGCCGAAGCTCTTCCGCGACATCTTCCGCAACGCCTATCTGCCCTACCGTGACCCCGAGACCTTGCGCGCCTTCCTGCGCGAGATCGACGCGTTCACCTATGACCACAGCGAACGGCTGGGCGACGCCTTCGAATATCTGCTTTCAGTTCTGGGCAGCCAGGGCGACGCGGGCCAGTTTCGAACGCCGCGCCACATCATCGACTTCATGGTCGAGATCATCGACCCGAAGAAGACCGAGGTCATCCTGGACCCGGCCTGCGGGACGGCGGGCTTCCTGATCTCGGCCTACAAGCACATCCTGAAACGGAACTCGACCGGGGTGACCAACGGTAACGGCATCAGCACCGAGGGCGACGCCGCCGAACAGGCGCTGGAAAGCCCCATGCGCTATCCTGGCGATCTACTGCAGCCCGACGACCGCACCCGCCTCTCCCGCAATATCAAGGGCTATGACATCTCGCCCGACATGGTGCGCCTGTCGCTCGTCAACCTCTACCTGCATGCCTTCGCCGACCCGAAGGTCGAGGAATACGACACCCTGACCAGCGAAGACAAATGGACCGAGATGGCGGATGTCATCCTCGCCAACCCGCCCTTCATGTCGCCGAAAGGCGGGATCAAGCCGCACACCCGCTTTCAGGTGCAATCCAAGCGCAGCGAAGTCCTGTTTGTCGATTATATCGCCGAACACCTGACGCCGAATGGTCGCGCGGCCATTGTCGTGCCAGAAGGGATCATCTTTCAAAGCCAGACTGCCTATCGCGATCTGCGCAAGATGCTAGTCGAAAACCATCTTGCCGCCGTCATCTCGCTGCCCGCAGGCGTGTTCAATCCCTATTCCGGTGTGAAGACCTCGATCCTGATCCTTGACCGTGCGGTGGCCAAGGCCAGCAAGCACGTTGCTTTTTTCAAGATCGAGAATGACGGCTTCGCCCTTGGCGCGCAGCGCAAGGCGGTGAAAGGCTCGCAATTGGCGCAGGTGAAGGCCGAGCTTGGGGCTTGGTTGCAGACCGCGCGGGCGGGTGGTGGCGAGGGGCTGGAAAGCAGCCTTGGCAGTGCGGTGGAGCGGGTGCGGCTGGCTGACGGCGGGGACTACAACCTGAGCGGTGAACGCTACCTAGAACGCACAGCAAGCGCATCGGCGTTTGAAATGGTGGAACTCGGGCGCTTCATGGCGAGTGGCCTTCCGAGCATTGATCCCAGCAAATCGCCAGAAGAACGCTTCGAGCTTTGGAGCATCCCCGCGCATGAAGGCCGCGAACCCGAGCGCCCCTTGGGAAAGGAAATCGGTTCCGCGAAAAAAGGTGTTCTACCGAATGACGTGCTTCTGTCGCGGATTGTCCCGCACATCCGCAGAACATGGGTCGTCTCACCGTCACGCAATGTCGAGCGGCAAATCGCATCCGGTGAATGGATTGTGTTCCGCAGCGACGAGTTTGTGCCGGAGTATCTGGCAAGGGTCCTGGTCTCTGATTTCTTCCACGCGCAATTTATGCAGACCGTCACAGGGGTCGGTGGCTCACTATCGCGCGCTAACCCGAAGGCCGTCGCAGAAATCCGCATCCCCCTCCCGCCGCTTGAGGTGCAGCGCGAGATTGTGGCCGAGGTCGAAGGCTATCAGCGCGTCATCGACGGTGCCCGCGCCGTCCTCACCAACTACCGCCCCCACATCCCGGTTGACCCAGAGTGGCCTGTGGTGCCGATGGCCGAGATCGCGGAATTCAAGAACGGCTTGAACTTTACCAAGAGCGATGACAGTGAGCCGCTACGGATCGTGGGCGTGAGTGATTTTCAGTCTAACACCCTGGTTCCATCCGACGGTCTGGCGACCATCCAACCCGATGCGCCCGTGGGTCAGGATTACCTTCTGCAACCCGGTGACATTCTGTTCGTGCGCTCGAATGGCAACCCCGATCTAGTCGGCCGCTCCATGCTCGTCGGCGACGACATCGGGCGCGCGACGTTCTCGGGCTTTACCATTCGTGCAAGGTTCAACGCCTCGAGGGCGACCCCGCGCTACCTTGCCCATTTCTTCAAGACGCCCGTCTTCTCGGAGAAGATGAAGAAGACAGGGCAAGGTGCGAATATTCGCAACCTGTCGCAGGGCATCCTTTCAGAATTGCAAGTGCCCTTGCCCGACGTAGACACTCAAATCGCCATCGTCGCCGACATCGAAGCCGAGCTAGTTCTCGTCAACGGCAACCGCGACCTGATCGCCCGCTTCGAGAAGAAGATCGACGCCGCCATCGCCCGTGTCTGGGGCGAGGCCAAGGCGGAGGTGGCCGCATGATCGAAGAGGCCACCCGGCTGGAAACCTATCTGCCGATGTCCTGGCGCACGACCAAGGAGCGCGACTATGTCCGCTTCCTCTGGGAGGCATTCGACACCAATGTCGAGCACGGCAAGTATCAGTTCGCCTTCCTCGCCTACCACATGCTGGTGATGAGCTTTGTCTATTTCAACATCTGGCAGATCCGGCTAATACGCCCCGGCCCGTTCGAGACGGCGATGGTCGGGTTCAGCAAGGATGTTGAGAAAAACCTGATGTCGGCATCTTCGCCATTCGTGTTCAGCGCTGTCAACGAGCGGTCAGTGCTGCGGTTCTTGAAACTGATCCAGTGCGACAACGCCAAGATCGGCAGCTATGCCAAGCTGGTGGACGAACGCAACGACACCGCGCACGCCAATGGCAACATCTTCTTCAACTCGGAAGACGAGCTGGCCCGCAAGGTGCGCGATGTGCTGCGCACCGTCGAGGAAATCCAGCGCCATAGCGCCCCGGCCATTGGTGAAGGCTACAGGGACTTCCTGATCGCCTCGCAAGACCCCGAGGAACGCGAATACACCGACGACGCCCAGCAGATTGGCGAGGTACTGGTGAAAGAGTACTATATGTCGGCCAGCGACATAGTGTTTTGCCGCGATTTTGACATCCGCGGGCTGTCAAACGAAGACGGGTTCGCCACGATCCAGACGCTGCACCAGACGCTTGCCGACCTATATCCGCCCGAGGACGAAGATGCGTAGTCGCTCAGAAAACTGTAGTACAAGCTGATGGCAGTGCTTGGCTACCGTCAAACGGCCGACGAAGATACTGCATTGGGAATCGGAATGGCAGGTCTGGCGAATGCTGCAGAGCATAGCGGCACCGCGCGCGGCTTCGTCCAAGGGCCGAGCACGGCAATGACGTGATCCCCGACGCATGGGGGGTAGGCCGACTCGGAAACCCCTCGCCTACTCCAGCTTTTCCGCGTAGGCGCGCATGTCGATCATCGGCACTGTCGCAACCGCCTGCAGCCTCGACATCAGTTCCAGGAGGAAGCGAGTGACGGGCTTCGTTTCCTCAGCCAGGGCGTAGCCGCCGTCTTCATTAAACCAAAGGTTGCCGCTGTCGGCGACACAGCCGGCGTCGAGACGCCCATCGCCCTGCCCAGCCTCGAGATAGCCTCGCATTGTGTCACCGAAGACTGGGCTCCATTTGCAGCTGAGGGTCAAAATTCCGCCCAATACTGGCGTCCGTTCCTTAGCCTTCTTTGTGCCGTCGATCGTCGGGACGGGGAGCGAGGTGCGGTGCAACTTGCGCACGGAGGCTATCTTCTTCTGGGCGTAACCTATGTGATTCGCGCTCATCTCCTGCTTGGACTCGAACACCGCATAGACGCTCTCTGCGGGCACGACATGCTTGTCCTTGAACGTGAAAACCAGTGGCGTGTACTGCCGATCGTGAATGACCACGTCGATCTGCTCGCTGAAGGTGCCTGTGCTATCGACGACGGTCGCCTTGATGGCGTGATACCGGCGAGGAAGATACTTGTTGAAGAGCTCGATCCAGATTTCCTCGGTCGCGTCTCCAAGATCGGTCGGATGCCCAAGGGTTTTCCGCGCCCGCTGCAGGTCGGCAGTCACGGACGCATTCAGCTCATCGAGAAGGAGGGGAAGGGACCAGCTCATACGACAATCTGGTTCCAGTTGGTGGCTTGCCTTGCGGTGGAAGCCGCATCGGCAAGAGTCTGCTTCTCAGCCGCGGTCAGGTCATCGGAAATCCTGTTGTTGGTGTTCGCAGGATCGATGAAAACGGCCGTTCTGATGTTGTCGCGGATATAGGCGAGCGTCGCCCAGACATTCTTCGACAGGTCACCAACCTTACGGCCGCGGCAGGCCTCGATAGTGACGAGCTCCAAATAGAAGGAAGGGAAAGTGAGCCGCTTCTGTTCCCGCCAAGCTTTCAAGATCATGATCTCTTCGGTGCGGCCTGAGTTCCGAACCGTGCTAATATGGCTGATTACATTGGTCTGGGTCCAGCTCTGCGCTTTTCGCCGATAGAGGCTATGAAACTGGCCCGTGGGCCCTTGCCGGCGCGCCGGCACGATGTCGACCGAATAGGCGCCGACCTTGATGCCGATCGAGACATTCTGCGGCCGCGGACCGAAGCCTTCATCTCGCAGCCGGTTGAAGAGCGTATTGTAGATCACCGCGAGGCTTTCGGTCACTTTGCTTGAGAGAGAGACGAAGATGTCGATGTCGGTGCCGCCATGGATGGCCGTACCCTTCGCAAACGAGCCGCTCGGCTCCATACTGATCAGATACTGTCCCGCCCACCGCAGCAGTGAGGGCCGCAACGTCACCTGAACCCCGCGAGCCGGCGAGTTGGGGACCGTGTCGACTCGAAGCCTTGCCAAGACTTGGCGGAGATATGCGTCAGACAATGAGGTGACCCTCCCACAGCTCGGCTTCTGCATGGGCCGGTCGCAAATACTTAACTGCCAATTTACGCCTTCAGCAACGCCCAAATTGGTCTTTAAATCAATCAGTCCAACAAATAATCGCTGACGCCCGATGGTCCGCTGTGTCCCGCACAGCTACATCGCCAGCCAGAAATTCGCCGCGCCGCGCCCAAGCGGCAGCTTTCGCGAATGCTGCAGAGCAGCGCGATCGGGGTCTGATCGGCGGGTAAGAGCCGGATTTTTCAGCATCGCTGTGCTGCACCCGCGAAATGCTGCGCCTGTACTGTGCGGTAGTTTGGGCCGACCTTGCTACCAAAAACCAGACCCATCTCGGCGAAGGCCTATTATGTTGAATACAGCGTCGTCAGTCGCGTAGCGCGCTTGAAGCTTATAAGATGCCTATCTTGACGCAGTGACGGCGCCCAATCATTTTGCCGCCTTGCGTCCTGCATCAAGCTGCGCCAATGCATGGAACAAGTCAGACAGTTCTGCTTGCACATTCTGTGACTGAGGTCTCTTTTCATGCCAAATGTCGATGCTGCCGGCGAAGGACCTCACCAGCGGGCGATGTGATCGAGCCGCTTGCACGATCTGTGTCCAGTATCGCGCGCATTGGCTGTCCTGTTTCAGTAGGGACAGCTCACCCGCTGCGAGATCGCGAAAGAGGTGATAACGGGATTTGGCCGACAAGCGGGTAATCGCGCTTGGATTGGCGTTGGAGTGAAAACAGCTTGCAGCAAGCAGATCCGGTATTGATCGACCACCGACAGCGCGATGTCCCGAAGCATGGAGGTGCAGCAGGTCGTCGATCAACGTCTCGATCTGCCGGACGGTCCGGGCAGAGCCGCGCGTGGCCTTGCACAAGCTAGCGCCGCAGAACGCACAAAATTGCTGGGGAACAAGACGGTCCTGCCGGTGCGGCGCGACGCCGCATCCGCAAGAAGGGCATCTATCTCGCAGGCGGCAACCGTGTTTGAAACAGGTAACTCTGGCTGCGAGGGTCCATGCGCGTCGGAAGAACGGGTTTTTGTCTTCAGACAGACAGGTAGCGCAGTATTGTAGCCATGAGGGCTGAAAGGCCGCCAAGGGCGCTGCGCTTGGCAGCGGACTCAACGGGAGGCGCAGCTGTACCATAGGGTCAGGCACCAACGAAAGGGCAGCGATCTCATCCTGCGCTACGCCGGTGTGATCCGCCAGTACTTGCAACAAGTGGTCGGGCAAATCCCGGTCGAGCCTCGCCGACCAATTCTCGGCTGTGGCCCCCAGGAACGCGCCGAAATAGCGCGGCGGGACACCATTGCCATGAGCGGTGCGATGTAACCAACTCGATAGCAATTCACCGGGTTCAGGTGACACGGCGACCGGCCAGTGCCGGCCAGCAACCAGCGCATATGGGCTCGCCGGGATCACCGCGATGCGTTGTTTTGCGGCGGTCACGTCATCTCGTTACGCAGGGCGGCATTGCGACGCTTCGAAACCGGCAAATATCTCAGTGCTGCCAGAATGTCGGCCGTAATTCTGTCCTCACCTCGTGAGATCGCGACAGTTGCAGCCCGGGTTACGATGTCGACGACCTCGCCGATCAGGCCCTCGGACAGGGTGTGGATCGTCCGTGCCATGGGCTCCCGCGATAGTCCGGAAGGCTCGGCCAAGGGTAAGCTCGCTTCAAGACTGTCCAGAAGGGTGGCGAAATCCTCATCATAGCGCCATCTCGGGACCGGCAAGGTGTCAAAACGGGATCCCATCTCTTCGGTGTCGTGGATGGCATCATAAACTGCAACCTCGCCAACCAACACCGGCGAGATGTCATGCACCCGCGCAACGCGCCGCAAGAACGAGAAGATCGCCTTCACATCCTGCCGGCGGCCGCGCAAGGCGCTATGGAATTCGTCGAAGACGAGCAGGCGCGGCTTCAAGATGTCGAGAAGGTGGTCGACCTGTTCACCCGCCCGCGCGAGGCTGCGCCACCCGGCGGCCTGTGGCGCGCGCAGCCCTGCCAGAATGCTGGCGTAGAAATGCGCCATACCCGCGCCCTCTCGCGTCTGGATGATCCAGACACGCTGTCGGTCGGATTGCCGCAGGTGCTCGACCGCGAAACGCTCGATGATCATCGTCTTACCGTTGTGATAGGCACCCGTCAGGAGAAGGCCCCGCGGACGCAGGGAAGGCGGACGCTCCAATAACTGATGCATGGCTTCATGCGCTTCTTCGGCCGTCGGATGGCTGATCCAGCGCCGTGTCTGAACATGTGCGATCCGGGCCGCAACGTCGGCCCCCAGGAGTGGAACGGTCGAGACAAGCAGATGATCCGTCACCCTACCAATCCTCGATCGGGAAAATCCGCCTTGGTCGATTCTGGTTGGAAATTGGCGATTCAGCACCGGATGGCAGCGGCATGCTTTCATGAACTTTTGACGCCGCCAAAGCGTGGCGCTCCCGGACGCGTTGTCGCAACTGGGCCTTCTGAGACTTGGTGTTTGCTATGGTCGTAGCAATCTCGCGTCGCAGCAACATTTTCTCTTCTGCGGATTTCTGCCCCTGCTCCCGGCGGTATCTGCGGTCTTCGCGATGCTGCCAAAGGGTGACCGGGGCGGCTACGCCATCCCGTCGCATCACCGATTTCCAAGAATCAGTGCCGGGATCCCTCAGAAATAGTCGGCTGATGTCCCGGGGATCATAGCAGACCTCCAAAGGTGCCAACCGATCACGGCGGGCGACCAACGGGCCAAGCCAAGACTCGAAATAGTCTATTGCGAACAGGCTTATCCCTTGGGGCGTAATCCGTCTCGTCTTGCGCGGCAGAAAGTTCAGCAAGACGTCGACCGCATCGTCGCTCGGTCTGCCCGTGCTTATATGGTTCTTCTCCCATTCATCGGCCGGAACTGTCAGCTTTCGCGCGTTCTGGCTCAGATTGTGATCGATGATTGCCAGAGCAATACAACGCTCAAGCTCTGCAAAACTCAGCCGTGCGCGTTCCTCAGACGCATATTCATCGCGATCGGCGATGGATCGCCCGGTTCGACCGGGAAGCGCGCGCAGGAGCGCATTCACCTTGCCGAGAAGCCGCTCCACCAGACCGCCCCGATGGACGGTTCCCTTGTTTCGGCTCTTGATCATGATGCCGTAGTCCGCACAGCTTCGCGCGAAACTCATGCTCCGGAATTCCTTGGCAGAGTCCACGACGATCATCTTGGGACGGCCTTGCATCGGCCAGGCATGATCGATGCCGCGCTCCCTCAGCCAGGCGCGCTTGTCGCTGATGGCATGGGCAAGACAAAGCGCGACCGACAGGCGCGAAGGATGTTCGAGCGTGAGGCAGAAGCCGGTGATCGCGCTTGTCGCGACATCTGCGGCGAGTGTCAGATACGGGCGACCGACAAAAAGACCACTGCTGTCAATCACCTCGACGAACTGGATATCCGCCGGAGTATGGTCGATCTGAAAGACGTCGAGCGGCCGGTCCGCGCGAATGTAGCCCGGTCGCGGCTTCAGCCGATGCAGATGTCTGGCGCTCGAATGCCGGTATCGGGCGATCTCTTCTGGCGTAAATAGGCGGGGAATGCGCTTCGCCACGGTGACGTATGCCGGCGGGTTGAGCCCGTGTTCAACACATTGCGCACGGATTTCATCGACGATTGGCGCAAGGTCAGGCTGCTCCGGACGCAACCACAGTTCGCGCAACGTATCTGCGATGATCTGCTCGACAGCGCCGTTGATGCGCGCTCGCCGCTGCCGACCTGTTCTGGGTAACAGAGAAGAAACGCGGCGCGTCTCTCGGTATCGCGCCAGAAGATTATAGACCTGACGCGTCGACAAACACAGTTCTACTGCGGCCTGCCCGACTGCAACCCGCATCGGGTCTGGGCTGTCCAAAACACGATCAAGTTCACGCGCTATTCTCGTGGCTCTGAGCCACGCTTGGTCCGCGTGGATTTCTTCGAAAAGCGCTGACTTTTCAGTGGTTTTCCGGCCAACGTTTGCCATGCTGCAACCGACCCACAAAAACTGAACTGACAAGCAAAAGTTGAAATTCATAAGCAAAATACGCGCGATAATCGTCCTTGTCGATACAGCAAATGCTCGCCCTATTGTCGGTGAAGTCGCTAAGTAAATGCGACACCTTGGTCGACCCGGAGGACTGGCGCGCCGCCGAGGGGCACTGCGTCGGCGCGCTGGCCGAGGCGGCCGGCGCCATCGGTCTGCTGGACGGGCTCATCGCCGGGCTGACGAGCGACGCCCTGCGCCGCGGCATCGCCACCCGGCTGGCGCTGACCGAGGTCGAGGCCCTGCTCTGGGCCACAGGCACGCCGCTGGCCCCGGATGTGCTGATCCGCGATCTGGCCGAGGCGCCGGCGGGCACCGATCTGGAGGTGCTGGGTCTGGCGCGGTGGGCGCTGCGGCGGCTGGAGGGGCGCGGCCGGCCCGACGATCTGCGGGATTTTCTCGGCCTGCACCGGCTGGGGCAGGGGGAGCGGCCCGGTCGCGCCGAGATGATGCGCCCGACCGGCGCCGATTTCGACGCCGCTGCGGCCGAATTCCAGGCGACGCTCGCCGCGCTCGGGAGCAGCCATCTCGTCACCCGCGCCGCCTTCGGCCAGCGGCTCTGGCGGCTGAGCGATCTCTCCCCCGACGGCCATCTGCCCGAGCCCTGCTGTTGGGCGTCCCGCGCCATGGCCAGCTCCTGCCGGGCGCTGGTGATGGTGCCGATGGGTCCGGCCGGGCGTCGGGTCTGGACCGCGGGCGGGGATCCGGCGGCGTTTCTGGCGGAGTGGTGCGCGGCGGTGGCCAGCGGCTGCACCGCAGGGTTCGAGATGATCCGCCGCCTCAGCAGCTGGGCCGCGCGGGCGGAGCGGGCCGCCGACCGCATGCACGGCGCCACGGCCGCGCGCACCGTCGCGGTGCTGACCGCCCAGCCCGTCGTCTCCGCCGCCCTGCTGGCGCGCGAGGCGGCCATCAGCCGCGACACCGCCGAGCGGCTGCTGGTCCGTCTGCAGGGCCTCGGGCTCGTACGCGAGATCACCGGCGGGCGGCGCTACCGCTTCTGGCGCGCGGCGGTCTGACGGCCGGCGTCGTGGCGCGGTGAGGCTCGGCCCGCACGACTGGGTTTGAGGAGGTTTCGCTGACGGCCGGTCACGATGGGCAGGGTTGCGGGATGGCGCGCGGAATGAACCCGATGCGCCGAATCTGCGTTGTCCGGTTGGCGTCTGGCGTATCCCTTCCCCGCACCAGACGCCGACCCAGCCAAAGTCCCTCAGAGCGGGGAGTGGACAGAACATGGGGGTCGTCGTCGGTGATCTGGCCTGTGCTAAGGTAAGCTCTTTGTATGGGGGGCTGCCATGGACGTACGGATTACAATCGCAACGACCTTCGACAACGGGGAGAAGCGCACTCATCAGCTTGACGGCATTTCTCGACCATACCGGGTGACCTGCCCAGACGGGATCGGGCTGCGCCTCGAGGATGGGAAAAGGATCCTCGAACAGATCCAGAGGGTAATCCTTTACGATCAGGTCGATGAGATCATTCGAGAAAGCCGCGTATGCCCGGATTGCGCCTCGGTTCGTGCCATTCATGACTATCGCACGCGCGATCTCGACACGCTCTTTGGGCGGGTTCGGGTCAAAGCCGCGCGCATGCGCCGCTGTTCGTGTGATGCCAGGTCAGCGGCGATGCCCGGTGGACCTATTTCTCCGCTGGCCTATTTCTTTCCAGACCGGGCTACCCCGGAGCTGCAACGGCTACATGCGGACCTTGGTTCCCGGCATACCTTTCGCGAAGCGGCGCGGCTGATGAAAAGTTTCCTCCCCTGCCATCCGCCCCATCACACCACGGTGCGTGACCGGTTGGGAAGAGTAGCCACTGGGCTCGAGAAAAGTCGAAGGGCATCAGGCGATCCCGTTGAAGCCCCGCCCAAAGGTGGTTTGACGGTTTTTCTGGACGGTGCGCATATACGCTGTCGACCGGAGTATCAGCAGCGACACCTGGATCTTGTGGTCGGCAAGATTGAAAGTCGCAATATGTGCCGACGATTTGGCTTGGTCGCCAATGCGACGGCATCGCCAAGCAGCCGCATGCGAGAAGAGCTGTCCGACTATGGATGGAAGCAGGCCGTCTGTTGACGGTAATCTCTGATGGCGAGCTTGCTCTCCCGAACCTCATACGGAATGCCGTGGGTGGCGACGGTCAGGTGAAACATATCCTCGACTGGTGGCACATCTCGAAGCGCATTCAACATATCGAGGCCGCCGTTCAGGGTCTGGTCCAGACACCGGGGTTCACTGGAGTTCCAGTGCTGTTCCAGCGCCCCGCGAAGAGCCTCCGTTGGCGGCTTTGGCATGGCAGAGCACGGGTGGCGGAAACATATCTGAAGGCGCTGATGCATGATCGCGTCGGCCTCGGGGAAGAACCTCTGGCTGTGCGCACCGCTGCCGCTCGTGTGCAGGCCCGCTGCGAGACACTGTACACCTATCTCGCGAACAACATGGAAGCCCTTGTCGACTATGGCCGACGGTACCGTAACGGGCTGCCCATCTCGTCTTCTCGTGCCGAAGGATCAGTTGATGACATTGCCAATGCCCGCATGGGAAAGCGCAGGAGGATGCGTTGGTCGCCCAAAGGGGCTCACCGAGTAGCCGTCACAAGGGCCGCAGTTCTCGATGGTCGGCTGACCGTCGCAAACAGAAAACGCCCCGCATGACCCCCATGTTCTGTCCACTCCCTGCGGTCATTGCCTTCGCCGCCGTTCAGCGTGTCACGACCGCCCAGGGTCACGACGACATCATTGCCCTCGCCCAGACTGACAATGTTGTTGCCTGCGCCCGCGTGGACGATGTCGTTGCCTTCGCCTGCGTCAATGCGGTCGTGGCCAGCCCCGGCCCAGATGGCATCGTTGCCCGATCCGCCCCAAAGAACGTTGTTGCCGGACCCGCCCCACAGCGAGTCGTTGCCTTCGCCGCCGTAGATGGTGGCCCGCTTCGCCTTATGCCCCATCGCCGCCAATGCTGTAAGCGACTTGACCTCACTGCTGGCTGCCGGACTGTGGCGCAGCATCTGGTAGCAAATGACGAGTAGGTCAATGACAAGACCGGTATTGGCGGTGGATATCCGACGAACAACTACCGCCGGATTGTCCGACGTTCGGGTGATAGCTCACGCTGTCCACTTCAGTGGTCGAGACAGCCGATCACGCGCACTCCCTCAACTTATTGCCTAACATTAAAACACAATGTTCAAAGATTGCGCTTTTCACCATTCCGGTTGCCTAAGATGACGGCTAACACACTGTCCGGATAACAGAAGGGCAGGACCATGGTGCAGATCGACGACAAGCTGACCCCCATCTATGACGAGGTCGTGCGACGTAATGCGGGCGAAGCCGAGTTCCACCAGGCCGTGCGCGAGGTGCTGGAAAGCCTAGGAAGGGTGGTGGCCAAGCATCCGGAATACCTTGACCGTGCATTGATCGAGCGGATCTGCGAACCCGAACGCCAGATCATCTTCCGCGTGCCCTGGACCGACGACCAGAACCGCGTCCACATCAACCGCGGCTTCCGGGTCCAGTTCAATTCGGCCATGGGACCCTACAAGGGTGGGTTGCGCTTCCACCCGTCGGTGAATGTCGGGATCATCAAATTCCTGGGCTTCGAGCAGACCTTCAAGAACGCCTTGACCGGGCTGCCGATCGGTGGCGGCAAGGGCGGTTCGGATTTCGACCCCAAGGGCCGGTCCGATGCCGAGATCATGCGCTTCTGCCAGTCCTTCATGACCGAATTGTACCGCCACCTGGGCGAGTACACCGACGTGCCAGCCGGCGACATCGGCGTCGGCGCGCGCGAGATCGGATACATGTTCGGCCAGTACAAACGCCTGACCAACCGCTATGAAGCGGGCGTCCTGACGGGCAAGGGCCTGTTCTATGGTGGCTCGCTGGCCCGGAAAGAGGCAACAGGCTATGGCAACACCTATTTCACCCGCGCCATGCTGCAGACCCAAGGCGAGGATTTCGACGGCAAGACCGTCGTGGTCTCCGGTTCGGGCAATGTCGCCATCTACACGATCGAGAAGGTGCAGTTCTATGGCGGCAAGGTTGTCGCCTGTTCGGACAGCAGCGGTTATGTCGTGGACGAAGGCGGCATCGACTTGGCGCTGCTGAAAGAGATCAAGGAGGTCCGGCGCGGCCGCATCGTGGATTACTTGCGCCTGAAGGGCGAAGGCAGCGGCGTCTATTTCGTCAAGTCGGGCGACGGCGTGATCTGGGACGTGCCCTGCCAGGTGGCCATGCCCTCGGCCACGCAGAACGAACTGACGGCCAAGGACGCCAAGACCCTCATCCGCAACGGCGTTCTGGCGGTGGGTGAGGGCGCCAACATGCCCTCGACCCCTGAGGCGATCCGCGCCTTCCACGAGGCGGGCGTCCGCTTCGGCCCCGGCAAGGCCGCTAATGCCGGGGGCGTCGCGACCTCGGCGCTCGAGATGCAGCAGAACGCCTCGCGCGACCGCTGGAGCTTCGAGAAGACCGAGGCCAAGCTGGCCGAGATCATGCGCGACATCCACGACGCCTGTTACAGCACGGCCGATGAATACGGCGCGCCGGGCGATTATGTGATCGGCGCCAATATCGCGGGTTTTGTGCGCGTCGCCGAACCGATGCTGGCCTTCGGCGTGATCTGAGCCGAACACGGCGCGGCGAAAGGAGGTCATGGCGGGCGGCTGTCCGCCGTGCCTTGCGCAGCAGGGCAAGCGTGCTGTCGATGCCCTTTGCGGATGGAATGCTGGACATCGATTATTTCCCCGTAACGTTTTCTTCTCGGTGGTTACGTTCGGGCTTGTTCTGCGCCGAGCGGAAGCTGTCCCAGAACAGCAGGACTGCACCGCAGAAAATCGCCACATCCGCAAGATTGAAGGACGGCCAGTGGTATGTTCCGTAATGGAAATCCAGAAAGTCTGGGACGGCCCGATAACGCAGCCGGTCGAGGACATTGCCGAGCGCGCCGCCGATGATCAGACCGAGAGCGGCAGCCGTCAGCCTGTCCGGCGCGCGCCACAACCAGATCAGCAGCCATGCCACGATTACGGCAGCAAGTGCGATGAGACCCCACCATGGCACGATCCCGCCCAACATACCGAAGCTGACGCCATCGTTCAGAACCCGCACGAGATTGAGAAAGGGCAGAACCTCGACTCCGCGCTCAAGCGCCGGTGTGTTCAGGGCAAGCGCCTTGGTGCCCTGATCGAGACCAAAGGCTGCGATGGCGCAAAGCCCGCCCAGAAAGCGGCTATTCATGCCGGCGCCTTCAGATCGGCCCGCGCGTCGCGGATGATCGCCCATGACGAGTGCAGGAACAGCCCGGCGATACCGAAAGCGACGATGAGGTCTGGCCATGCGCTGCCCAGCCACGCCACAAGACCGGCGGCAACGACGACCGCCGCATTACCGATGGCGTCGTTGCGCGAGAAGAGCCAGACGGCCCGCATGTTCGCGTCGCCCTTGCGGAACCGCAGCAGTGGCAGAACGGAGATGGCGTTGACGACAAGGGCGATCATGCCAAGCAGGCCCATGAGACCTGCATCCGGCGTCGTCTGTTCGAAGACCCGGACGATGGTCGTGCCGAGGACGCCAAGACCGAGGAGCCCGAGGAAGATGCCTTGGATCAGAGCCGACCGTGCCCGCCAAGCGAGGCTCCAGCCGATGGCCAGCAGGCCGAGGAAGGTGATCGCGCCATCGCCGATGAAATCGAGCGCATCGGCCTTCACGGCCTGCGATCCGGAAATGAAACCGCCGATCATTTCGAGGACCCCGTATCCCACGTTCAGGATCACGACGATCCAGAGGGCGCGGCGGTAGGCCGGGTCCTGATGGGCAGGATTCGGCGGAATGTCTTCATCGCCATCGATCCGGTCGAAGCCATAGCCTGTCACCGCGACTGCCTTTTCGATGTCCGGCAGGCGCGCTTCGGGGGCATTCAGTGTCATGATGTGAGTTGCGGCCGACACCTTCACATCGCCGGGCGCGACTCCGGCCGACTGTGCCGCCCGCTCGATCTGTGCGGCATCCTTGGCGCAGTCCATACCGGAAACCCGGTAACGGACGGGCGGGGCATCTGCCGTCAATCCGGCACTTTCGGTGTTGGCCATGGTCGCGCTATTCCTGCTAGCTAATGAATCAAAGAACAACATATCAGCGAGGAGTGATATGGCGCAATTCGTCGATGACCGCAAGAGCGCAACCATCGAGCGACGGGCGAAGCTGTTTCGCGGCTTCGCGGACCCGAGCCGCCTGGCCATCCTCGGTGCACTTTGTAACGAGCCATTGGCCGTTCACGAGCTCGTCGAGCGGACGAAACTATCGCAACCCAACGTCTCCAACCATCTGAGGTGCCTGCTGGAGTGCGGGCTTGTCGCCAGCGATCGCCATGGGCGTTTCATCCGCTACCGTATCAGCAGCCCGCGCATCACGGTCCTTCTGAACGATGTGGACGCACTTCTCGACGTGGTCGCAGAGGGTGTTGAGGCGTGTGACAATTATCGTGAGGCGTGAGTCAGAACGGACGGCCGGTCGACTCGGCGCAGATCGGTTGGAAAGATGTCGTCCGTGTGCAGGGTCCGACCGAAATCCTGCTGAGGTTCGACAAGCTGGCTTCGGAAGAGACACCATTCATGTATCACTGCCACATCCTCGAACACGAGGATGCGGGCATGATGGGGCAGTTTACGGTCACATAACAGGACCCCACCCGCTCGACACCGGGCGTCGTCAAGAGCTTACGTCTTCTTGCGGCGTTCTATCAGGTGCCGGTGTCGCCTTGTTGAAACGCATTACGGAGTATGTCTAGACCCGAACGGAGAACACCTCGCTAAGCTGCGGGTCCGCCGAAGCGGCCGTCCAGTCGCTCGGCAGCATTCGTCAAAAACGGCTCGATGCGGTCATGCGGCGGTGCGGCAGGCCGTGTGACCATCCTGGCAGAGCGACATGGCACGCCCGGCCCACAGCCGCTGTTCGTAGGCGGGCAGATGCCGCAGTGCAGCTTCACCGAAGCGGAAGTTCGAGCGTTGCGCAGCATTTCCGCTGGCCGGATGGCGGCAGAGCGGGACGGAGCGGACGTTCACGGTTTTGCCTCGAACGGCCGCTTTTTCCGTTCTCAGGCCAAAGCCGTTGCTTCGATCTCGAAGAGAAGTCCGGGAATCGCGAGGCGTGTCACGCCCAATAGCGTCATCGGCGGGGCCACTTGATGCGGGCCAAATCGTATGCCCATCAAGTCGAAGTTCTTCAGCGCTTCATCGACATCGGTTGCGAAAACACCGAGCTTCACGACATTGCTCAGGTCCATGCCTGCGTGCTTCAGGACGGCCTCGAGGTTGTCGAGCGCCGCGCCGATCTGACCGCGCATATCACCGGGGTGCAGCGGGTTGCCTTCGCCGTCGACGCTGGTCTGGCCCGAGCAGATCAACTGACGGGTGGCACCCGTGATCACTTCGGCCTGATTGTAGCCCAGTTTGATCGACCAATCCCAAGGGTTCACAGCTTTCCGTTCCATGGTGCAATTCTCCTGTCTTGCGTTGCCGGAAGTCGCGTAGATCAATACAGTGCCAAAAAATGTCACCTTTCATGCTATGGTGGCGGCATGAACAGTCGCATCAGACAAGACGCCATCGTGCGCATGCTGCGCCGCAACGGGACATCCACGATCAAGGCGCTGGCCGAAGAGGTCGGCACCTCGCGCCGAACCGTGTTGCGTGACATCAGCGCGTTGCGTGATGCGGGCTATGTGATCCATTCCGATGTCGGACGCGGCGGCGGGCTTCAGCTCGATCCGCAATCGATGCAGACGACGGCCAAGCTCGCTGTGCCCGAGGTCTTCGCCCTTCTGATCAGCGTCGCCGCCATGCGCGCGGCTGGAAACCTTCCGTTCTCGGAACTTGCGGATGCTGGACTGGCCAAGATCGAAAAGTCGCTACCCGGCGACAAGGTGAAAGATCTGCGCGCTTTTCTGGACTGTCTGCACATCGGTAAGCTTTCACCGCTCCAGAACCTGTCGGACATGGGCAAGATGGACCGAGACCTGCTACCGGCGTTCGAGAGAGCATTTCTTCAATGCGAATTCATCCGCTTTGACTATCGCGATGCGAAGGGTCAGCTCACACAGCGCGAAGTCGAACCGCAGGCCATGCTCATCCTGCCGCCGCTTTGGTATCTTGTGGGATGGGACCCCGAGCGCGAGGACTTCCGTCATTTCAGGATGGACCAGATCGGCAAGCCAGAGGCTGTAGCGGGAACAAGGTTTCGTCGCCGCCACGTTCCGTTTGAAGATGATGTCTGCCCATACAGCGAATTGCAGAAGCGCTCTTGATAGCGGTCATCCAGGCACTGGGTAGCATCGGTCAAATTGGGCTCGGAGCGGACCTCCGGCGTTGCCGCATGGCGCGCGCTTGGTCATCTGCGGTGCGCGTCGCTCCCGGCCCTGAGCTGACGATCGGCACACGCCAAATGCCGCAGCGCAGCCTTCCCAAACCAGATGTTGGTCCGGGGTGCAGCGAGCCTTTCACACTTTAGCGGCTGGTTGACGTTACTTTCTCTGTCGCCGCACCGACGAACTTTCGGAGATTGTCCGCCGTCCAGCGTCTGCCCCCATGCGTGAGGTGGCCCAAGCCATTCAGGTGATCAGCCTTTTCTGACCATGAACCATCCTGCCGATTGGCGAGCGCCGCAAGCAACCGGGCACGATGATCCTCCTTGCCTGCCCTGTGAGCCTCGTCGTCGGTTTGCCATGCCCGGAAGTGGAGGCGCGGCTCGAACGGCTTACCATCGATCGGGATCGGGTCGGGTGTCAGTGCCAGCATTCGATCCGTGGGCAGCGCGGCCCAGAGAAACCGGTGCGGTCGCCAGTTCACTTCATGAGAAAAATCCACGGTCAGGAAAATCGCATCACCCGCCGATGTCTCGACAAGGCGTTCGACCGCGATCACAGCCTCCCGGCTGGCCCGGTCCGGAGCCAGCTCCAGCAAGGCAATCTCACGGATCATCGTGCCGCGCGCCGACCGCACGTGGCGACGCGCCAGATCGCGTTGATAGCGGATCGTCAGGCTTTGGCCGGCCGCCAGGTCAACATCGGCGGACAGTCTGACGAACCCTGCGCGCGGCACAGGGCGGGTCCAGTAGATCCCGACATAGGGTTGCTGCGTCATGCGGAAAATCCCGACGGTGCGACTATGGCAAGCTTTCTTGTGTCATCCCTATTGCATGATGACGAGGAGAGAGTTGATGACCATGACGACGTATACAATCCCACGCCACGAACAGATCCTCGACTGCCTGCTGGCAGGGGCCATGGGCGACTCGCTTGGGGCGGATATCGAGTTCGCCAATCTGGCCCAGATCCGCGCCCGCTTGCCAGAGGGATTTTCGGATCTACCAATCCATCAAGGGGTCCCGGGCGCCATCACCGACGACACGCAAATGACCCTGTTCACCGCCGAGGGGCTGGTGCGCGCCGCGGTGCGAGGGACGCTGAAGGGGATCTGCCATCCGCCCGGCGTCATCCATCACGCGCTGCTGCGCTGGCTGGTCACGCAAGCAGAGATGCCGCTGACCGAGGTGGATGACATCGGTCTCGTCGCCGACCGGCGCCTGAATGCCCGCCGCGCACCGGGGCTCACTTGTCTCGACGCGCTGCGACAGGCGCGCACCTTCGGCGCGCTGGCCGTGAACGGATCAAAGGGCTGCGGTACGATCATGCGTGTGGCACCCATCGCCTTCGTCGCTGAGGATCGTGTGCGGGGTCTGGCGATGGAGTGCTCCGCCCTGACCCACGGCCATCCGACCGGGCAGGAGGCTGCCGCAGCCTGGGCGCTGATCCTTCGATCCTTGGCGGACGGCGATGAACTGGAGCAGGCTGCGGCAAGCCATGCCCACAGCTTCGGGGCCGAGACGCGTGACGCCATTCTGCGCGGGCTGCAGACGCCCGCCGATAGCCGCCCCGAGACGACCGAACAGCTCGGTGGCGGCTGGATCGCCGAGGAGGCATTGTCCATCGCCATTCATGCCTGCCGGTGCGCCAGGGATCTGGAACACGGGCTGGCCGTCGCCGTCACCCATTCCGGCGACAGCGACAGCACCGGTGCGATCGCGGGCAACGCGCTCGGCCTGATGTTCCCGGGGCAGGCCCGGTCACACAGATGGGCCGCACAGGTGGAGTGCCAAGACCTGATCGAGCGCTTGGCGGCGGATCTGGCCTTGGCTATCTCCGGCCAGATGGATGATCTGGTGACACGTTACCCTGGAGCCTGAAGAATGGATGACAATTGCACGTCAATCGATGCGCCGCGCAGCCTCAAGAACCCGACCGCCATCGCCGCCCGCCGCGCGATGCTGGACCGTCCACAGATCGCTCCGCTGAGGGACTATGCAGCATGGCTCCGCGCTGAACATCTTGGAACCGTCCCCGAGTTCGACCCCATGGACGGCGGCACCAACGCGAGGTTGCTCTTCCTGATGGAAAAGCCCGGCCCGATGACCGATGACCGGGCGAGGACCGGAAAGACCGGCTCGGGCTTCATCTCCCGTGACAATGATGATCCTACCGCCGAGGCCATCTTCAACTTCATGCGCCAAGCCGGTATCGCGCGTGAGGAAACGGTTCTGTGGAACGTCATCCCTTGGTGGAACGGGTCGCGCAAGATCACGCCGCCGGAGATGAACGCAGGTCTTCGACAGTTGGACGCGCTCATGAATCTGTTGCCCAAACTGACAACCGTCATTGCAGTTGGCCGTCGGGCTGCACGGGCCAAAGCTCTCGTCGAAAAGCACCGCCTTGCATTCTACTGCTCTGCACACCCCTCCCCGATCAACCGTGCCGCGCGCCCAAAGTTTTGGAGCGCCATCCCAGACATTTGGGCAGAGGCGGCGGCTCGGCGATGAAGAGGAACCTTCCTCACTGTTCCCGGCCCGAGGACGAAGCCGCTCGCGCGGCAGTGGCGCGTGTTGTTGAGGTCGCGCGCTGATCTGACCGTCTTGCATTTGGGAATGGGCGATCCTGCCTGACGATTGGGGCCTTCTCAATCATCAGACAGGAGGTTCCCATGACAGAGGAGAGAGTATCCCCGTTGCGGCAGCGGATGATCGAAGACATGCGCATCCGTGGGATGGGCGACAAGGCACAGAAGTCGCACATCCGGGCAATCAGGGATTTCGCGGGTTTTCTCGGGCGGTCACCCGATACGGCGACGCCGGAGGATCTGCGCGCCTATCAGCTCCACATGACCAACACCGGGGTCACGCCATCGACGTTCAACGTGCGGATCGTGGCGCTTCGGTTCTTTTTCGGCATGACCTGCGGGCGGGAGGAGATGAAGCGCTACATGCAATTCCGCACCGAACCGCGGAAGTTGCCCGTGGTGTTCAGCGTCGAGGAAGTGTCCGACATCCTGATGGCGGCGCCGGGGCCAGGCCTGAAGTATCGCGCCGCGCTCAGCATTTCCTATGGCGCAGGGCTCCGAGCCGCCGAGGTCTGCAACCTCAAGCTCGGCGACATCGACAGTGATCGAATGCTGATCCATGTCGAGCAGGGCAAGGGCCAGAAGGACCGCAAGGTGATGCTGTCGCCAGGCCTGCTGAACCTTCTGCGCGACTGGTGGCGCGAGGCCCGGCCGGAGGGTTGGCTGTTCCCCGGCAAGCCCAAGATCAACCCGATCTCGCCGCGCCAACTGAACCGCGCCTTCACCTCGGCCAAGCATATGGCCGGGGTCAAGAAGCCCGCCACCTTGCACACGTTGCGCCACAGCTTCGCGACGCATCTGCTCGAAGCCAACACCGATGTGCGCGTGATCCAAGTGCTGCTCGGGCATGCCAAGCTGACGACCACCGCCCGATACACTCATGTGGCGACCAAGACGATCCGTGACACCGTCAGTCCCTACGAGATGCTGGCCAAGTTGCAGGACCAGACCGTGAAGCGAAGCCTGGAGTGATCGGGCGCCGGGGTGTCCCGGCCATTGCTGGAACTGGCTGACATCTTCCGTGCCCATGGCCCTGCGTGGCGGCAGGCCAATGCGGGGCATGTCAGCCTGACCCAGCTGAAGGTGATGTCAGCGATCGAGGCCTGCCGGACCGAGGCACTCGGTGGGCATGTGGCCGGTTGTGCCAACTGTGGCCACCACCACATCGCCTACAACTCCTGCAAGAACCGGCATTGCCCGAAGTGCCAGGGGCCAGCGGCACGGGACTGGATGGCCGCGCGCGCCGAGGATCTCCTGCCGGTGGAATACTTCCACGTCGTCTTCACCCTGCCGGCTGAGATCGCGCAGATCGCGTTCTGGAACAAGAAGGCCATCTACGGGCTGCTGTTCAAGGCATCTGCGGAAACGGTCATGACCATCGCTGCCGACCCCAGGCGTCTCGGCGCAAGGGTCGGCATGACCAGCGTGCTGCACAGCTGGGGATCGGCGCTGACCCATCATCCCCATATCCACATGATCCTCCCGGGCGGCGGCTTGTCGCCGGATGGCACCAGATGGGTCGCCTGCCGCCCCGGGTTCTTCCTGCATGTGCGGGTTCTGTCGCGGCTGTTCCGACGCCTGTTTCTGGAGGGGCTGAGGGATCTGCACCGGGCCGGTCAGTTGGCCTTCTTCGGCGATCTGGCTGAACTGGCCAGCGCGGACACCTTCAGAGCTTGGCTCGCCCCATTCCGCAAATCCGAATGGGTGGTCTATGCCAAACCGCCCTTCGGCGGACCCAAGGCCGTGCTGGCCTATCTGAGCCGATACACGCACAGGGTCGCGATCTCCAACACCCGCTTGGTCAGCGCGGATGCCGATACCGTGGCGTTCCGCTGGAAGGATTATAGGATCAAGCGCGGCGACCGCTCGAGGGTGATGCGGCTGGCCACGTCAGAGTTCATCCGCCGGTTCCTGATCCACGTCCTGCCCGATGGTTTCCATCGCATCCGGCATTTCGGCCTGCTCGCCAGTTCGACCCGCAAGGCCAACATCACCAAGATCCGTGCCTTGCTCTGCGTCCAGCAGTCTGAACCGCCTGCCGTTCCAGAGCCAGAGCTTGAGATCCCCCCGCTCACCCTGCGCGCACCATGCCCCTGTTGCGGCGGTCCCATGCGGATCATCGAGATCTTCAGGCGGGGACAGAAACCGATATCGCGTGCACCACCCAGGGAGCAGGCAGCATGACATATCGCCCGTCATCCGTCACGAAACAGCACCGGCTACACTCCGCAGACCCGGTCCGAACAGCGCGTGCTCGTCTACTTCCAACCCGGCAGAGGGCGGCAGTATGTCCAGAGCACACCGCCTTGTTGGGAGCATCCGCCGGGTTTGAGACCGTATCTGGCGCCTGCCTCGCCATTAGCAGCGCCCAGAATACAGCCGCCGCCGCAACCGTTCGAGCATTTTCCCCATAGCCTGATCCAAGACCCCCGCGGCTTCCACCTTGGGAGGTTTCCCAACGCGGGTCGTGGTCGCGCCAATGAACAGCGTTCCAACGCGACCCGCATCGGAAAACCTTCACCATAGCGGACACTCGAGCAGCTCGTGCACAACGTCCGCTTCTGTGCTAACTGCCGTTTCGCAAACCTTAGCATGCGTCACCTCGTTGTGCCGCCGAGCACCAAACGATCGACGTTTTGCCTTCTTTTTCATTGCGCTGACGAATTCACCGTGCTTGGCTCGTACTGGTTTCAACACAATCAATTGAGCTAACGCTGACCCGCCATGCAAACACATGATCCCGCAAGACAGATAAGCTTCATCCAACAAGCTTTATCGCAGAACCGCAAACCGGTCGGCTTCTTCATCGGTGCAGGGTGTCCGCTCTCAGTACGGGTTGAGACGCAAGTAGACGGAAAGGCGGTTAATAACGCACTGATCCCAGACGTCAGCGGGCTCACGACAATCATCGCAGAGCAAATGACCAAAGATCCCGTGCTCGCCGACTCGTGGCTCCTTCTGACTAACGCGGTAAAAGACGACGGTCAGGACAATGAGAACATCGAGCTGCTTTTGAGCAGAATACGCCAGTTGCACGGTGTCGCAGGTAGGGGAAAGGTCAGGGATTTGTCTGCCGATGAGCTGATCACACTGGACGAGAAAATATGCAGCGTGATTTCCGATCAGGTCAACCGCGAGCTCCCGACAAGGAACACGGCGTATCACGACCTTGCCGTCTGGACCCGATCAGTGAATCGCGCCCAACCCGTCCACCTGTTCACCACGAACTACGACCTGTTGCTTGAACAGGCGATGGAGGAGAGCTCTGCGCCGTACTTCGACGGCTTCATAGGGTCCCGGCGTGCCTTCTTCGATCTTGGCGCCGTAGAGGACGAGGGACTGCTCCCCGCCCGGTGGACACGCCTCTGGAAGGTCCATGGGTCATTGAACTGGCGGCTCGACAAAGGCTCTGTGGTCAGAACTACCGACAAACTCGGGGGCTCCTACCTGATCTATCCATCGCACCTCAAGTACGATCAGAGCCGCAAGATGCCCTACCTGGCGATGCTCGATCGCCTGAAGTCTTTCCTCCTCAAGCCTTCTGCGGTGCTCTTCATCTGCGGGTACTCATTCGCCGACGACCACATCAACGACGTCATCATGAGGAGCCTCGAGACGAATGCGACGGCCCATGTCTTCGCGTTCATGCACGGCGAACTCGGCGACGACAAATATGCGAAGGCCCGCGAATGCGCCTTTGCCACCCCGAACCTGAGCATGATCGGTTTCGACAGCGCGATCGTGGGTCGTATCTCCGGCGTCTGGCGACCTGAGCCAATTGAGGGCATGGTGCTGCCGCAGAACGTTTTCGTCACCGACAACACCACCGCGTCAGTCAAACTTGGCGATTTTGCCGTCGTTGGTAGTCTGTTGCGCAGCCTTGCGGGCACTCAGGAGCAGACCGATGACGCGTAGCGGACCTGGCGACGCCACGGTCATCGGGGCCGTTCAGGACGTGAGCGGCACGTCCGTTAGCGTCACTTTGCGTGCGGACCGGTTCTCAGGGCTGAGCTTCGTCGACGGCCAAGGTTATCGAATTGGCCAGATAGGCAGCTTCGTAAAGATTCCTGTCGGCTACGTCGACCTGTTCGGGATCGTTTCGCAAGTCGGTGCCAGCGCAGTCCCGGAAAATCAGGTCAAGGCAATGCCCAATGGACAGCGCTGGATGACGGTGCAGCTCATCGGCGAAGGATATCGTACAGGGCGTTTCCAGCGCGGCATTTCGCAGTACCCGACCATCGACGATGAGGTGCACTTGGTCTCTGAGATGGACCTGCAGGCCATCTATGGACGTTCAGGTGCTCAGAACCACTTCGTGCGCGTTGGCCACGTCGCTGGCAGCGAGTCGATCGATGCTTTGGTCGACATCAACAAGCTCATCACGCGGCATTCGGCTATCGTCGGAACCACTGGATCGGGCAAGTCGACCACCGTGGCAGGCTTGCTCAACATACTCTCAGATGGAGCTCGCTTTCCTTCCGCCCGCATCGTCGTGCTAGATTTGCATGGCGAGTATTCACGCGCCCTAGGGGATCGGGCGGCCGTGTACAAGGTCAACCCTGACCCTCACCGCATCACCGAGAGCAGACTTTGCATCCCATTCTGGGCGTTGAGCTTTGATGAGATGCTGCGCGTCACTTTCGGCCCCCTTCCGGCGGACGGGAAAGCGCGTAACATGATCCTCGAAAAAGTCATCGAGGCGAAGGCTCAGACGCTGACGGCCAATCCCGTACAGGGCGTCACGCCGGACACGGTTGGGGCGGACAGCCCGGTGCCGTTCTCACTGAACAAGCTCTGGCACGAGCTTTATTGCACAGAGTTCGGCACCTATTATTCGAACCAAGGGAGCCATGTGGATCGCGCGAACTGGGCATATGAGCTCGACGCAGCGGGCAACCCACTTTTAGGGGACGCTGACGCGGGCATTCCACCGAGGTTCAAGAAGGTGAAGAACGCCGCAAAAGATACGGAGAAGATCCAGTACATCCCTGACGGCCTGAACCTCAGGAGCCAACTTGAATCTCTCGGCTCCAAGCTCAGGGTCTCACGCTATGACTTCCTGCTGCGCGCAGGAGATTGGCACCCAAATCAGGACGGCGCAGTCGCACAGGATCTGGCGGCGTTGATGCTGAGCTGGCTTGGCAGCGATAAGCCAGTCACGATCCTCGACCTCTCGGGCGTACCGTCTACCATGACGAACGACATCATCGGCGTCGTGCTGCGCGTCCTGTACGATGGTCTCTTTTGGGCGCGCAACCAATCGGAGGGCGGTAGGGAGAGGCCCCTGCTGGTCGTGATGGAGGAGGCCCACACCTACCTCAACGACAACTTCGATAGTGCCGCCTCCATCGTGACCCAGCGGATCGTGAAGGAAGGCCGGAAATATGGCATTGGCGCGATGATCGTTAGCCAGCGCCCATCAGAGATCAACCCTACCATCCTGTCTCAATGTGGAACGTTCTTCGCAATGCGATTGAGCAATGCCTCCGACCGTTCTCATGTGACTGGCGCACTGTCTGATAATCTGGACGGATTGACCAACATGCTCCCAATTCTTCGGACGGGAGAAGCCATCGTGTTGGGGGAAGCTGTGGGGCTGCCCATGAGGACGATGATCCAGGCGCCGCCGAAGGACCGCAGGCCGGACAGTCAGGACCCTATCGTGTGCGACGAACTCGCGCCCGAGGAATCCCTCACACCTGGAGGCTGGAACATCGCTCGGCCGGAAAATCCAGATTACTCGCCCTTTGTGGAGACCTGGCTCTCCCAGAATCCCGTTCTTGCCAAAAGACCCAAACAAGGAGAATAGACATGGCTTGGGAAGAGTTTCCTCAATTCGACTCGTCCAACATACAGGCGATCCGTTACGATCCCGACCAGATGCTGCTTGAGGTCACCTTCAAGAATGGTGGAATCTACGAGTACTTTGACGTCGATGCGCGAGTGATCGAGGAATTCAAGGCGTCCGACACCATGGGCGGCTTCCTAGCAAAGCGCATCAAGGGCCACTACCGCTACAGCAAAGTTTGAGCATGGGCATAGTCAGCTTGGATCAGAAGGCGGGAAGGGTTCAAATCTCGTCCTTCGAGGTCGAGAACAAGATACTCTTCGAATTCTTCAATCGGGTTGGCACCGCCGACCGCGACGACCAGCTCCATCGGGCTCTCTACATCGGTGTGCTCGCGCTGATGGAGGATCGGCTATCTACCTTCCTGGCTCGAACCAGCAACGAACTCGGTACCGAGCTCGAGAGCCTCAAGATGATCTTCGACATGAAGAAGGAGCTCTTCTATCGCTCATCGGTAAAAGGCGTTCTCGCCGAGGAGGACATCGCCGAATTCTTGGTGGAGTTCCTCGAAAAGCAACGACTGCCAGATCGCGTTGAGCTGACCGGCGATACCGCCGGAAAGCTGCATCGCAACAAGACCGGTGACATCGTCTGTCATTTGAACGGCGTTGGCGGCAAACGCATCGCCATCGAATGTAAGTTCGACAAGGGCATTCGGCTCGGTGATATCCAGACCAAGGACGTGTTCACGAGAAAATCCGACACCGCATGGAGCCAGCTCCTCGAGGCTCAGGCCAATCGGGATGGCAGCGCCGGCATTATCGTGTTTGATCTTTCTCTGGTAGACAACTCCATCCTGAACGCGATCCAGGACGTGCGGTTTCTTCCCGCGGTTGGATTCGTGGCCATCATCGACTCGCAAAAGGGCGACTACAAGAACCTTGCGATCGCCTACACGCTGGCTCGGGACCTCGCGCTGAACACCAAGGAAGTTTCACTCGATTCCGATGTGTTGAACGTGATCGTCAACCGGATCATCAAGGATCTGGTGGACATCGCATCGATCAAGGCATTGGTCCATGCCAACATCGAAAATAGCAAGAAGATCCTCGCCCAGATCGAGAAGAGCATGATGCTGATGGAATTCAGTCAGCGCTATCTGGCGAAATTCCTATCGGACGGAACGCTGTCTAAGCAGGATCTGCTCGACTTTTATGCGGGGGAGGAACTGAAGGACCGCTTCCGTTTGATCGAGCGGGAGATAAGTGATCTGGCGCAGTAGACCGGAAGCCAAGCCACAGGAGATCCCACCGACCAAGCGGTCGCAAATTGCCGTAAATCGGTGGCCTTTTCGGGTTAGACGCGCTCTTAGTCGTATTTGCAGGTTTTATCGAAAGCTTCACCAGTAGTGGAAACGCGGTCGACGCCACGAACCAGCCCTTCGAACCTATTGTCGCGACCGTCCGCTTTCCGCCCGACCTGCTGGTTGATCGCGCAATTCATAGACCATCGTTTCGTCCTCACAGACGATGGCGCGCGTCGAGGTCGCGCGCGTCGTTGTGATGATCCAGCATGGCGCGAAAATATTCGTGGCGGTCGCCACGCCGATCCGGATCGAACCGGGCACGGGGATTGATCTTACTGGACGCCGCACGGATCACGGTCCGGTGGCTGGCGCTGACCGGGACATTCAGGCGGCAATAGGCGGAAAAGCTGTGCATGACTGTTCTCCGTTATAGGGTGATGCCGGCTTTCAGATTGCCGTCCCGGTCGAGTCAGCCTTGTGCTCCGGCGCAAAGGATGCAGATGCAGGTGCCTGCCGGATCGCCGGGCAGGATGATCGGGGCGAGATAGGCCATCGGATTAACGCTGCCGCATTTGCGGCAGGTCAGGTTGGCGAGGGGAAGGGGGCCGCTCAGGCGGCCACCTCCTGTTCGCTGAGGTCAGCTGGCGCGCTGCGCATCAGCCAATCGGCGGCTTTCTGTGCCTCGGTCGCGGCCTTGAAGATGAACCGCTTCTCGGATTTCAACGCCCGCAACCAGCTTTCGACATAGGCTGCCGTCTGCCCGAAATCCGGTGTCACGCCGATCTGCGCGCAGACCATGGCGCTGCCGATTTCGGCCACCAGTTCCTCGAACGCCCGATCCGTGCGTCCATTGAACCGGGTGAAACGATCCAGCCGATGCACCGCGCCAGCGGCGTGACAGGCTTCATGCGCCAGCGTGGCATAATATCCGGCTGCGTCATGAAACGTCGCGACGGGCGGCATGTGAATGAAATCGCCCGCCACATCATAGAAGGCTTCGGGTCGCTCGCTTGTGCGCCGCTCGATGCCGGTCGCATCAAAGAAGGCGTCAAGTGCCGGATCGGTTTCGGTGCCGAGATCGCGCGGGGCCTCGATGGGCTTGGCCTGAAAGTCTTCGGGCAAGCCGTCGATTTGGTCAGCATTGAAGACGCGATAGGCTTTGGCATAGCTGATGGTCTTTTCTTCGCCGGTCTCGGCATCAGTGCGATCAACGGTGCCATACTTCACGACCGTTGCGGATTTCTCGCCCTTGCGGACCTGCGCGCCTGCCTCCTGCGCCTGACGATAGGTAAACCAATGGGCGCTGCGATAGCCCTGTTCAGCGGCCCGCGCCCAGAGCATCAGGATATTGATACCACGATAAAACTCGCCGGTGCTGCGGCGGGGAAAGGGAATGCCGCCCTGATCGCCGGTCCATGGCTTCCGCCAGACCGGGGTGCCATCCTCGATGCTGGCAATGATCTGGTCTGTGACATGCTGGTAAACATCGAACTGGGCCATCATGCGCCCTCCTGAACGGGGCGCTCCACGGCGCTGACGTCGATGCCGCAATCGTCGCAGGTCGTATCGTCAAAGACGTTGGAGAGTTTCCACTCTTGCGTCTCGACATTCCAGCTGGCGCAGGTGTCGGCCAGAATGTTCTGGCCTCCGCAATGCGGGCAATGAATGGTGATGGGGTGATCGGGTTCACGCGCGGGCATGGTCGGCCTCCACGGTAAACACGACGGTTTCGCCTTCGACGCGATAGTCGATCTTGCGCAGCAGCACCTGTTCCAGTGCCTCACGCGGGACGCCGGGATAGGTTGCGGCGATCACGTCCAGCAGCTGCGGGCGGTCGTCCTCGAAATAGTAGCCGTTGATCGCCCATGCGATCAGGCCGGGGCTGTGAACGAGGGGGGATGATCCCAAGCGATAAGTATCAGCCATGTGTGGCCTCCTTTTTGCGACGGTCCCGCCTTGATCTTTGCCGTGGTCGGGGTGCCCATCATGGGGCGGGGTTTCGGGCGAGGACGCGGGAACCGCGCGCCTCTCCTGAAACCCTGCCTCCCGGCGAGGGCAGGAGGGGGACCCGATCAAGGGTCGGCGGTAGGGGCGAGGGGAGGGGGATCACCCGGCCTGCACGGAGCGCGCAGCGCGAAGGAAGGCTGGGGATACCCCTCGCCCCGTAAAGCCGACGCGCCCTTGATCGGGGGAACCGGCGGTTCCCGACACCGGCCGCGGCAACGCGGCCAAAAGCAAAAGCCTGGGCGTTCGGCTTCGTCCGAATCCCCCGGCTGGCGTGGCCCGCGATATACGGGCCTCCATCGATCTTGCTGGCCGCAGGCTGCCCGCGTGAGCGACTGGATGGAACGGCAAAGGGGCGGCTTGCGCCGCCCCTGCCGTTCACTCCTGGTCGTCGTCCCGTTTCGGGAAGGCGACCATATCGACGGCGGGGAACATGTTGTGGCGTACCTGAATGGAGGTGATGTCGCCGGCGGCGTTGCGGTTGATGAAGAGGACACCGCAGCTGTCCCAGAAGTTCTTGCCGTCTTTCTCGCCGGTTTTCACGCGGAGCTTCATGCTTTCGTTGGCCATTTGGTTTTCCTTTCCTGCTTGGCGTTTCGATGAAATTTCCGGGACGGGGCAGGAAGAGCGCCGGTCAATGAGGAATTTGTCTTCCGCGCGGAATGGCCGAGAGGCCAGGGGAAATTCGTCGTTGAAGGCCGCAGGCCGTCCGGCGCGCTGCCCTGTCATATTTCATCGATGAGAAACGCACCCGCCGGAAAGGACCGGGTTGGCCATGACAGCAAGCGACCGCGCAACCCGCGAGCGAGAAACACGGCAAGAACGGGACCGGCTACCCGTCTACGGTTCAACCGCAATGCTGCCGGGGTGACTGCCCCCCGACAGCGACAGCCACGACCTGTTCCCCCACGAGATGTCTTGGCGCGTCCGTACAGACGGACCGGGATTGGCAGCGGCGGTGACAGCTGCCCGATGATCCGGTTGGGAACGCGACGGCTGAAAGCCAGCCCGCGTCAGCGGCCCTGACCCGAATGGGCCGAGACGAGCGGGGCAGGGCGCCCCGGACCGACGGGCGAGGATCTGGCTGGGGACGAGACAGACCGCAGGCGCCGGAGCCGGGCGCATCGCCCTGACTGGCTTGGGTCCGGCTTGAGCCGGACTAGGACGCGGTGCCCGCCTACGGGCAGACGCCTGAATTCATTTTTGACGAAAGCAGTCTATATTCTCGATATCATCACCTGTTCACGCATCTCATTTTTGGGCATCGCCAATGAAACATGACACCCGCCCACCGTTCCGCTCCTTGCGCGATGTGGTGCTGAAAGAGCTACAGGGCAAGAAATCCCTCTTGTGCTGGAATGACGACACGAGCTTTGCCCAGGAGACGCTGGACGGCATTCTCGATGGCGAAGCCTATATTCTGGACCGATACGCACATGCGTATCTCCGGGATCTGGCGATGAATTTGACGGTCGAGGATTACTTCCTGTCGATCGCCAATACCCGAATGCCATTTCCCTCGGTGTGGGTGGAAGCCATATTCGATTTTCCAGAGGATCATGGCGAGATCACCTACGGTGCCCTGGTGACGGATCAGGGCGACGGCATAAAGGTTTTCCAGATGCAGCTGCTTCACAAAAACAGGCCCTGGTTGCCCACCTATTGCGGAACTGAGGTGGTGTTTCATCGCGACGGCAATGTGTCCTGCAGCAAGACGCCGATGTCGAAGCTCTATGAGCGAATGGCCGAGGTCGAAGGCATCTCACCGGATGACCATATGAATAGCGAGATCGAAAAGGCCCTGCGGATCGGGGGAGTTTTTGCGGTGCTCTGTGCTGCCCTGGCACGACCGAAGATTCTTGACCGCGATGCGCCACGACCTTTGCGGAAGAGTGAGGCCAAGGCATTCGCGGCCGCGAACCGCAGGGCGCCTCGCTTCGCACCGTCTATCATCCGACTGTCAAAGGCTGGGCGGGCGGAAAGAGACGCTAACGAGGCTGGCGTAGCGGCGGGATATTCGGCCAAAACAGCCCATTGGGTCAGGGGCCATCTGTTTCTGGCCCGCAACGGAAGGCTGACCTGGCGCCGCGCGCATGTGCGTGGCGGCGGTGATCCGATGGAACGCGTGCATTACGTCACCGAATGATACCGAATGATAAGGATACCACAGCCATGACCCTGCCCATGGAAGGCGGGTTGATCGCGGAAACCAGCGACGGCAGTGAAATCCATCTTGCGGCAGGCGAGGGCCAGCGCGTTTTTCACGCGCTGGCCACGCTGGCGCAGACGCCGGTTGGTGCGCATATCACGATCCGTGCGCTACGCACGTCAGACGGCGAAGAGCTCTGGCGCTCGCAGGTAACAGAGCAACGCTGATGGCCGCTTCCGCAAAACCCGCCGACCAGATGGCCGGCCCCCGCAAGCTGGGCCCCTATCCTGATCGGGACCTCGATTGCCAGGAAAGCCTGGAGACGAGGTTTCTCGCGCTGGTCGACCAGGCGGAAGCGGCGGGATGGGTCAGGATCGAGATCTATGATGCGCTGATCGAGCTTATCGAAAACCATGCCATTGGCGATCACACGCTGGAGGCGGACATGGATGCGGTCCAGCGAGCTATTCGCGACCGGCGCTGACGCGCCGGCGGCGCGTCTCGGCGCGAAGCGCACCGGCCTGGCCAGTCCCCGGCACATAGCCGGGGCCGGTCAGGGCAACTGACGGCACACTGGCAAAAAAGACCCCGCGCGAGGCGGGGCCAGTTGAACCTTCGTCGCAGAAGGAAAGAGGTCGGCGGGCGCTTTACTCTTGGGTCTAATCCCTCTCGCGCCCGTGTGGGTCGATGATCCAGCCCGTACCATCGCGCCGGATAGTGGCGGTTGCACCATGTTGCCGAATGAACGCCCGATCCGCCTCAGCGCCGCGCGCATCGTGCAGATCGGCGGCGCGGTGGCCGCTCGGGCGCTTGCACCAGGCGCCAGTACCGGCGCGGCAGGTTGGGCAGGGCACGGCCAGCACCGGATGGCGCCATGTGGTGAAATCCACCGCAGGGGCATCGCCAAAGCTGTCCCAGATCGCCTGCGCCAGCACGCGGTCGGCGCTTGGTATCGGTGAAGGGGTGGCGGGTCGATCTGATGAAGCACATGGCTCAGTATCCATCAGGATATTTGGTGGCCAGCGCCTCGATCTCGGCCTTGATGCGGCGCAGATCGGCGATTTCCACCTGGTCGCCAGCCGCTTCGGCGCGATCCAGATCGACGGCAAGGCATGAGAGATTGGCGGCGCGGGTCGCGTCAGGGCATCCGAGGGCATGGCCGACGCGGTATCCGCCCCCGCAGCAGCAGGACAGCCCGTGCCATGCCTTTTCTTTGAGGTAGTCACTCTGCTTGAAATCATTGGTCATAGATCGATCCTCCATGATGGGCCGGGGCGCGCGTCCCAAGCGCGCCCCGCCTCGCTCACTCCATGCCCTCGGGCAGCCACGCGGCAATCCGGGCCTCCTGCGCCTCGCTCACGCCATGGGCCTTGCGGGTGGCGGGGTCCGCGAACAGCTTTTCCAGTTTCTCGGCCTTCTCGCCCTTTTTCAGCTTGGCGAAGGTGGTGGCGGTCGGGTGTTCTTCCTTCAGGTCCAGCAGATCGCGCCACAGATCATTGAGATAGGGGCCTCCGACGCGGCTGAAGAAATTTGCTGCCGTGGGGGTCCAGACCTCGCGGATCGCGGGCTTGGTGTCCTTGTCGACCAGTGCGCGCAGTTCATCAGAACCGCCGCGATAACGGGCCGCAAGGAAGCGGGCGAGTTCTCCGCGAATGTGATCCTCGCCCCTCTTGCGGAAGGCGCGGAAGGATTTGGCAAGGTCCTTGGCGTGCATGTCGGGCGGGGTGCCGGTGGTCAGGCGTTCGTCCAGGCCATAGCCTTCCGCAGCCGTGGTGGGCCAGTTCGGCACGTCCTCGGTCGAAAGCCCAAGCGGGTTGCGCCATTGCAGATCATGGCTCAACTGATAGGCCAGCAGGGCGATCAGCAGGTCGGGATCACGCAAGACGGCGTGTTGCCGTGCACCGGCGGCGATCCGGTTCAGATCGTCGCGCAAGGCATTGCTGATGGGCGATTTCGGCGCGGCATCGGCGGCGCTGCCGCTCTGCCCGCGCGTGGCGGCATGGCCGGTCAGAACCTCTGCCGCGATGGCGGCTTCGCGATCCTCGGACCGGACAAAGGCGGCTTGCACGGTCAGTTGTCCGTCGCGGGCCACGAAGATGAACAGGCCAGCGTGTTCGCGCTGCGTGTCGGTGAAATCACCGTCACAGATCGCTTGGAGCGCATCCAGTTCGGCCTGACCGGCCTCGTCCAGTGCATCGACCTCCGCCAGTTCGGCCAATTCATCGTAGCGGCTGGCCTGTTTCTCGGTCAGGTCGCCCTCGACGCGATAGATGCGGTCCAGCTTTGACGTGACCTCATAGGAAATATACTGATCGTCGCTCGTCTCGACCCATTTCCAGCCATTTCCGAGCATTTCGGCGTCCATGGCCAGTTTTTCGGCGAAGAGCCGGTCCAGCAGACCGGCATCGGACAGAAAAACGTCGTCTGCGAAAAGATCGCGGGTCAGTTCACCGCCCGCGCCCTCATAGGCATCCAGCCCGACATAGACGACGCGACGATCAGATTTGCCGATGGCTTCCGGCTGCAACATCTGTTTCAGCCGCGCGACGGAATAGTCCTCGCCGCGCACCCGGTCCAGAACCTCCAAGGCAAGCGCCTCGCTCTGGGCCACGGTGAAGCATTCAGCAGCACCAAGGGTCAGTTCTCCGGCTTTCAGCGCATCCAGCACGGGAACGGGCAGGGCGGCAAGCGCAAGGCGGCGATAGACATGCTTTTCCGTCTGACCGAACACGCGGGCGATGGCCGGGACGGTGCTGCCGCTTTCGGCCATCCGGCCATAGGCGCGGATTTCATCGGCGGGGTGCAGGGCCTCGCGGGCAGTGTTTTCGATGCTGGCCCATGCCCGCGCCGTCGCTTCATCCGGCGCGATCCGCACTGGGATTTCCGCCAGCCCGATAGACGCCATGTCCTCCGGCGACAATTCCGTCATGGCCAGCAGGCGACGGCCCCCGGCGACGATGCCGACCTTGCCGTCCTCATCCAGATGCCCGGCCAGGTTCTGGATCAGACCGGCGACCTTGAAGCTTTCGGCCAGCAGGCGCAGGCCATCCCAATCGGCGCCGTTCCGGGTGCGCGGGTTCATTGGCGAGAGATAGAGGTGATCCAGCGGGAAATACTGGATCGGGGCTTTGTCGATAGCACTCTGTTTCATGCTGTATATCCTTGTTTGCGACATTGGTTTTGTGGTATCGGTGCCCCGGCCCGTATGGGCCGAGGCGAGGGGGTCACATGACCCCGTGCTGGATCAGGAAGGCGCGGCCGATCTTCGCGGAATGTCCGCCCTTCCTGATGAGCGCCCACGCTTCGGTGATGCGCTGTTCAAGCCATTGGTTCGTTCCTCTCACCTCCTTTCACGCTGTGATGGTCGGGGGGGACGTTGGCCGTCCCTTCCCCTTTGGCCCGCTCGACAGGCCAGCCCCGGCCCGACCGGAGCGGATCGGGCCGATCCGATTACCACCAACAGGAATAGGCGACGGCGTGGCCCTCGCTGATTTCAGCTTTGGCCCATGCACAGAACGCGAGGTCCTGATCGTGATAGGCGTCCGCCTGTTCCTCTTGCGCTTGGTGGCCGTAGAAAAATCCGCCGTGACAGACGGGCAGGGCCTTCTCGCGGATGGCGGTTTCCAGCGTTGTCAGGTCCGCTTCGGTCAGCCGCAACTCACCGCAATTGAGGTTGTCGGAATGAAGTCCGGTGCGGGCGGTGTAGAGGGCTTCCATCCACGTTTGCAGCCGGGAATGCTTGCGCCACGTGAACTGCGGCACATGGCCACCCTCTGCGGCATTTTCCTCGGAAATGCTGTAGGCGTATTGGTCCAGACCCATGGTCATTTTCCTTTTTGCGACGGTCCCGCCTTGGTCTCTGCCGTGGTCGGGATGCCCATAATCGGGCGGGGTTTCAGAAGAGGACGCGGAACGCGCGCCTCTCCTGAAACCTTGCCTCCCGGCGAGGGCGGGAAGGGGGCCCGGCAACTTGAAAATCCAGTCGACAAGGGGGTGGTGCGGCCCGCAGGCGCAGCCGAGGACACGGCCCCGCAGGCGGCGCAGCATTTTCTGGTTGACGGGGAAACCGGCGGTTTCCAGACGGCCGCGCCCTGGCGCGGCCAAACAAGGGCCAGGGCGTTCGGCTTGTCCGAATCCCCCGGCTGTCGCGGCCCGCGACACACGGGCCTCCTGATCCTTGGATGGTGCAGCTTGCCCACAGGCTGACGCTAAATCCCTGGCGTCTCGCTGTCAGCCTGCAAGGCCCTCGGCGCTGCGCTCCGGGCTGGACAACCTGTCGGCACCGCTGCGCCCGCGACAGGGATTGATGCGTGAATGGGCCGAGATGCGCGTAGCGGGGTCTAACTGGGTGAGCCCCGCCAAACTCAGCATTGTAAAAAAATTGTGAGGTACTCTTGATGCCGTTGGGGCCGTTTCCCAGTTCGATGCTGCCGACGCTGCCAGAGCGGGCCGGCATGATCAAGGAGCGCTGCTTCTTGGCGCTCCTCCTACCCATATTGCTCAATGCAAGGAGGATATGACGATGAGAACCGCATACGATTTTTCGCCGCTCTATCGGTCGAGCATTGGTTTCGACCGCGTCTTCAATCTGCTGGACGATGCAAGCAAGGTAACGACTGTCGACAACTGGCCACCTTACGACATCGCGAAACTGGGTGATGACGACTATCGCATCACGGTCGCGGTTGCCGGCTTCACCCAAAGTGATCTGTCGATGACGCAAGAGCAAAACCTGCTCATGGTCAGTGGCCAGAAGTCCGAGGAGGCAGAGGGCGAGTATCTTCATCGTGGCATCGCCGGGCGCGCATTTGAGCGTCGTTTCCAACTGGCCGACCACGTGAAGGTCACTGCTGCGACGCTGAAGGACGGCTTGCTGACAATCGAGCTCAGGCGCGAGATCCCCGAAGAGATGAAGCCGCGCCAGATCGAGATTGCCGGTGAGAAGTCCGCGCCAAAAATCGAACGCTCGACTGTCGAAGCCAAGGCCGAGCAAGAGGCCGCCTGATCAATTCATGACGGCAATCTGAATGGCGGGTCGGGGTCTTGTCCGGCCCGCCAGGGATCAACCATCGGACTGCGTCCCGACGGATTATTCGACGCATCGATAACGACAAGCGACCCTTATTGCATAGGGAATTACGGGCTCAGCCCTTCTCGAAGAACCCCGGATGGTCTTGTTGCACGCCGTAGGTCACGAACGAGCTGATCCGACCGATCCATGCGAAGGGGCGAATGCCCGTCAGCATCGAAGCCGGTGACTATGAGTCCTGGTTGTCGGGCGATCCGGATCAAGCCTCTGCGCTGATCCGAAGTTTCCCGGCCGACAGGATGCGGATCGTTCTGCAAGGAGTCGAGGAAAAGGCGGATCGCGGCTCAGTCATTTGATTGTGCCGCAAGCCCATCATCTCAAAATCGTGTGACGGTCGCGCGGCTGACCGCCAGCCGCTTCGCGATCTTGGAAATGGAGTCGCCCGCTGCCAATGCGGCCCGCGCGTCCTCTTCGGCCTTAAAGCATTGCGCGAAAAGGTGGATACCGGCTTTTCGCATAAAGCAATGCGACAACAAGGATCTACAGCGTCGCACCGATTCAGGTTTGGACCGCGACACTGTAGGTGAAAGGGCGCGAGGGCTGACCTGCCAACGGGGCATCTGGACGGGCGCTGACCCTCAGGCCGCGTCGCGAGGATCGTGACCATTGGGCTTGCCGTAGAGACCAATGTAGGCATCCCCCCACTCCTTCAGGGCGAGCAGGATCGGCTCCATTGTCCGGCCCAGATCGGACAGCGAATATTCCACCTTCGGCGGCACCTGGGCATAAACCTTGCGCGTGATTAGCCCGTCCTGCTCCATCTCGCGCAACTGGTTGGTCAGCATGCGCGGGGTGCAGGTCACGCGGTTCGCGCCCCTCCAAACATCGAGCAGCATTAAGCACTGCGGGCACAAAGGCGCAATTGGACCGAAACTGGATAATATTCGTTGCAGAATCTTGTTGTCACCGGCTATCCGCCCGCCGGCAACGCCGGCATGTCATCATCTTGTGCGGACCAGATCCAGGCTGGATAGACGCCTTCGCCCGCGATCTCGACCAGATCGCGTTCAAGTTCGGGTTCGATTGCCTGCGACGGGCAATAGAGCGCGGTCGGTGGTGAGGTGTCGAGCAACAAGGCGTTGGCGATCGGGGCGTCCTGGCGCATGTTGTAGCGCAGGCTCTTGGAGAAATGGCGGTCGCGCATCCCCTCGATCAGGCGCAACTCGCGATCATGATCGAAGGGAATCCATTGCGCGGTGACGGGCATGACGGCGATCAGCCGGATTTCGGCGTAATTTTCGCGCATGTTGAAGGTGGCGATGACGATGGAATGGGCGCCCTCGACGGCTTCGACATCGCGGATCTTGTCGCCGGCGATCTTGTCGAACCGGGCACACAGTTCCTCGTCCATGAAGAAGACCATGTCGGGCAGGTGCTTGAACCGAATCCTCCGGCCATATTGGGACGGCTCCATGTCCTTCAACTCGGCCACAAGCACGCCAATGGGCATCGGCTTGCCCTTGACGGCTTGCAGGTGATGCAGGAAGCGCCGCCGGGCAGCAGCCAGCTCTTCTTTTTTCTCGACGGAAAACATGGGCGGCACGAACAGGACCGAGGACAGCGGCATGGATTTCGCACTGGTGCGCTCGGCCGCGGCGGTCAGTTCGCGATGAACTATCCACCAGGACCGGCGCGCATAGGCGGGGCGCCACATCGTTAGGCCGGCGGCATCCCAGAGAAAATGCAGCACGCCAAGCAGTCCCAGCTTGCTCGGGCTGGCCTCGGCCACAGTGGGTTCGTGATCACCGGCATCCGGTGCGACGTCCCGCCGGCCACGGACCGATAGGGGAAAATCCAGCTTGAGGGTGGTTTCGCCGCTGTCATCGGTGGCGCTGGCCTTGCCCTCGACCTGGCCGAAACCTGATAGCTCAGGCGGCATGGCGAAGCTGTCGCAAGATGGATCATGAGCATGGCCGGTGCCGGGCATCCGCTTCAGATAGTATTTACCCTGGATCTTGGCGACATACATGAGCGGCGATGCAGCCGAGCAGAGGCAGGCAGGTCGGGATTTGTTCTGATGCGCGGCGCCGAGGATGCTTTGCCAGTCAGGCGATCCGGCATCGAAGGTATCAGCACCGAGCTGATAGCGGCTGGCGGGGACGGCAATATCGGCTGAACGCATAAAGATTACCTGTCGAGAATCACTGACCTCGGGAATTGCAGAAATCTATCCTGATGTGTATATATCTATCATACAATAGAGGATATACACATGGCAATCCTGATCAGAGGAGACGAGATCGACGCATTGGTCGAGAAATACTGCGCCATGACGGGCCAGAGCAACAAGAGCGAGGCGGTGCGCCGCGCGCTGGCAGCACAGATCGAGGCGCTGGCGGCCAAGGAAAGCCTTGCAGACCGCGTTACGAAGATCCAGCGGCAGGCGGCTGACGGCGGGTTTGTCGCGGCGAAAAACTCCGACAAGGCGTTCATGGATGAGATGTGGGGCGAGGACTGATGTTTCTCGATGCCAGCGCGGTGGTCGCAGTGCTGCTGCGGGAATCGGACGGCAACGCGCTCCTGAAAGCAATGGAGGCCGCACGCGGCAAACTGCGGTTCTCGCCGGTGGTGCGGATGGAGGCGGTGCTGGCGCTGGTGCGCGCGCGGATCGAGACGCGCGGCAAGGGGCCGGCCTCTGCCGCCGACTATGCCGATGCGACCGGGCTGGTCGATCAGCTGCTGGAAGCCCTTGAAGCGCAGGAAATGCCGATCACCAGCGAGATCGGCAGGGAGGCGATTACCGCGCTGGCGATCTACGGCAAGCAGGTCGGCCATCCAGCCCAGCTGAACATGGGCGATGCGCTGTCCTATGCCTGCGCGAAGGCCGAACAGGTTCCGCTGCTCTATAAGGGGCGTGATTTCAGCGAAACGGATCTGGCATAGTAACATAGATGGGGTTGCTTATGACAAATACCGCTCCAGTGATCATCTCGCTGTCTGCGCTTGGAGTTACGGGGGTAGCGCTCTGGGGACAGATACAAAGCTCATCCGAGACGAACGAAAGAGAGCAGCTTGTGGCGCAAATCAACGCATGCGTGGCTTTATCACAGCATCACTATAGCCTACCCGTTGGAAACGACGGCGGACCATGGGCAGACAAAACAAGGGCACTGGCTATTTGCCTTTCCAGCCCGGACCCATCTGCCTGCCGACTCGAAGTTAATCAGGCTGATGATAAGGATCTGTGCTGACGATCAATGGATCAGCAGCTGAAATAATGTGCGCCAAAGAAAAGGCCGCCCGAGGGCGGCCCAAGTGAACCTTCGTCGCAGAAGGAAACCCTGAAAAGCGGGATCAATGATCCCCTTTCGTTCTTGTGCAGAATAGGCGCCGCAGCGACCTGCGTCAATCGCATTGCCAGACGGTGTGAGCCTGGGCTGGCGCGGTGCTGCGCAGCAGCTCGCGTGTCCGGGCGCGGGCCTCTTCTTCGGCCTCAGCCGCACGGCGGGCGGCGTCCTTCTGCTTTGCGAACGGATCGCCGTGAAGGCCGTAGAACACTGGCGCAGCCGCCGTATAAGCCTGCTCGAACACGTCCAGCGAAAGGCTGCTGCCGTTGATGACGCGCCCGGCAATGCCGCGCGTGCTGATCTGGATAAAGGCCATGTGGAAGGTGCTGCGGGACAACTCCATAGCTTCCACCCAGATATGCCGTGCCGGATCGAAGCCCTGGCTTTCCAGCGCATCGGCCAGCGCCAGCACCATGCCGCCGGCACCGGCTGCGGGTTCGGACACGGTGATGAAGCCCTGCGCCTCGATCTGTTCACGGGCATCCCCAAGGCTCATTTCGGCCATCAGGCGGCTGACCTCATAGGGCGTGAAAAACTGCCCGAGGCCGGCATCAAGCGCACCGATCTCGGCCGCCACCTGGCCGATGAAGTCGATGCCGCCGCCGGCAATGGCTTCGATGGCGAGGGCCATCATTTCGGGCATCCGGCGCACATCGTCCTTCTTCGGGAACCTGCCGACACAAGCCAAATAGGCCGCTTCGAGCCGGTCCCGCTGATCGGCAAAGGGCGAGGCGCGCTTGGCCAGCGCGCAATAGGCCATTTCGCAGAACAGGCGAAAGATCTCGGTGCGGGTTTTCGAGCGGTCGAATTGATCGAGGGCGCGCAGGAATGCACTCACGGCGGGATGGGCCATGTCAAAATCCTCATGGGGATGGGGCAGGGTGCCGCGCCGTCAGGCGCGGCGCGGGGACATCACTGGTCGCGCGATGCGCTCAGGGCCAGCATGATCGCGGTCCTGTTGGCGGCCACATCATTGCGGATCTGATCATAGGGCTTCGACCAATCGACCGGCGTTTGCAGAAGGGCGTCCATGATCGCGAAAGCACCTTTCCGGGTGCGGCGATCGCCGCCCCGTCCGCTGCCGATGCTCATGCCGGATGCGACATGAACGACCTGCCAGCGTTTGTGCTGCTTAAAAACGCCAAGCCCCGACCGGCAATAGGCGGTCACGGTCTGGTCGCCATAGAGGCTGTTCGGGATGGTGATCATCTGTTGTGCATGGGTCATGGAATTGATCCTTGAATGTCAGAGGATGCAGGTGCCGCCGCGCCACGCGGCGCGGCGCTGCCGGGTCAGATGCGGGTCCAATCGCGGGACATGATGTTGCTGATGGAATAGCGACCGCCGGTTTCGGTGCTGATGAACACCGTCCGGCTGCTGCGCCCCCATTTTTCCTTTGCGACGCGGAAGGTCTGCAACTCGGCCCCGTCTGAAAACCGCAAGGCTGTCGTCAGGCGGATCAGGTCGCCGGCTTTCAGTCGCCGATTGCTGCGTGCGGCATGGTCGCGGCAGCGCTGCCGCCAAGTGAGGGCAAATTCGGCACTGGTCGGTGACAGCAGGTCCAGCAGCTTCGCCGGAGCCTCGGCGTGATTGGGGCCGCTGGTTTCGTCCATGTCCTTATAGCCCCACTCGCCCTTGCTGGTCGTGGTCAGGAACACTGCGGCGAAGGTATAGCCGCCCGTGGCATCGGTCTCGAAATGCCCGGTAGGGTCGCGACCGCTGTCCAGCCGGCCGGCGGCAGGTTCAGCGCGGACCGCCGCATACCAGACCGATCCCTTGCGGCTGATCAGGACGGGAAAACCCCGCCCTTTCTCGCTGTCCCAGGTGCAGAGCCGGGCGATTTCATCGCGGATGCAGGACGGGGTGTCGGGATAGATGAGCCAGCCCATATCAGCCCCTCCGCGCGTTGAGGGCGAACAGGATCAGGTCGCGCAGTTCTTCCAGCGGATGCGCGTCGGCGTAATCGATGCGCGAGTTTGGGTCATCCTGATCAGGGATTTCATCCAGAATGCGCTGTGCCAGCAGGTCGACAAGATCGGGCAGGCGGGTATTGGCATAGGCATGGGACAGGTCGCGGTATTCGACCAACTCGCCGGTCAGGTCCACGATCCGGGCGAGGGTTTCACCGATTTCGCCCCAAGGGGCATCATGGACAATCTGCCATTCCTCGGCGTCCCGGTGAAACCCATAGACCGACCAGAAATCATGCTCGCCGGGATCGCAGACCTCGGCGCTGCCACCCATGTCGCGGACGGGCGACACGCGAAAGCCGGTGAAATCAAAAATGGTCGTGCCGCGCGGCATCCCATTGAAATTCTGCGCCAGCGCGGCTTGGTCAATCTGTTGACCAGCGCGGCGATACTGAACGGCGCTGATCCATTTGCCAGCATCCGCTGCTTTCGCGCGCAGATCATCCAGCGTGAAGGTGCCGAGATATTCGCCGGTCACATCAAACGCGGCCCAGAGATTGAGCCAGCGACCATCATTGCGGGTCAGGCCATCAAAATTGTGAAACATGGTAGATTTCCTTTTTTGCGACGGTCCCGCCTTGGTCTTTGCCGTGGTCGGGGTGCCCATCATCGGGCGGGGTTTCTGGCGAGGACGCGGGAACCGCGCGCCTCTCCTGAAACCCTGCCTCCCGGCGAGGGCAGGAGGGGGACCCGATCAGGGGTCGGCCGCAGGGGCGAGGGGAGGGGGATCACCCGGCCTGCACGGAGCGCGCAGCGCGAAGGAAGGCCGGGGACACCCCTCGCCCCGTCAAGCCGACGCGCCCTTGAACGGGGGAACCGGCGGTTCCCATGACGGCCGCGGAAAGCGGCCCAGCAATAAGCCGGGGCGTTCGGCTTCGTCCGAATCCCCCGGCGGTCGCGGCCCGCAAGAAGCGGGCCTCCATCGATCTTCCGGGCTGTATGGAAAAGCTTGTTCCGCGATCAGAAGTTGCCGATGATCATCCGATGCTCAGCTGGGCGGTTCCCGACTAACCAGATATCGACCACTCGACCCCCAATATGACCGAGCAGAGCGAAGGGGCGACGATGCGGGGGATGTGGAAGATCATGGCGGACAAAGTTGCGCTCGATGACTCACCCCGTGCAATCGCACAGAAATTCTCCGTGCGCGATTCCGGCTCACAAGTCACGAGCGCCAGCCTGAAGGAAATCCTGTCAGATTCGCTCAGCGGCGGCCTTGGCGGACCCGAGATCAGTGGATCGTCGGCCGGGTGATTGGTCTCGCCTCGCGCATCTGCCGCCGGGCCCGGCTGCAGGACAGGACCGCCTCATGGATCTCGGTTTCCATGATCCGGGTCAGGTCGCGCATATGCCTGAATGTTGCCTCGAGTTCGTTGCGGTCACCGGCCGAGGGATCACGTGCCACAAGGTCCGAGATGCCGGCCATCATCGCGCGCAGTTCGCCCAGATGCCCGACAGCCTCATGGGCGCGCTCAGGCAGATCGATGGCATCCTGCCCGTTGAAGATCCCCTCGACAAACCCATCCAGCTCCTCACGGCGCACGCGGGCAAACTGGCCCAGATTTGCAGCAGTGGCGTCAGGTGGCAGCCGGGTGAGCCGAAACGGCTGGCTGCGCTTCTGATGTCGGGTCAGGTCGTTCCACAATCCCTGCACCAAAACGTCAAGGAGCTCGTTGAGCTCGTCCATGCTCTCGAAGCTGGGGAGCACACCGCCCCACAATCCCTTGATGACCGGCAAGGGCGAAACCGACATCGCCGGCGTGGCGATGCTGCCGAGAAATCGCGTGCGCACTTCGTGAAACGGCACCGGGCATGCATGCCTTTGCAGCACGGCCCGAGCGACCTTCTCCAATGCTACCTTGGCACTCGTCTTCATGGCGGCCCCGAACAGTTCGGTGAAACCCGTCGCCGGGCGACGGCGGATCACCAATTGATAGGCGCGCACCTGCCAGAATCGCAATGCCGGAATCACGCGCAACCCCGCCCGGCAGATTGATTATGTTCCTGTTATGTTCTATGCTCGATAGCAAGCCAATCAGGGAGTATCGTCGTGGAGACCACAAGCTTCGCCCTGCCCGCCACGCCCCGGCAGATTGCCTATGCGCGCTCCTTGGCACTGCGGAACCAGACCCTCCTTCCTTGGGAGGTCCAGCAAGACCGCCGGACCATCAGCGCATGGATCGAGGCCCAGGCCGGGCGGAAGGCTGTCCCCCGGGACAATCGGCCATCCTCGAAGCAGGTTGCCTTTGCCGAGCGCCTCGCCCGGATCAAGCAACGTGCCGTTCCTCACGAATGCTTCCGCGACAAGGGGCTGATGTCGAAATGGATCGACGGAAACAAGTGACCCTCGTCGTGGCCTTCTGTGCCCGTCCCGACGGACGAGACCCGCTGATCGAGGCGGGTCGCGTGATGCGAATGGCGCCCGGCGCAATCATCAGCCGGCCGAATCCATCCTGCGGCACCGATTCAGGAAAGTCATTGGACGCGGCGTCAGTGCCGCAGGCAATCTGCCGCCATGCATGATTCTGTCCATCTGACCCGCTGTGATCCGCTGTGCAACATGGCACGGTTCTACCGGCTGGAGATCGCCCCCGATCTCTTCGGCGGAGCGGTTCTGCTGCGCCAATGGGGCCGGATCGGGACCGAGGGCCAGGGCCGGCGCGACTGGTATTCCGAAGCCGGGGCCGCCCGCGCTGCCTGCGATGGCTGGATCAGGCGCAAATGCGCCCGTGGCTATCAGGCCGGTGGTATGTGACGGCCTCACGCCTTTGCCGACGGGCCGCAGTCCTGATCGAGCTTCCATCGCCTGAGCGCCGTGAGACTTCCCCGCAGGTTCAGTTGCCCACGCTGTGCGCTGCGGGTCAGGACCCGCAGCATGGCACCGGGCTTTCGCACCGGATTGGCGGTGCGGAAGCGATTGGCATCGACGATCAGCACGACCAAGGCCGCGGCGAGATTGCCCATGGTTTCGGCTGCCTCCTCCCAGGCAGAGGGATGAATGCCGAGATCGGGCAGGATCGCGATCGCCGCCCTGATGAACGCCAGCTCGGTCAGCATGCCATCCCCTCGGTCAGCCATATCGAGGCAGAGCCGCATGTCTTCAGAGGCCATCCGGTAGAGCTGGTCGGCACTGAAGGCTTCGGGGGCTTCGGGCCTGCAGCGGGTTTCTGGAGGCGACGCCCGTCTGACGGTGCGGCTTTCTGCGGCCGGCGCGTGATCCGCAAGGCCGCTCATGGTTCTCCGCCGTGCCTCGGGCAGCCGTCTGGCACTCGAGCCGCCAGAAGAGACAGATATCTTTAGGATTGTCTTTTGTATCGCCGGAACCCCGGCTTCCGCCACGCCGGAAGATTCTGCGCGACATGCCTGCGCTTCGGAGAGCCTGTCGCAGGCAACCTGGATCTCCTGCAGATGGGCCTCGAGGCCGGCGATCGTCCGAAACGACGCGTAGCGCCGTGGCCAGCTGGCATAGGATCTGAGCGCCTCGGTCACGGCCGGATGCTTCGGGTCCGTTTCGAGCATCTCCTCGACCCTGCGCCGCAGATCGCGCTTCAGGGCCGAACATTCGAGGCGCAGGGCCTGGAACCGGCGCCCTTCCGCCCGCCGCAAGGCATCGATCTCCATCAGCTCAGCGACCCGGCCGATGAGCGGGGCAAGGTTGAGGCCAAGACGGCGGCCGCTCGCGAGTTCAACTCCGGACCGGTGGCCATCGGCGGCGGTATCGATTTTTAGAAGCCCAATGGCTTCCAGCTGGCGCTCATGGGCGCGCAGCGCGCGATCGGTGATGCCGAGTTCGGCGGCCAGATCCTGTTGCGCGCGAAAGCACACCGGATCGCGGCCGGGATCGGTCCAGTCCTTGACGGCGGTCGAGCGCATCATTCGCAGAAGAGCCTCACGGCGGGCAAAGCCAATGCCAAAGGCGCGGCAGGCATGGCGCTCGATCAATTCGACCAGGTGGTTGAAGCTCAGGGCGTCCGGCAAGACCGGCCGAGATGCTCTGGCTGTGGCGGTGTCTGCGTCGCTGATGATCATCTTGCTGCTCCCGTCAGGATCAGGCGCAGGAGGACCGGGCAGATCTTCTCTGGTCGCGCGGGCGCGTTCTGCTTGATCTGCGTGTCGGGAGGGGCTACACTAAACCCTGTCGTCTATGCTTTTCAGGTTTGCACACCTGATTGCGTGATCCCCCCCGCCGGGTTCCCCGCGCGGGGGTTTCATTTTTCGGGCTCTGGTTGGTGCTCTCGCTCTGTTCTGTCTCTTCTGTGCCGTGAAGGTTTCGGCAGCATGGGGGCAGGAAGTGCAGATCCTGCAGCTTGGGACTGCTGCCGTGTCTAATAGCGAACCACCTCGAAGCCATGCGTGCCGAAGCTGTCGGTCCATTCGACGCCAACCCCGCGATAGCGGCCAGCCGCCATGCAGGGCCAATCGGGGTGCAGGTTGGTGTCGAGCCAGGCCGGCGCAGCGGTGATGCTGAACCCCGCCCAACTGAAATCACCTTGCTGATCATAGCTCCCGAGCCGGGTCCTGGCCTTCTGCCGGTGGCAGACATCGCGTTCGCCGTTGCTGGTCGTGCCGGCAAAGGCGTACCAGTCGATGTCATAGACCTTGATCGACCGAACGACATCGAAAGCCGGGTCGGCAATGTCGACATCGGCGGCCGGGCTGCCGGCGATATTGACTGCGAGGTCCCGCGCAAGTCGGCCCTCCGGCATCTCGATCTGCGCAGGAAGGGCTGTTGCGGCAATCGACCAGATGCGATCAGCCGGTGATTGCGACCCGAAACTTGCCCGCATCGGGCAACGCCAGATCTGCAGGGGTGGCTCAATGGGCCAGGGGGTGATCCGACGGACAAACTCTGCGCGGGCGGCCGTGCATTCGACTGAGCCGGGCCAACCCCCTGACAGGCACAGCAGGATGGCGCAATCGATCGGATAGGCGTCCACCTTGCTGGGTCCGACCGCCGGCACAAGACCTGCCGCGATCACCGCGGCCAAACCATATCCTCTCCGCGAAACCATGTTTCTATTCCTCTCATTGGCCTGAAGTTCTTCTCGCGACCTCCAGACGGTGCAGGAAATTCTGGTAAGCACCTGTCCGGCGCTGTGCGAGCAGGAACGCCTCGTGCCGGCTTCGGTCCATGCAGTCGAAGTACGTCGTTATCTCTTTGAAATAGATTTCGAACTCCTCCTCGATGATCTCGGCATATTCGACCAGAAGATCATCCGATTCAGGCACGATCGGGTGGTCCGGCGGGATGCAGATTTCGACCGCAAGACAACTTGCCGGCAGCACGATGCAGATCGCGCCAAGGGCAAACGTCGAAAGATGTCTTCGGCACGCGACGGTGGTCGTCGTCACGGGATCGCGGCGTTCGGTCGACTTTCCTGAATCTGGATGTTGATCATGAAGTGCTTCCTCTCAGCGTCTTGGATTCAATATTGCAGTATTGCTGCGTATCTGCAATATTGAATCTTGCTGAGGCGGTGCTGGGCTGGCTGCTGACAGTTGCGGTGGCGCCTTGTCCCACATGACCTGCAATGATCCATCGTTCCAGAGATAGAGCCAGCCTTCGGCTGTCGGTGTGGAGATCCGTTGAACAGGGTTCGCGAAAAGGCGCTTCTCTGTCATCACCATAACCTCTGGTTGCAAATACCAGAGGGCATAATCGAACTGGTTGTGAAAGCCGAAAATCAGACATGTGCCTTTTCGGACAATCCATTCGGGCAGTTCAGAGATAGTTCCGGGCAACCGCAAGCGCGACAGCCTGCGTCCGTGTCTTCGCATTGAGTTTGGCGCATGCCTTCACCGCGCGCTGCTTGACCGTCGATTCCGAGATGCCGAGGGTCTCTGCGGTCTCGGCCTGCCCGAGACCATCGCGAAAACACCGCAGCACATCGATTTCGCCATCCGTGAGCGAAGCCCGGTTTACGACGAGGTCGTTCCAGAGGGAGAACTTGGCTTGGGTGGTGAGGATTTCATCGTCCCGGAACTCACGGTCGGCGCGCGATATCGTCAGAAATGACCGTTTCCGAGCCACCTTTCGCGAGATCGCGACTCCGTAGTTGAGGCCGAACTTCCGCGCTTCCGGCATCACCCCCCGCATGTCGGGGATTTTCACCTCCGACCAACGGATCGCGCCCTCGTTGAGCATCGTCCAGGCCGCGATCGGGTCACCAAAGAAATAGTTGCGCTCTTCATAGATCTTTCGCCAGCCGTCCGGATAGCCGTTGTGCAGGTGCTCAGGACCCCTGTAGGTCAAGTTGAAGCCCATGATCCAGCCCGACGGTGCCAGCTCGTTCAGCTTTGCAACCTCAGCGTCAAAGCTTGGAATAAGGTCATGGAGCATCGCAATCTCCCGGAATATGCCCAAACGGTATGTCTTATCGGACTAACTGAAAAGTCATTTCTGCAGTTTTGCTAGAGACAACCTACGATGTTGTCGTTTAGAAAGGCAATCAACTGCAGGAAAACATCGGTGGCGCCATGAGCTTGACGAGAATCCTGACCGAAGCGGAGTTCACCAAAGACATGGTGGAGACCATGCTCGAGTATTTTGACCAGTATGCAGTCGATGGTGTCCTCCGCGTGGAGGTTACGAATCGCGGGCTTTGGTTGCCAAATCCTATCGTACCCGGTCGGCAGTTCCTCGGCCTGGCACGACTACCAGACGAGTTGAGGCACTAAATCCTGGGCATGCACCTGCGACCGATCAATGCTGATACCACCTCGGAGGTGCGTATTGAGGTGATTACCCTCCCCGGGGATCTGGCCCGGTACCATTTGGTCGCAGCCTTCTTGCGCATGCGGAAAAAGGTCTTCGTCGACCAGAAAGCCTGGCGCCTTCATCATGCCGAAGACATTGAATTCGAACAGTATGATACCTTCGACACGACCTATGTGATCGCCCATCAGAACGGTCGGGTCGTGGGTGGCGCGAGGCTGAAGCGCACAGACCGTAGCCATGGCTGGGGTTCGGTCGTCTACAGCTACATGATCCGGGATGCCTATCTGGGGCTGCTGCCCGGACTTCCACAAGATTTGTGCAGCAACAACCCTCCCATGGACGACAGGACCTGGGAACTTACCAGGTTGATTGCCGATCCCACACTCGGCATCGTCGAGGCGATCCTTGAGGTTGCGAACGCCTATCTGTTCGCGGTTGGCGCGGGAAAATGCCTCTTTCTCGGATCCCCCGCTTTCATGCGGATGGCGACCAGGCTCGGTTGGTCGCCGATGCGGCTCGGTGAGGTCGTCCAGAACGAAAGTGGCCGGTTCATTGCCTTCGGTTGCGACGTCATTACGCCGGCCGAGGCAAGGGCCGGCAAAACGAGAGATTCTGACAAGGTCCGTCAAAGCTAACTACTGCTGATGGTTGTAGAAAATTGCTCGTGCGCATCGGCGAGTCCTTTCTTGGCAAATCTCTGCAAGTCTCCTAGTTTTCCTCAAAAGGCACCAAGATGTGCTGGGAACTGAAACTAGGGCCTTGCATTTCTGCAGTTTTGCGTTGAAACTGCAGAAATGCGGGCGGTGAGAGGCTGACCCGTGACCGACAACCACACAAAGCTTGGTGGCGCACCCTATGCGGTCAGTGAAAGCGGAATCAGACAGCTCCTCGGCGAAGGATGGCGGCTGGAAGCCGAATGCATCGAATCAGCCGCCGAACGACATTCAAACATCTTCGGGCGTTGGGCGGTTCGAATCGTCGCGCCAGACGAGTCGATTGCCCGCTATCTCACAACGACACGCAACATCATGGAAATGCGTCTTTTCAAGACGACCAATGGGCTTATCTCGTTCATGGACGGCCTCGGCGTGGCTGGCCCAAGAGTACCCATGCGAAAAGGCGAGATCTTCGTCCAGAACCTTTCCGGGCCGGAAGCAGAGTAGAGAAGCGCCTGCGCTGCCCAAGCGGACCCGCTGTTTCGGTCTGCTCCTGGTTGCGGTGGTCGTCTCGTCCTTTTTTGTCTTGCCGGCCAAGGGCAAAGCCGACGTCATCCGCTTCGGCGCCACGACCGAGGGCGCGGCAACCTCGATCGACCCCCGCCAGCGTGCGGTTTATCGCTACGATCGGCGCGGCGAACTGATCCCGCCGCCGGAACCGGAAGGCGCGTCTCCGGACGAACTGGCGCCGTCGGGCAGATCCACGTCCGGCCAGATGAACTTCACCGCGGGAGAGATCCCGGTCGGCAGCTACCCGACGGCGCTGGAGGGGGTGCGGGCGACGGCGGCGCGCTACCAGAACCACCCTGCGATCACGGCGGCCGGCTTGAGCCGCGGCGAATGGATGGCGCTGTTCCAGGCGATGATCTGGCAGGAATCGCGCTTCAATCCGGGGGCGGTGAGCTCCAAGGGGGCGCGGGGCCTGGCGCAGCTGATGCCCGGCACCGCGGCGCGGCTTGGGGTCAACCCGCGCGACCCGATGCAGAATCTCGATGGCGGGGCGCGCTATCTGCTCACCCAGCTTGGCACCTTCCGCTCTCCGATGCTGGCGCTGGCGGCCTATAACGCCGGCCCCGGCGCCGTGCACAAATATGGCGGTGTGCCGCCCTACCCGGAAACCCGGACCTATGTGCGGCGCATCCTGTCCCATCACGCAAGGCTGATAGGGTCCCGATGAGGGGGTGGCACATCTGATACCGGCCAGGGCGGTCCAAGGTGTGGGGACCGGTCCGCCCCGGCCTTCGATCCACGAAACCAGAAAGGAATCGCAGATGCGAATTCTTATCACGACGCCCTGCGCAGAGACAAAGGCCGCCATCCGGTCCCGGTGGAGATCGGGGAGCGGGGTAAAAGCCCTGGTCCTGGCCATCCTGCTCCTCGCGGCCAACCACGCCCTGGCCCAGACAAGCGGCAGCGGGGGCGGCGTGCAATTCTCGAAGATCGACACGCTCGGCACCAGCTTTCTGACCTGGCTCAAGGGCAATCCGATCACGCTCTTCTTCACCGTGGCACTGATCGTGACCGGGCTTCTGGCGGCCTTCAACCGCATCAGCTGGATGTGGGTGCTGATGATCTGCATCGGCGCCTTCTTTGCCTTCGGCGCGACCAATATCGTCAACCAGCTGAAAGCGGTGTTCACCTGATGAGCGAGCGCACTCCGGTCATTCTCGGCCTTTCGCGGCAGGCCAGCCTCGCCGGCCTGCCCATGCCCTATACGCTGGCGGTCGGGGCGCTGGTGATGCTGCCCTTCATCTGGTTCAAATGGATGCCCTGGCTCATGACGGGCCTCATCTGGTACCCGGCCGCCCGCATCGCCACGATCATCAACCCCCATGGCCACCGGGTCCTGGCCGTCATCCTTCGGCGCACGCCGCCGCGCCTGGCTGCACGGCGGGCGAAGCGGGTGCGGCGCCATGTTTAATGCCCGCGACCTGAACGAGCTGAGCGAACGGGCCCGCGCAGTCCTGCCGGCCGACCTGAAGCTCTATCGGCACCTGCCCTATGTGCTGGAGATCGATGACGAGACGATCCGCACCCGCGAGAACGGGCTGCTGATGGCGCTGGAGGTGACCGGGATCGACGGCACCACCAGTTCGGATGGCGATATCCACGAGCTGCGGCGGGCCTTCGCCCATGTCCTCGACGGGCTCGACGAGCGTTTCACCATCTATCTCCACCGGATGATGCGCCCGGCCGCCCTCGGGCTGACGCCGATCCGCGGCGAGGGCTTTGCGGCGGATGTCGATCGGGCCTGGCAGGCGCATCTCGAGCGCAGGAACCTGCACGAGTTCGTGCTGGTGCTGACGGTCGTCCGCAACCAGGTGCGGCCCTTGCGGGTGCCGCTCTTCGGGACGGCCGCCAGCCGTCTCTTCGACAAGAATACCGCCCGGCGGCTGCACGAGCTGCGCGAGGTCGTGTCGATCATCGAGACCAGCCTTGCGGTCGGTACCCGCCGCCTGAAGATCGGCGATGGCAGCCTGCTGGGCTTCCTCGCGGCCATCAACACCGCGGTTTTGCGCAAGGACTATCGCGGCGCGCGCACCCTGATCGCCGAAGATCTGTCCCATATCGCCCTGGCCTTAGATCCGGCCCGAGGCACGATGACGGTCGAGGAAGGCTTCGACCGGCCGCGATACGCGGCGACGCTGGCGATCTGGAAATACAGCGAGACAACCTGGCCGGGCATGCTCGATGCGCTCGACACGTCCATTGATACGGTGATCTGCCATTCCTTCACCCCGGTCGCCAATCACAGGATATCCGGGCGGGTGAAGCGCCGGGTCAACCAGATCCGCGCCGCCGGCGACCTGGTGCCGACGATCGAGGCACAGCTGCTGCAGGCGGCCGATGATGTGGAGACCGGGAAACTCGGGATCGGCGCGCATCAACTCTCGATCACGATCTTCGCGGACAGCCAGGCGGAACTGGACGCCCGCGTCGCCCATATCCGCGGCATCGCCGAGCGGATGAAGGTGACGCTGACGCGCACCATGCGCGCCCAGGAGGCCACCTTCTTTGCCCAGCATCCGGGCAACCAAGACTATCAGTGCTTTGAGATGGCCGTCAGCACGGTGACCTTTGCCGATATGGCGTCTCTGCATATGGAGGATGCCGGCACGCCAGCCTCCGGCCTGCCCTGGCAGACGCCGATCACGGTGCTGGAGACGGCGGGCGGGTCTGCCCATCGCTTCAGCTGGCACCGGCCCGGCAAACCGGCGCCTGCCGATCCGACGCTTGGCCATACGCTGGTCCTCGGTCCCTCCGATGCCGGCAAGTCGACGACAATGGCGTTCCTCGCCAGCCAGGCGATGCGGGCCGGCATCCGTCTCATCCTCTTTGACAAGGATAAGGCCCTGCGCCCGGTGGTGACCGCGCTTGGCGGCTCCTATGCCGTGATCCTTGCCGGCCAGCCGACCGGGCTGAGCCCGCTTCTGACCGAAACCGGCCCGCGCGGCGAGGCCTGGCAGATGGACTGGCTCTCCACCCTGGTCGAGCGGGGCGGTGCGCCGCTGACGCCGCAGCAATCCGAGGCGCTGAAATCCGCCATCCGGCAGAACGGGCAGGCCCCGGCCGAGCTTCGCGACTTCCGGCATTTCCAGGACCTGATCGGCGATGTGAATGATGGCCGCAACCTGGCCATGCGGATCGGCGAATGGGGACCGGCGGGCCGCTATGCCTGGGTCTTCGGCGCGGCCGAGCGACCGATTGTCGATTTCGAGGAGGCGGGGACCGTGCTCGGGATTGACCTGACGGAAATCCTCGACCTGCCGGTCGAGCGCATGGCGGTGCTGAGCTATATCTTCCGCCGTCTCGACCTCATGTTCGAGGATCACCGGCCAACCCTGGTGCTGATCGACGAGGCCAGCCGGGTGATGGACGACGCGTATTTCTCGCGGCGGGTGCCGAAATGGCTGCCGACGGTGCGCAAGCAGAACGTGGTGATGGTCCTGATGACGCAGTTCCCGAGCCAGATCCGGGACAGCAAGGCCAAATCGATCCTCGAGGGCCTGCCGAACCGGATGCTGTTTCCGAACAGCCGGGCGACGGAACGGGATTATGACGGGTACAACCTCACCGAGAACCAGCTGAGCTTCCTGCTCAGCGGATCGCGCGGCGCGCGCGAGGTGCTCTGGGCCGGCCCGACCGGCGCGACGGTGCTCAATGCCGATCTCTCCGCCCTCGGCCCGCTGCTGGCAGCGCTTGGCAGCGATGCGGCGGCGAAACAGGCCTTTGGCGAGGATTACGCAACGAGACCGATGTTCTGGAGGAGGGATTAGATGAGGACGGCGATGATCCTGCTCATGGCCACCCTGCCGCTCCTGGCAGGTTGCGGCGAGACGCCGATCAGGAAGAGCAATTGCTGGACCAGCATGACGCTTCTTGCCGCGGGTGATTGCGATTTCCGCCATGTTCCTGCGGTGGAGTGATCTGCGGCTCGGGCGGGCCGGCCGCCTCGCGCTGGCGGCCGGCCTGGCTGCGGCACCGCTTGCGGTGCTGGCCCAGGGCGTGCCGGATATCGACGCCAGGGGCCTGCTCGCGATCCTTCTCCAGCGTGACACCGGGCGCGAGACGCGGGCCGCCGAGGCCGGAGAGACCGCGCGGCAGGCGGCGCTCCTGGCGCGGGAAGCGGAACAGCTGGCGGCACTCGAGGACACGCTGGACCTGCTGACCGGCACCAGCGCGTTTATTCCGGGCCTGGAAGAGGGTGGCGGCGCAGGCAGCGCCGATGCGGCCTCGAGGGTCTATGCCATCGACGACAACAACCCCTATGCCGACCGGATCATGGGCGATGCGCCGGTGACGATCGAGCAGATGATCGCGGAGACGGCGATCCGGTTCGGCGGGCATCCGGCGCTTGGCCGGGCGGGCATCAACGCAGTGGAGTTCCGCTGCTGGTTCCAGGCGCTGGTGAAGCAGGAATCGAATTTCTCCATCGGCGCGAAGAGCCCGAAAGCGGCTTTCGGGCTGACCCAGATCATTCCCGGCACGGCGCGATATCTGGGCATCTATCCGGCCTATTACGACGATCCGCGGCTGCAGCTCGAGGGCGGGGCCCGTTACCTGCTGGAACAGCTGGGCAGGTTTGGCCGGATGGAGCTGGCCTTGGCCGCCTATAATGCCGGCCCCGGCGCCGTCCAGAAATACAATGGCATCCCGCCTTACAGGGAAACCCAGGATTATGTGCAGAAGATCAGCGGCACCTACAGCCGCTACGCCGCGCGCATGGGCGGGGCTGCCGATGCCCTCGGCACACTCGATCCCAGGGACCTGGCGATTGCCGAGGCCTCGAACCTCTCGGATGCCGGGACGCATTACGCCGTCTCCAGCATGGAGACGATGCGGGCCTCTGCCACGCGGCTGCGCTCGATCCTGAGCCAGCTCGAGGCCACCGGCTCGGTCAAGGAGGCGATGGATCTGAACAGCTATGCGCGGGGCGAGGTCGCGCGGATGGGCATGATCCTGATCCGGCTGCGGGCCACGCGGCAAAAGATCGAGGCGGCGCGGAACGCGCTGCTGGTCCAGGCCTATCTCGAGGATGAGCGCTATCTGCAGGTGAGGGTGGAACCATGAGTTTGACGAGGATGGCAGGCGGGCTGGCCATGCTGTCGATCACGGCCCTCCTGGCCGCGCCGAGTGCGGTCGGCCAGGGCGTGCCGACGATCGATGTGACCAGTATCGCGAAACTGCAGGAGATGATCGCCGAGCAGAAGCTTCAGCTGCGCGAACAGATCGCGCAGAATGTGAAGCTGGACGAACAGACGCTGAAACTGGTCGAGCAGATCAGGACGCTGGACGCCCAGCTTGATGCGCTCCGCGATGGCTTGACGCTGGCTGATCTCGGCCTCGATCCCGCCAGCTTCCTCCGCGACATCCTGCCCGGGTTCTCGGACCTGTCGAGATCGCTCGAGGCGGCCAGGGCCGGCAACTGGTCCGGGGTGCTGGCCAATGCCAGCCAGATCGGCGGCAGCAGTGTCAGCGGCTATGTGGACAAGACCTTCAAGCAATCCGGCATCGCGCGCAGCGATGTGGATGCGCTGGCGGAGAGCGAGGACCCGTCGGCGGCGCGGATCGGCAACCAGGCCAATCTCGGCGCCTTCCTGTCGGTCGCGGCGGAAAGTTCGTCGCAGGCGGCCCGAGAAAGCCTGACGCGGATGGACGGGTTCATGCAGCAGATCGGCGATACCGGGAACCTGAAAGAGGCCATCGATCTGAACACCCGGGTGACCGGGGAGCTCGGCATCGCGCTGGCCAATATCTGGGCGATGGAGGCGGTGCAGACGGTGAGCCTCGGCGAGGCCGGGATCATGGATGCCGCGACCGCCGCCGAAGAAGAGAAATACCTGACCATCAAGCTGCCGGAGGATTGAGATGAAGAAACGCATGATCCTGGGCGGAACCGCGCTCCTTGCCCTCCTGGCCGCGATGGCGGTGGCGCAGATGCGACCGGGCGAGGACCCCGCGCCCGATGGCCTGGTGGCTGGGGAAATGGCGACTGGGGGAGTGGCGACTGGGGCGCCCGTGACCGCGGCCGAGGACAATCCCTTTGCCGGGCTGGACGAGATGTTCAACGAGCCCGGCCCCGATCTCGGCATGACGGAGGAGCAAGTGCAGGCCGAAGACGATTACCTGCGCATCACCCCGCCGGCGGGTGAGACCGGCGATGTGCCCGAGGCGCTGACCGAGAACGTGCCTTACGAGACCTGCGAGAAGGTGCCGGAAGTCAGGTCAGCCGAATATGAGGCAAGCAACGCGGAGGCGAGTGCCACCCGCATGATCTATAGCTACGTGTTGATGCGACACACGCTGGACAGTCGTGACTGCAGCTGTGCGGGCAAGGTCGCGCCCTTCGACGAAGTTCGAAAGATCAAGGAGCAGATCGCCGCCGAACATGGTGCCGACTGGAATCGCGCCAAGTTCGGCAACGACTTCTTCAGCCAGTCGCGCAGATTGCGCGATCAGGTCGAGGCCATGTGCGGGGGCAAGTTCTGATGGGCATTGTCACCGACATCCTGACCACCATCGACACCAGCGTCATGACTGCCGGCGAGCGGTTTTTTGAAAGCACCGCCGCGGGCATGTTGCCGGTCATGACCATCGCGACCACCATCCTGCTTATCCTGGTCGGCATGAACATGGCGCTCGGGGTCTACCAGATGACGGCGCGGGACTCGCTCCAGCTCACGGTGCGGATCGTCATGGTCTATCTCTTCGCTTTCAGCTGGTCGAGCTTCGGCACGATCTATGACGCCTTCGCCACTGCCAGCGGCGACATGGCCATGCGCTTCTTCGACATTGCCGCGACCACCGGGGAACGCAACACCTATGAGGCGATGGACAGGTTTGCCTCCCAGATGGCGGATACGGCCGATGGTGTGGCCAAGTCGCAGGGCTCGATCTTGCGGGGTGTGCTCGGCGCCTTCTTCTTCGCATTGTTGGCGCTGCTGATGGGCATCTATGTCCTCATCGTCGGCTTTGCCAAGATCATGCTGGCCTTCCTGATCGGCATCGCCCCGATCGCCATGGTGGCAACCCTCTTCGAGCGGACGAAGAACATGTTCGAGGCCTGGCTCAGCAGCTTCGTCGGCTACCTGATCTACCCGATTGCCGCCTCGGCCGTGATCGCCACCATCGTTGCCGTGGCCCAAGAGCAGTTTCAGCCGCAGGAGAATGTGGACACGATCAGCCAGATCATCGGCTTTCTGGTGATCGTCTTCGTCGGCATCTTTGCCCTGAAGGCCATCCCCTCGGCGGCATCGAACATCACCGGGCATTTCCACCTGGCCAATATCACGCCACAGGCGCTGCGCCTCGGACAGGGCGGGCTCGGGGTCGCGGCGCGGAACCTGCCCGGCAGCTCGACGATCCGCGATGCGGCGACCATCGCCAGCGCGATCCGCACGGGCAGCCCCGATGATCCGAGGCTGCAGGCCCAGAGGCGCGACCGCGAGCTGCGCGAGCGCGGTGCGGCGATCCGGCAGAAGTTCAACGACATCCGCCTGCTGCGCGGCGGCAAGGACTGAGCAGAGCGGGCCCAAGTGCCAGCTTCAGGAGGTGAGGGAATGACAGACCGACTGCCTGAACAAAGGACGATTCTCGAGAGCGAGCTGATCTTCGGGGCCAGGCGCAGCCTGCGCACGGCCTGGGGGGTGGCGGGTTTCACCAGCCTGATCGCACTCGGTGAGCTGACCGCCCTGGTCATGCTGCTGCCGCTGAAGGAGACCCAGGCCTACCTGACCATCGTGGATCGCGACACCGGCATTGCCGAACGCGCGGTCGCGATCGAGAAGGCGACGATCGAACAGGCCGACGCGGTCAAGCAGAGCCTCGTCTTCAATTACGTCATGGATCGCGAGACCTATGACGCCAATGACAATGAACGGCGCATCCTCAAGGTCTATCGCCAGTCGGCGGGCCTCGCGCAGCAGGGGCTTCGCGCGCTCTGGACCGAGGGCAATGCCGATTATCCACCCGATCTTTACGGGACGACGGGCAAGATCTCGATCGAGGTGTTGAGCGTCAACCCGATCGACGAGGACACGGTGCAGCTGCGCTTCACCAAGACCCTGACCCGTCCCGGCGAGGATGACCGGATCGGCAATTTCTACGCCACCGTCACCTGGCAGTTCGTGCCGACCCAGCAATCGGCGGTCGAACTGGTCTGGGAAAACCCCTTCGGCTTCACGGTGACGGATTACCGGGTGAGTGCCGAATCTCTCGAAGCCCAGCAGGAAGGAGGCAACTGATGCTGAACCCGATCCATGGCGCGGCCGCGCTGGTGGCAGCCCTGGCCCTGCCGGGCCTCGCCCAGGCCGAAGCGCGACCACAATCGGGAGCGCGCGATCATCGCGTGACCTATGCCACCTACCAGGAGGGGCAGGTCTATACGGTCGCGACCCGCCTGCGCAACGTCACCCTGATCGAGCTTGGCGCCGGCGAGCGCATCCAGTCCATCGCCATCGGTGACAGCGAAAGCTTCCAGGTCGACAAGCTGGAAGGCGCCAATGTCTTCACCGTGAAGCCGGTGATCCAGGGCGCCGCGACCAATATGACCGTTGAGACCAACCGGCGCTTCTATTTTGTGAACCTGGTCGAGACCGGCTTCGGCACGCCCAACTGGTCGGTGAAATTCACCGTGCCGGGCGAGGGCGGTGGCCCGCGCGCGGCGGGTGCCGCTGCGAGGGTGGCGGCCGCGACCCTGCCGCCGATGCGCTATGCGGTCACGCGCAGGGTGAATGGCGCCACATTCGCGCCGACCGGCGTCTCCGATGACGGCAACAGGACGTATTTCCAGATCCCGCCCGGCGCGCCGATGCCGAGCGTCTTCCGGGTCGATGGCAAGGGGCTCGAATATGCGGTGAACAGCACGACGAAGGGCACCGTCATCACCGTGGCCGGCCGCTCGGAACGCTGGGTGCTGCGTTACGGCGATCATTCTGTCTGCGTGACCGGCAGGGTCGCGCGGGCCGGGTCGTGAGGAGGCCACGATGGCGAAGGGGAGCGATGAGAGCGGCATCGAGGAACGGTTGCAGCGCCTTCAGCGCAAGCCCGGACGGATGAACCGCTGGAAGCCCTGGGCGATCGGCGCCGGCACCTTCACCGCCGGGGCGGCGCTCGCCAGCTATGCCTTCCTGAGCGCAACCGATGCGCCGCCGCAAGGGACGTCGCTGAACCTGCCCACCTCGCAGGTGACAGACTTCCAGGACGGCAGTGGCCTCGATGGCTTCACCATCACCCGGCCGCGTCCCGAGCCGCCGGTGCCGGAAGCCCCGGCCCCGCGAAGGGAAACAGTGGAAGTGGTCGACCAGGCCCGGATCGACGACCTGGCGGCCGAACTTGAAGGGCTGCAGCTGAAGCTGACCGAGGGCGAGACCGCCCGCGACGCGCTTCTGGCCGAACTGGACGAGATGAAGGGCGATGCGGCGCTGAAGGAGGAGGCGCTGGCCGAGGCCGAGCGCGCAAACCTGCGGCTGCAATCGCAGCTCGAGACCCAGGACCAGCTCTTCGGCCAGGAGGAGGCCGCGGCCGCGCTGGCCGCAGAGCGCCGGGCGGCCTACGAGGCTCGTCGGGCGGAAGAGGAAGCCCGCCGGCAGGCCCAGATCGCCTCGCCCATGGTGGCCTGGCGCGCCAGCGGCAGCTCTGCGGCAACGGCGGGCGGCGAGTCCCTGGGTGATGGGGTCCTGGGTGATGGGGCCGGCGATAACTTCCTCCGGGCCGGGGCGAACACGGCACGGGTGAGCCAGAGCGAGGTCATCGGCAGCCCGTCCAACACCATCATCCAGGGCACGCTGATCGAGGCGACGCTGGAAACCGCGATCAACAGCCAGTTGCCCGGCAATGTCGCGGCCAATGTCAGCTATGATGTCTGGTCCATGGACATGAGCCAGGTGCTGATCCCCCGCGGCTCGAAGCTCTATGGCCGCTATGATGCGCAGATCGAGCGCGGACAGCGCCGGGTGATGATTGCCTGGGACCGGCTGGTGACCTCGGACGGCCAATCGGTGCAGCTCGAAGGCTATGGCACGGACCGGATCGGCCGGGCCGGTATGACCGGCAAGGTCAACAACCACACGCTGGCCCGCTTCGGATCGGCCGCGGCGGTGTCGATCATCGGCGCGCTTCCGGAGATTGCCGTCGCCAGGATCGAGGAGAAGGACGGCAGCGAGACCACGCGCGATACGGTCGAGAATATCGGCCAGGGTGCCTCTGATGCCCTCGATAAGGTCATGGCGGACTATCTCGACATTCCGGCGACGATCTCGGTCGATCAGGGCGCCGTGGTCATGGTCCGGGTCAATGCCGATCTCGAGATGTTCTGATGGCCGGCTATCTCGATCATTACCTGCAGCGCCTCGATCGGGTCCTGGGCGATCCCCGGGTGATCGAGCTGGCGATCAATGGCGATGCCGGCCTCTGGGTCGAGAAAGCCGGCGCCGCCCATATGAGCCGCTGCGACGGGATCAGCATGAGCCCGTCCGATGTGACCGACCTGGCCCGGCAGATCGCCAATGCCGCGGAGCAGCCGCTGACGGCGGCCTCGCCGATGATCTCGACCACCGTCCCCTATGGCGGGGCGACGTTGCGGGTGCAGGCGATCATTGCCCCGGCAGCCTTCGGCGGCACGGTGCTCTCCGTCAGGGTCTTCCGCCAGCGCCGGCCCTCCGAGGAACCGAAGAGATTCGGCTTCCTCCGCCCGCAGGGGATCTCGCTCGAAACCGAACGGCTGGCGAAGATCGACAAGATTCAGTGCCTCGCGGCCGGTCTCGGCCTGGGCGGCGATGCCGATGCGCTCCTCAAAGCCTGCGTCGATCTGAAGCTGAACCTCATCCTCTCCGGCCCGACCTCGGCCGGCAAGACCGAACTCGCACGCCGGCTGATCTGGATGATCCCCGATACCGAACGGCTGGTGCTGATCGAGGATTCGGCCGAGGCCCTGCCGCATCAGCCAAACCATGTCAGCCTGATCGCCGCGCGCGATGACGCCTCACCACGCGCGGCCGACAAGCTTCTTCAGGCCACCCTGCGGCTGCGGCCCGACAGGATCATCCTGGGCGAGGTGCGCGGCGGCGAAGCCGCCACCTTCCTCGGTGCGATCAATACCGGCCATGAGGGCAGCTTCACCACGCTGCATGCGGCCAGCGGCCGCAAGGCCATGGACAAGATGGCGCTCCTGGTCATGAACACCGGCACCCAGCTGAGCTACCGCGAGATCCTGCGCTACCTGCGCGGCTCGATCGATGCGGTGATCCAGACCGGCCGCGACGGAGAAACCCGCGGCATCATGGAAGTCTATGTCCCGGCGCTGGACCAGGACCTTCTCCGATGAGCACCGATCACCCTTCCTTTCCCCGGCAACAAAAAGGAGCATTGCCATGACACAGGCCTATTACCGCATCACCGTCCCCGTCGAGGGCAGCGACGGCAAGACCCGCTTCCGCCCGGTCGGAACCCTATTTGCGCAACGCGAGGACGCCAAAAGCGCCTTCAAGATCAAGCTCGACTTCCCCGTAGGCGCCACGGAACTCGTGGTCTTCGATCCAAAACAGGTCAGCGACGACAATCCCGTTGAGTGAAAATGCCGGGGGGCTGGCGCAAGTGGCCCCCTGAGCAACTGCGACGAGAGCCCCACGCGATTGCAGGAGGCCGATGACGGGAGCGCGACGGCGCCATCAGGTGTCGCGTCTCTCGGGCGGGGGGGTGGTCTTGCGGCGCTCGAGTTCGCGCTCTGCGCCGCAACCTGATGTGAAGGAGTGACAGATGGACAAGGAGACCGAAGACCTGGCCCGGCGTCAGCGGGAGGCATTGGCCGAGGGGCGTGCGGCGGAAGTGGCAGGGGAGCCTGTCATCTACATTCATGGTCGCCCTTACGCGGACCCTGCCAATGGCCCCTCCGCATTCAGCGCAGGGGCGCGCCCGACGGCAAGCCCCGCGGCGCGCGATGCCGACGATGAGCGCCTGAGGGACATCCAGACCGACAATGCATCGATGATGATGACGCTGGTTGAATGCACCGCCGAAAACATGGCCTTCATCCGCGAGAATCTCTCGCAGCTGGCCGAACCGGATCGCGGGGCCATCGCGGCGGCATATGGCCGGATCGTCGCCGAGGCCGCCAGGGACCATCGGCACAGCGTTGCTCCAAGGACGCATGATCTGGACATGGATCTGTAGGAGGCAGGCCTGTGAACCGGACCTTGATCGCCCTGCTGCTCAGTATCATCAGCGGTGTTATCATCGGCCTGATGCTTGGGGGCATGTGGGTCCAGCATCAACTCGGGGCCAATGCCGCCTCCGCCGACATGTTCATCCTCGTGAAGCAGTTTCCGGGCTTGGCACGCGGCATGACGCAGCCTTGGCTGACGGGCTATCAAATTGCCGCGGCGGGCCTGGTCGCGACCGTACTGTTCACACTGGCCCTGTCCTTCACCGAGACGCTGACCCAATACGGCAAGGCGCATTTCCAGTCTTCGGCCGAGATCAGGAAGAACGGTCTCCTGCAAAAGATCGGTGGCGGCCTGGTCTTTGCCCGGCTCAGGCCCCACAGCATCCTCGGCCGCATCCTCGGCAGGTCACGGTTCATCGCCTCGGGTTGGGACAAGTTCCCGCATTGCCTGGTTGTCGCGCCGACGCGGGCCGGCAAGGGTGTCGGCTATGTCATTCCGAACACGCTCTTGTTTCCCGGCAGCTGCGTCATCCTCGATGTGAAGGGGGAGATCTTCGAGGCCACCTCCCGCCACCGCCAGCGCCAAGGTGACGAAATCTTCTACTTCGCGCCCTTCGACTTCGAGCATGCCTCGCATCGCTACAACCCGCTCGAACGCATCGCCGCGCTGGCCAACCCTGATCAGCAGTTCACCGAGCTGAGCAAGCTGGCCAGCTATTTCCTGACCACCAGCGAGAAGGGCGGGGCGGCGGATTTTATCGTGGGCGCAAGGGAGCTGTTCGTCGCCGGCGGAATGCTGGCGATCGAGCGCGGAACGCCCTCCATCGGCGAGATCACCCGCATCCTTTTCGGCGGCGCCGACAAATCTGAGGTCTACCTGGCCCGGGCCGACGAGCTGCGTCACCGCCAGGCCCGGTCGACCTTCGTCGATTTCAGCGGCTATGCCGATCGCACGCTCTCCTCCTATATCTCGGTCCTGAAGGGCGCCGGCCTCGGGCTCTGGCTGAACCCGCAGGTCGACCGTGTCACCAGCGCCAGCGATGTCAGCTGGCAGCGCATCCGCATGAAACCGCAGACGGTCTATATCGTCGTCAACAGCGACGATATCGTCACCCTCGCGCCGCTGATGCGGCTGCTCTTCGGCGAGTTGATCGCCACCTTGCGGTCGTCCCTGCCGAACCAGAAAACCGAGCCCTGGCCGGTGCAGATCATCCTCGACGAGTTCGACCAGCTGGGCCGGATGCCGATCGTCGTGCAATCGCTGAAGCAGCTGGCCGGCCATGGCGGGCGTGTCTCGATCATCACCCAATCCATTCCCGGTCTCGACACCCTTTATGGCGAGAATGACCGACTGTCGCTCGAATCCGGCGCTGGCATGAAGTTCTTCATCAGCCCGAACGAGAAAAAGACCGCCGCCGAGGTTTCCGAGGCCCTGGGCAAGACGACCCGGCTCTCGGTCAGCGACAGCCTGTCCTCCGACGGGTACGGCTGGCGGCGGCGGTCGCTGTCTCGCCGGAACGAGGAGCGGCCGCTGATGAGCCCGGACGAGGTCCGGAAGCTGGATGCCTCCAGGGTCATCCTGATTCCCGAGCGCCAGAACCCGATCCTGGCCGATCGTATCGTCTATTACCGGGACCGGTACTTCTCGAAGATCATGGCAGCACAGGCTGGGCCGCTGCCCTATCCCGGTGAGCGGCATCAGATCAGGTCGATGCGTGCCGCGATCGAGAAACTGCAAGTCCAGGTGGCGCAGTTCCGGCCGCTGGCCTATGCGCCGCCGGCGGGTATCACCGCAAAAGCAATCATCGCCGAGGTCGAGGCTGCACGACCTGCGATGACGGACGCGGCGGTGCGGGAATCCCTGCGTCCCTCGGACAAGGAGGTCATCGGGAAGGCATCGGATTTCCGGAAGAAGATAAAGGCGAAGCTTCCTGACGCGTGACGTTTGTGCGCACAAACCCGACCTGCGGCATCGCGCTATCCTCGTAATCAGCCGGAGATGAACAGCATCCAATCTCGGCCCAAAGCCGCCGTTCGACCTCGCCCCAGGCTGTCTGGCCCCATCGCTCTTGTGCAGGCGACGCCCGCCTGGGAAAGCGATGCTGTTGAAAGCCAGGCCGCCCTCACACGTCGCTAGTCCTGCCGTTCCCTTGTGCTCACTTGCGTCAGGCGCGTTAGCTGCAGGCACCGCTTATCACGCAGCTTCGATCGCAGGCGCGATTGCCCGGGAAGCCCAAGCTGCCAGCGTTTCGCAGTCTGGTGGCAGGCGGCTGGCCAGTCCTCCGGCAAACTCCTCGAAGCTGGCGAGGTTCAAGCCATTCACGCCGACGATCACGGGTATCCCCAGTGCCAGTGCCTCGGCGATAACCGCGCGAAAGCCGCGACCTTCGGCTTCATGTTTGCCGAATTTGTTGATTATCAGAACATCTGCGCCACCCGCGAGGCTGGCTGCAACCAACCCGACAGCTGTTTCCAATGCGGTGGGGTCAAGCCTGCAACCGCGTGCAGACGGGCCGAGGTCCTGACTTATACGCAGAACTGGGCCATCTGGCAGAACCTGGACATCCATGTCGCAGGGGCCGGAGTCTGCCCGCTCGGAATTGATCTGGACGGTGCCGCAACATCTGAGACCACACGCGCCAAGATCGGCGGCGAGTTTGTGGAGAATGAGGTCGGTATCACCCCGGCCGGGCGCCATCGTGTAGGCAAGGTTCATCTTGGTAGTCCTCAGTTTGGGCAGAAGGGCTGGAATTCGACCAATGCCCCAGCGGGAAGAATGTCAGCATCGGCGGGTAGGTAGATCAGGCCAGACGCCATGGAGAGGCCCGCCACACGAGAGGAATGCGTCTCCGGCTCAAAGCCTACGACTTCCCGTCCGTGCGGATCAAAACCGGTGCAATACGCGGGGCGAACCTCGCAACGCCCTGGATTGCGGGTGATGTCCTGTGAGATGACGACAAGCCTGCGTGCGACGCCGTGGCCAATCTCGCCAGTCATGCGCCTGACCAGCGCCTCGCCGAACAGATGCCAGGTGATGAAGGCAGACAGCGGGTTGCCGGGAAGGCCAAGCCACAGGGCCCCCCGGACCTGCCCGAACGAGACCGGTTTGCCCGGTTTGATTGCGACACCACTGAAGATGATATCGGCCCCCATGGCGGTGAGGGCAGGCTTCACATGATCCTCTTCGCCAACCGAAATCCCGCCCGTGGTGATCAGCAGGTCAGCGATTTCCGCCAGTTCGGCGATCTGCAGGAACAGCCCATCCCGGCTGTCGAGACCCGTTTCAACGGCGACCAGATCGATGTCCGGTCGCATCAGGGCCGCGCGCAGCATTGGCGTGTTCACGTCCCAGATCTGCGCCGCCGACCGGTCTGCGCCCGCTTGCCGGATTTCATCTCCGGTCACCAGAAGTGCTACGCGCAGGGGTCTGCGGACGCGCACCTGTGCCGCCCCGGCTGCGGCACAGACCGCGATTTCGCGGGTGCCGAGGCGTCTCCCCTTTTTCAGGACGAGGGCGCCCGCAGCCATCTCGCTGCCCGCGCGGCGGATGTTCAGGCCAGGCGGCGGGCGGTGGTCGATGCGGATGGTTGTTCCGGTCCGCTGGACGTCTTCCTGCATTACAACCGCATCCGCGCCGACCGGGATCGGGGCGCCGGTGAAGATGCGACTGGCCTGCAGGCCTGACAGCGGCGCGGCCGTCTGCCCGGCTGGAATGCGCGCGGCGACCGGCACGTCCCACGGTCCCTGACCGGTCAAGGCAGACGTTGCGACCGCATAGCCGTCCATCGCGGAATTGTCGAAGGGCGGTGTGGGTAGAAGCGCTGTGACAGGATCAGCAAGGATGCGGCCAAGGGCGTGATCGGTCGCAAGAAGCTCGGTTCCCGTGACCGCAGTCGTCCGGTCGCGGATCAGCGCCAGGGCGTCATCGACGCTGAGGAGGGCTTTGGCCGTGTCGCGCCGGTCGCAGCCACAGCCCGACGTGCCGATGGGTTGCAGGATGGTCATTCCGCTGCCTCCTCTTTGAAATGGCCCGGCCCGATAGTGCAGTCCAGATCGCGCAGGCGGCCGTCCTTCAGGCCGTAGATCAGGCCATGGATGCGGACATTCGCGCCGCGCCGCCGCGCCCGCTGCAGGATCGGCGTCTCGCAGACGCGGCGGACACCTTCGACCACGTTGAATTCGGCCAGACGGTCCCGTCGGCCTTCCAGGTCCGGCTCGCGGCCCAGATCGACGGCATAGGCCCGCGCCAACCGCCGGATCGGTTCAAGCCAGTGGTCCACCAGACCATGCGGCAGGTCCTCGGTCGCGGCCTTGATCCCGCCGCAGCCGTAGTGGCCACAGACGATGATTTCCCGCACTTTCAGCGCCTCGACCGCGAATTCCAGCGCCGACAGAAGGTTCATATCCGACGAGTGGACGATGTTGGCCACGTTTCGATGGACAAACACCTCGCCCGGATCAAGGCCCGCGACTACGTTGGCCGGAACCCGGCTGTCCGAACAGCCGATCCAGAAGAATTCGGGCGCCTGCAAGGCTGCAAGACGGGTGAAATAGCCCGGTTCCTGCGCCTGCCGCTTGGCCGACCAGTCCCGGTTACGCTGCAGAACATCATTCAGCATTCGGGGTCTCCGAAAGTTGGGTCAGCCCCCGTCGCGCCCGCATATGTGCGGACAGCCTTGCCAGATCGGCCCGGGTCAGCCGGGCGCGGGCGATGGGCAGCAGGATCGCATTTTCGGCGACAAGATGACGGCGCACATGCCCCGCGAAGCTCGTCAGCATCGCACGCCCCTCGGCCGAAAGATCGGACCCGGCATCAAGGCAGTCGGCAAGCGTTGCCCGAACGTCGGGCAAGAGGCGCAGAGCTTCATTCTGATCGATCCTGATCCGGTTGATTGCGCTTTCGATGCAGTCCTCGGCCGTGCAGCGTTTCGCAAGAAGCGGAAACAGATCCTCGGCCTCATCGCGGAGATGCACATTCAGCTCTTCGTTCAGAAAGCGCAGCACGGTCAGCGCGGACAGTCGGTCGAGGTGCGCGGCCAGTGCAATTGCGTCAATCACCGCGCAAATCTGGCGTTCGCGCAGATGATCTTCGCTGATGAAGTCGAGAGGCCGACCAAGAAGGCCGGGATGCGTGGGCGCATCCCCGCTGCCGCGTCGCACTGGCTCTGCCGTCTTCATGATGCGCCCTTTCGCGTGGCTCAGATCGGGGCGAGGCTTGCGCCGGTAATCGTCGCCCCTTTGGCAAGCGTCTCGACGAATCCCCGTGATGCGCGCGCCCAGGCGGCCTTTTCCAATGCCTGTGCGATCTTTGGACGGACCGTTTCATAGGGCAGAACCTGCCCCTGGGCGGTGGCGTTCAGGCGGATGATGTGCCAGCCGTGCCGCGACAGGACCGGGGCGGGTGTCATGCCGCCTTCGGTCAGGGTGCGCAGCGCCAACTCGAATTCGGGCACGGTATCGCCGGGGCCAAGCTGGCCAAGATGCCCGCCCGCTGCCTTTGATCCGCAATCGCTTTCGCGGGCGGCGGAGGCAAAGCCTTTGGCGTCGCCCTTCAGCCGCGCAAGGATAGCCTGCGCGCGGGCGCCTGCCAAGGCAGACTCGGCGTCGTCACGCGGATCGCAGGCGCACAGGATGTGCGAAACGTCCCACAACGGGGCCGAGCGATAGCGGCCAGGGTCGCGCGCCCATTCGGCGCGGATGGCTTCCTCCGTCACTGGAGCGATGGACAGCGCGTCGTCCAGAAGCGCGCGGATCAGTGCCTCATCTTCGGTCTCGACCCGGCCGGGGGACAGCTCTTCCGGGTCCGGCTGCAGTCCGCGCGCCCGAGCCTCTTGCAAGAGAAGGGTTCGGATCGCCAGTGCCTGCGCCGCCTTGCGCCAGGATATGCCGGGCTTGTCCTTGGGCGCGCTGTGGTTCTGGGCCTCGGCAGCAATCGCCGCCGAGGGGATGGTTTCGCCGTTCACGGTGACATCAGGGAAAAGGGCGATGTTCATGGCAGTTACTCCGCCGGAGTGGTGGCTGAAGGGCCGGGCTTGGCCTGCCGTGCGTCAAAGGCACGGCGGCGTTCTTCCAGCGGGCGGCGGCGGCGCGACCGCACGATCTGATAGCCGGGCCGCGTCAGAAGATAGCGGAAGGGCGCGGCGAAACCGGACCAGATATGAACCAGCCGGGTGAAGGGAAACAGCATGGTGATGATCAGGCCAAGGAAGATGTGCAGCTTGAACAGCCAGTGCACGTCGACCACGGTGACCCAGGCGTTCACGTTCCAGGTGACCACGCTTTGCGACCATTCCATGAAGCGGATCATCTCGGCGCCGTCCATGTGTTGCAGCGACTGGGTGATGGTCAGAAGGCCAATGGCCAGCTGCAGCCAGATCAGCAGCAGGATCAGGATGTCCAACGTGGTCGAGGTGGCGCGGATGCGCGGGTCGGTCAGGCGGCGGTGGATCAGCATCGTGCCGCCGATCAGCGCGGCAAGGCCCGCCGGCCCGCCGATCAGCACGGCCAGCCATTGCTTCAGCCCGTAGGGTACGCCAAGCGCATCCAGCACCCAGACCGGGGTGAAAAGACCGACAAGGTGGCCAAAGAACACCGTCAGGATGCCGACATGGAACAGGATCGAGCCCCAGATCAGTTGCTTCTTGCGCAAAAGCTGGCTGGAGGAGCTTTTCCAGGTGAAGGGGTCGCGTTCATAGCGCGCGATGGAGCCGACAAGGAACACGGTCAGCGCGACATAGGGCATGACCCCGAAGATGACGAAGTTGATGTCGAAATCGCCGAACATGTCATGCGCTCCTGTTCAGGGGGGTGGGGGCTGGCTTGTCCATGGTGGCCAGCATGTCGCGGACCTGCGGGCAGCCAGCGTTTGGGTCGGGCCCGAAGGTCACTTCGGTTTCCTCCCACACCGCATCCAGCGCGGTGAGATCGGTCGGATCGTCGTCGGCCTGCGCCAGCATTCCCGCCACGGCTTCGACATCGGCCTGTCCGCCTGCAAGCTGGGAAAGAGCGGCGAACGCGGCGTCATATCCGCTTTCGCGCCGGACCAGCCGGGTTGCGAGAGCGTCAAGGATATGCGCCGCGTCCGCCAAGGTTTCCTGCGCTTCGGCGAAGGGACGCGTCGACAGGAATTCCAGCAGCACCGGCAGGTGGTCGGGCAGTTCCGTGGTGGCAGGCTCAAAACCCGCCGCCCGGTAGGTTTCGATCAGGCTGACCATCGCACCGCCCCGGTCCCGGCTTTCGCCGTGGACATGTTCGAAGAGGTTCAATGACAGCGTGCGTGAGCGGTCGAACAGCATGACATAGCTTTCCTGCACGTCGAACAGGTCACCCTGTCCGAGGTTGCTGGTCAGCCGTTGCAGCGCGGCGCGGGTTGCAGGTGTCAGCCGGGGATCGGCGGCGAGGATGGCCCCGATTTCCGGCATAGCCTCCTGCAGTTCCGCCGTCGGATAGCTGAGGATCAGTGACAGTGCCTTGAGTGTGCGGTCCATCAGAATGACTCCAGCGGAAGGGCGAAGGACTTCTTCTTGCCGCCGAACAGGCTGGTCTTGCCGGTGTCGCCCGAGGAACAGCCGTTACCGTCGGTAAAGCCGCAGCCGCCCCGGATGTCGGCCCCCGCTTCGTTCTGTTCGCGGTGCGCGGTGGGGATGGCGAAGCGGTCCTCGTAGTCGGCGATGGCCATGATCTTGTACATGTCCTCGATCATCCGGCCCGACATGCCGACGCGGGCCGCGATGCCTTCGTCGCGGACGCCGTCCACCGTCAGCGCCCGCATGTAGAGGCGCATGGCTGACATGCGCTCCAGCGCGTGAACGATGGGTTCTTCGTCGCCTGCAGTAAGCATGTTGGCCAGATACTGCACGGGAATACGCAAGCTGCGCACATCGGGCATCTGGTCGCTCATCGCGATCTGACCCGCTTGTGCTGCGTTTTGGATCGGCGACAGCGGCGGGATGTACCAGACCATCGGCAGGGTGCGGTATTCGGGATGCAGCGGGAAGGCGACCTTCCATTCCATCGCCATTTTCCAGATCGGGCTGACCTTGGCGGATTCGATCCAGTCCTCCGGCACGCCATCACGGCGGGCGGCGGCGATCACTTCGGGATCGTTCGGGTCCAGGAACACGTCAAGCTGAGCGCCATAAAGGTCGGTCTCTCGTTCGCTGCTGGCAGCCGCCTCGATCTTGTCGGCGTCGTAAAGGATGACGCCCAGATAGCGGATGCGCCCGACGCAGGTTTCCGAACAGACGGTGGGCTGGCCGGACTCAATCCGCGGATAGCAGAAGGTGCATTTCTCGGATTTGCCGGATTCCCAGTTGTAATAGACCTTCTTGTAGGGGCAGCCGGTGATGCACATCCGCCAGCCCCGGCACTTTTCCTGGTCGATCAGCACGATGCCGTCTTCCTCGCGCTTGTAGATCGCGCCCGAGGGGCACGAAGCGGCGCAGGTCGGGTTCAGGCAGTGTTCGCACAGCCTGGGCAGATACATCATGAAGGTATTCTCATACTCTCCATAGATCTGCTTCTGGATGTTCTCGAAGTTGTAATCCTTGGACCGTTTCGAGAATTCGCCGCCCAGGATTTCCTCCCAGTTCGGGCCCTTTTCGATCTTCTCCATCCTTCCGCCCGTGATCTTGGAGCGGGGGCGCGCGGTGGGGAAGGCGTTCATGTCGGGCGCGGATTTCAGGTGGTCATAGTCGAAATCGAACGGCTCATAGTAGTCGTCGATTTCCGGCATCGAGGGGTTGGCGAAGATGTTCGCCAGAATCCGCCATTTCGAGCCCTGCTTGGGGTGCAACTTGCCCGATTTCGACCGCGACCACCCGCCGTTCCAACGCTTCTGGTTTTCCCAGTCGGTCGGATAGCCGGTGCCGGGCTTGGTTTCGACGTTGTTGAACCAGGCGTATTCAACGCCTTCGCGGCTGGTCCAGACGTTCTTGCAGGTGACGGAACAGGTGTGACAGCCGATGCACTTGTCCAGGTTCAGAACTTTGCCGATTTGCGCGCGAACTTTCATTCCGCTGCCTCCACATTGCGGGTTGCGGGCGTATCCAGCCAGTCAACTTTCTTCATTTTCCGCACGATCACGAACTCGTCGCGGTTGCTGCCGACGGTGCCGTAGTAGTTGAACCCGTAGGACAATTGCGCATAGCCGCCGATCATGTGGGTGGGCTTCAGCGTTGTGCGCGTGACCGAGTTGTGGATGCCGCCGCGATTGCCGGTCTTTTCCGAACCGGGCGTGTTCACGATCTTTTCCTGCGCGTGGTACATGAACAGCGTGCCCTGCTTGATGCGCTGGGACACCACCACCCGCGCGGTCAGGGCGCCGTTGATGTTGTAGGCCTCGACCCAGTCGTTATCGACAAGGCCCGCTTTTTGGGCGTCGATCTCGGACATCCAGACCACCGGGCCGCCCCTGTTCAGCGTTAGCATCAGAAGGTTGTCGGTATAGGTCGAGTGGATGCCCCATTTCTGGTGCGGCGTGATGAAGTTCAGCACCACATGCGGATTGCCCTCGGCCGCATCATTGTTGACGGCCTTGGTGATGGTCTTCAGGTCCACCGGCGGGCGATAGCTGACGAAACCTTCGCCAAAGGCCCGCATCCAGAGGTGATCCTGATAAAGCTGCTGGCGGCCGGTCAGGGTGCGCCACGGGATCAGTTCGTGGACGTTGGTGTAGCCCGCGTTGTAGCAGACCGTTTCCGATTCAATCCCCGACCAGGTGGGACTGGAGATAATCTTGCGCGGTTGCGCCGCGATATCGCGGAAGCGGATCTTGGTATGATGCGCGCCTTCGGCCAGGTGGGCATGGTGGCGGCCGGTGGGTTTTTCCAGCTCTTCCCACGCCTTGACGGCCACTTCGCCGTTGGTTTCGGGGGCCAGCATCAGGATCATTTCCGCCGCCTGAATGGCGGTATCCAGCTTGGCGAGACCATGCGACACGCCCTCATCCTGCACCACGCCATTCAGATCGCGCAGCAGGCCAACCTCGACCTTGGTATCCCAGTTGATCCCCTTGCCGCCGTTGCCGAGTTTTTCCAGCAAGGGCCCGACCGAGGTGAACTTCTTGTAGAGGTTCGGATAATCCCGTTCGACCGCGATATAATTGGGCGCGGTCTTGCCGGGGATCAGGTCACATTCGCCCTTCTTCCAGTCGCGGACATGCGCCTGCGCCAACTCGCCGGGGGTGTCGTGCAGCAGGGGAAGCTGGACGATGTCGGTCTCAACCCCCAGCACTTCCGGGGCGACTTCGCTGAACTTCTTCGCGATGGACTTGAAGATTTCCCAGTCGGATTTCGACTCGTAGGCCGGGTCCACCGCCGCCTGCAGCGGGTGGATGAAGGGGTGCATGTCGGACGTGTTCAGGTCGTCCTTTTCGTACCAGCTGGCCGTCGGCAGCACGATGTCGGAATAGACGCAGGTGGTGGACATCCGGAAGTCGATGGTCACCAGAAGGTCAAGTTTGCCCTTCGGCGCCTCGTCATGCCAGACGGCCTCGACCGGCTTGGCATGGCCTTCCTCGCCCAGATCCTTGCCCATCACGCCGTGATCGGTGCCCAGAAGGTGCTTGAGGAAGTATTCGTGCCCTTTGCCGCTGGACCCCAGCAGGTTTGACCGCCAGACAAACAGGTTGCGCGGCCAATTCTCCGGGGCGTCCGGGTCTTCGCAGGACATCTGCAGACGCCCCGCCTTCAATTCTTCGGCCACATAGGCCGGAATGGCCTTGCCTGCGGCCTTGGCCGCTTTCGACACCTCCAGCGGGTTGGTCTTCAGCTGCGGCGCAGACGGCAGCCAGCCCATCCGTTCGGCGCGGATGTTGTAGTCGATCAGGGAGATATCCCAGTCGCCCTTGGGCGCGGTCGGCGACAGGATTTCGCCCGCGCGGAGCGTCTCATAGCGCCACTGGTCGGTATGGGCATACCAGGCTGAGGTCGAGTTCATGTGCCGGGGTGGGCGGTTCCAGTCCAGCGCGAAGGCCAGAGGTGCCCAGCCGGTCTGCGGGCGCAGCTTCTCCTGCCCCACATAATGCGACCAGCCGCCGCCTTCCTGACCGATGCAACCGCACATCACCAGCATGTTGATGATGCCGCGATAGTTCATGTCCATGTGGTACCAGTGGTTCAGACCGGCCCCGAGGATGACCATCGACTTGCCATGGGTTTTTTCGGCATTGCCCGCAAATTCCCGCGCCACGGCGATGATCTTTTCCCGGTCGACTCCGGTGATCTTTTCGGCCCAGGCGGGGGTATAGGGGCTGTCGTCGTTGAAGTCCTTGGACACCCATTTGCCGCCAAGGCCACGGTCCAGCCCGTAGTTGGCGCAGAAGAGGTCGAACACCGTGGCGACCAGCGCCGTCTGACCGTCAGCCAGCGTGACGCGGCGGGCAGGGATCTTGCGGGTCAGCACCTCCGGATGGTCGCATTTCACGAAATCGCCGGTTGCGACGCCGCCGAAATAGGGGAAGTCGACGCCGACAACCTCGTCGTGATGCTCGTCCAGGATCTGGCTGAGCCGCAGGTTCGCCTCGGCCCCCTTGGCGCGCTGTTCAAGGTTCCACTTGCCTTCCTCGCCCCAGCGGAAACCGATGGAGCCGTTGGGGGCGACGATCTGGCCCGAAGCCTCGTCATAAGCGACTGTCTTCCAGTCGGGGTTGTTGGTTTCGCCCAACTGACCCGCGAAATCCTCGGCGCGCAGCATGCGGCCGGGGACAAGGTGGCCGTCGCGGTCTTCCAGCCGGACCAGCATCGGCATGTCGGTGTATTTGCGGGCGTAGTCCTCGAAATACTCGGCCTGCCGATCCAGGTGATATTCGCGCAGGATCACATGGCCCATTGCCATCGCCAGCGCCGCATCGGTGCCCGCCTGCGGGTTCAACCAGATGTCGCCGAACTTGGCGGCCTCGGAATAATCCGGGCTGACCACGGCGGACTTGGTGCCGCGATAGCGGACCTCGGTATAGAAATGCGCATCCGGCGTGCGGGTCTGCGGCACGTTCGAGCCCCAGAGCATCAGGAACCCGGCGTTGTACCAGTCAGCCGATTCCGGCACGTCGGTCTGTTCGCCCCAGGTTTGCGGGCTGGCGGGCGGCAAGTCGCAATACCAGTCGTAGAACGACATGCAGGTGCCGCCGAGCAGCGAAAGATACCGCGATCCGGCAGCATAGCTGACCATCGACATCGCGGGGATCGGCGAGAAGCCGAACACCCGGTCCGGGCCATGGGTCTTGGCGGTATAGGCATTGGCTGCGGCGATGATCTCGGTCGCCTCGTCCCAGGTGGCGCGCACAAAACCACCCTTGCCGCGCGTCTTGGTATAGCTGGCGCGCAATTTGGGATCATTCTGGATCGCGGCCCAGGCGGCCACCGGAGCCATGGTGGGCCGCATCTTGCGCCAGGCGCGCATCAGCGCGCCCCGGATCAGCGGGTTCTTCACCCGGTTGGCGGAATAGAGATACCAGCTGTAGGACGCCCCCCGCGCGCAGCCGCGCGGTTCGTGGTTCGGCAGGCCCGCCCGGGTGCGGGGATAGTCGGTCTGCTGGGTTTCCCACGTCACGATGCCGGATTTGACGTAGATCTTCCACGAACAGGACCCGGTGCAGTTCACCCCATGGGTTGACCGCACGATCTTGTCGTGCCGCCAGCGGTTCCGATAGGTGTCCTCCCAGTCGCGGTTTTCCCGCGTGGTTTGACCCCAGCCATCCGAGAACTGTTCCAACTCCTTGCTTTGGAAGAAGTTTAGTCTGTCGAGAAGGTGGCTCATCTTGGCGTCCTTTCGTTATTCTGCGGGATGGGCAGCGGCGCCCGAAGAGGCACGGCCGCGCTCGATATCGTGGAGAAGCCCGCCGGGGCGCGTGTAGACGACCCAGGTGATGGCAAGGCAGACGACGTAGAAGGCCAGGAACAGCCACAGCGCGCCGATCGGGCTGCCGGTCATGGCGATGGACGAGCCATAGGCCTTGGGGATGAAGAACCCGCCATAGGCCCCGATGGCGCTGGTGAAGGCGACGATACCGCCCGATTCCATCGCGATCTGTCGGGCGCGGTCTGCCCCGGCCAGCTGCGGCATCAGGCGCGGCACTTCGCGGCCCATGATCACCGGGATCATCTGGAAGGTCGACGCATTGCCGACCCCGGTGAAGAAGAACAGCGCCATGAACCCGGCGAAGAACCCGGCAAAGCTGCCCGCCTGCAGCGACAGGATCACACCAAGGACCGAGGCGATCATGCCGACGAAGACCCAGAAGGTGACCCGCCCGCCGCCGAACTTGTCAGACACCCAGCCCGTACCCGCGCGGGACAGCGCACCGACAAGGGGACCGAGGAAGACGTATTGCAGGGCGTTGATGTCCGGAAAGGCGATCCGGCTCAGCAGCGGAAAGCCAGCCGAATAACCGATGAAGCTGCCGAAGGTGCCGATATAGAGGACGCACATCAGCCAGTTGTGGGTGCGTCCGAAGATCACCGATTGCTGGGCAAAGCTGGCCTTGGCGTCGGCGATGTCATTCATCCCGACCCATGCCGCGATGGTCGAGATCAGGATGAACGGCACCCAGATGAACCCTGCGTTCTGCATCCAGAGCTCGCCACCTTCGGTCAGGGCTTGCGGTGCCCCTCCCATCGCTCCGAAGACGCCCACGGAGATGACCAGCGGCACCAGGAACTGCATGACGCTGACGCCAAGGTTGCCAAGGCCTGCGTTCAGCGCCAGGGCGTTGCCCTTTTCGGCCTTGGGGAAGAAGTAGCCGATGTTGGCCATGGAGGAGGCAAAGTTGGCCCCGCCAAGCCCGCACAGCAGCGCCAGCACCAGGAAGATGAAGTAGGGGGTCTCCGGGTTCTGCACCGCATAGCCGATCCCGATGGCAGGCAGCATCAGTGAGGCGGTGGACAGCGTCGTCCAAAGCCTGCCGCCAAAGATCGGCACCATGAAGCCGTAGAAGATCCGCAGTGTCGCGCCTGACAGGGCGGGCAGGGCCGCCAGCCAGAACAGTTGCTCGGGCGTGAAGGCAAAGCCGATCAGCGGCAGCTTGGCTACGACCATCGACCAGACCATCCAGACCGAGAAGGCCAGCAGCAGCGCCGGGATCGAGATCCAGAGGTTGCGACGGGCAATGCTGCGGCCCTTATCGGCCCAGAACGCGGGTTCTTCGGGACGCCAATCCTCCAGCACGCGGGGCATGGTGGTGCGGTCCGGGTGGTGGATGGCCTGCATTTCCGGCAGTTGCGGCAGGCTGTCCAAGGCCTCGCCATGGGCGGCACGTTCCATCGCGCGGACCGACAGGTGCATCCAGGTCAGGGCCAGGGCGACCAGCACGAACAGCAGGGCAAAGCACGAGGTGTAGATGCCGGTCAGGTCCAGAAGCGCGCCGAAGGCGATGGGCAGAACAAAGCCGCCAAGCCCGCCGATCATGCCGACAAGACCCCCGACTGCGCCGACATGGTTGGGGTAGTAGACCGGGATGTGCTTGAAGACCGCCGCCTTGCCGAGGCTCATGAAGAAGCCAAGCGCGAACAGGGTGGCGATGAAGGGCCACAGGCCCATGCTGGTCGAAAAGGCGATCGGGCCGTCCTTGCCCTGGATGATGTAATCCGTTGGCGGATAGGAGAGCATGAACAGGAACAGCATGGAAAAGCCGAAGGTCCAGTACATGACCGACCGCGCGCCGAACTTGTCCGAGAGGTGCCCGCCATAAGCGCGGAACAGGCTGGCCGACAGGCTGAAGGACGCGGCCGCCATACCCGCCGTGCGCACATCGACGCCGTAGACGTCGATCAGATAGTGCGGCAGCCACAACGCCAGCGCCACGAAGGCACCGAAGACGAAGAAGTAGTACAGCGAGAAACGCCACACCTGCAGATTCTTCAGCGGCGCGAACTGCTGGGCAAATCCAGGAGCCTTGGCACCGGATTTGCGACGCTCCACCAGCGCGGGGTCGTCCTTGGCAAAGACGAAGAAGATCACGCCCATCAGGGCAAGTGCCGCGGCCCAGGTGTTGGCCACACCCTGCCAGCCATAGGCGACCATCACGAAGGGGGCGACGAACTTGGTCACCGCCGCGCCGATATTGCCCGCGCCGAAGATGCCCAGGGCCGTGCCCTGATGGCCCGCGTCATACCAGCGGCTGACATAGGCCACGCCGATGATGAAGGACCCGCCGGCAAGACCCACGCCCAGTGCTGCGACCAGATACATGACGTAGCTGTCGGCGAAGGTCAGCGCCCAGGTGGCCAAAGCCGCAAGGATCATCTGCGCCGAGAACACTAGCCGTCCGCCGTATTTCTCGGTCCAGACGCCGAGGAAAATGCGGGTCAGTGACCCTGTCAGGATCGGCGTGGCGACCAGCAGGCCGAACTGGGTGTCGTTCAAGCCCAGCTCGCCCTTGATGGCGACGCCGATGATGGAAAAGATCGTCCAGACCGCGAAACAGGCGGTGAAGGCTATGGTGCTCAGGCCCAGAGCGCGGTTCTGATCGGCGCGCGAGGCAGTGGCGTGGGACTGCATGGCAGGGGCCTCCGGCGGAATGGCGTGGTCACCCCGAGGCGGGGATTGGCACCAGACCTGCGGGCAAGGCGGCCCAAAGAGTTTGATCTAGATCAAATCACACAAAATATGCTGAAAAATAAATGAGTTATCGTAAATTATCATCTGCGCGCGCAGGCTTGGTCAAGTACAATTCTGCGCTGGTCAATTCATCTCTTGACAAATATCAAGCGCCGAATGGATGCTGGCGTCGTTCGACAGGGGAGTGCAGCCATGCCAGAACAGCATTACCCCGAAGTTCGGGCACTTGGCCTGTTTTCAGGAATGACCGATGAGAATTTCTTTGCGCTGATGCGCGGCGCCTATGTGCAGAACTTTCCCCCGCATATCGAACTGATCAGCGAGGGCGAACCCAGCGACTTCCTGCACGTCGTTCTGTCCGGCTCGGTCGATCTGTTCTCGACCTGGAACGGCCGCGACACCAGTCTTGCGACCGTGCGGCCCGTTTCGACCTTTATCCTGGCAGCAACGATCAAGAACGCGCCCTATCTGATGTCGGCCAGAACGCTGGAAAAAAGCCGGATCGTCCTGATCCCCAGCCAGGACGTGCGGGCCGTCTTCGACGTCGACGGCAGTTTTGCCCGCGCGATCGTGACAGAGCTGGCGCAGTGCTATCGGTCGGTCATCAAGGCTCAGAAGGACTTGAAGCTTCGGACCTCGCTGGAACGGCTGGCAAACTATCTGCTGCGCTATCAAAAGCGCGCCGGTGGGGCTGCCGCGTTCGATCTGGATTTCGAAAAGCGGCGGCTGGCTTCCGTGCTGGGCATGACGCCCGAGAATCTGAGCCGCGCCTTCAAGGGGTTGCAACCATACGGCGTCACGGTCGAGGGCACGCGCATTGCGATTGGCGATCAGGCCGATCTGGAGAGGTTCGCAAGACCCAATCCCTTAATCGACGACCATTCGACCTGATGGTCACGGCAAGGGGCTGACCCCGAAGAGTAACGGGTGCGCGGCGATCAGCAGCAGATAAAGGGCCAAACCCGTCACAAGGCGCAGCAGCGGCAACGGCAGGGGTGCCGCGCCTTTGACCTTTGCGGCCAAAGCGTCCCAATCCTTGCCCATCTCGCGCCGTTTGCGACGGTCGATCAGGCGTCGCCCAAGAAGTGCGAAACCGGTGAAAGTGCCGAACAGGATCACATGCGCAAGGTCACCGTTCGGCACGACATGGACCGTCCCCCACAGCGCCAGCGCGAGAAGCAGCGGATGGCGGTTCAGGCGCACGATCCCCGGACGGGCCGGATCGAACGTCTCGTTCCGGGCTCCGCCAAAGGAAAACGGATTGGGGCGCGCGATGGCCAGTGACAGGATCAGGCAGACCGGCAGCATGACGACAAGGGGGACAAGATACTGCCAGGGGGCCCAGGTCCACAGCGGCACATAGGGCGCCCGGCCCGCGGCCGCGATCAACCAGCCCAGGACGGCAAGCGACAGTGCCGAATAGGCCAGCGTGAAACCGCGTCGGCCGAGGGCCCGCTGAAGGTGCGGGCGCACGGCCGGTCGCAGCGGTAGCGAGTGGGTCAGGAAGAACGCCGCAAACGCTGCCGTGAATTCCAGCCAGTCCATGGCGTTCCTCAGATGCGCTTTGCAGCAGGCAGGCGCAGAAGCAGGCGGCCATAAAGCACCGCAAATCCCGCAAAAGACAGGATCCACGCCATGCCCGCAACCATGTGCAGGACCGACGCTTGGTTCGGCCAGATCCCTGCGGCAAACCGGGCCAGCACCGCCACGACCAGCGCCGCATAGACAAGGACCGTACCGGGCCCGGCGGTCAGGGTCTGTCCGGTGTGGCCAAGCGTGGCCCGGGTCATCACGGCCAGCGTCATCAGTCCAGCCGCACCGCCCATCCAAAGGTGCTGCGCTGCCGCCATGCCAATCAGGCCGGGGGCAAGGATCTCTGCACCCAGTGCCAGGGCGCCGAGCGGCAGGAAAGCATAGCCAAGGTGCAAGACCGCGACCAAGGGTTCGGCCAGCGTCCGGTCCCCAGCCCAGCGCGCCAACCGGACGGCGTGCAGCGTCCCCGCCGTCAGCAGCAGCGCGCCGGTCACCAGGTGATCTGGCAAGACGACCCAGGCCAGAAGAGCGGTCAGCAGGGTCAGAAGCGCTGCCTTGTCGAACCTTTGCATCGGCGGCACGGGCAGCCGCCCCGGCCCGCGCTTGACCAGCCAGTTGCGCGTGAAGGACGGAACGATCCGCCCCCCGATCACCGCAATCATCATGACCATCGCGCCAAGCCCGATCTTCAGACCGTAGCCTTGCGCGGCATAGTCTCCACGCGCGGCCTCGAGATGGAAGATGCCGTTGCCAAGGGTCAGCACGCCCAGCATTGCCAGCACGATCAGGTTGCGCCAGTTCCTGCCCGCCACGATCTCGCGCCCGATCACGGCGGCAAGCGCAACCGGCATCGCAAGGTCGGCCAGCGCCACGGCAATGGGCGGCAGGTAAAGCGATGCCGCAACCGCCAACCGCCCGATCAGCCACAGCGTGAACAGGGCACCGAGCGGCCAGCCGACTATCGGCAACCTGCCGGTCCAGTTCGGAACCGCTGTCAGCAAGAACCCCGCGATGACGGCAGCCACATAACCGAACAGAAATTCGTGCGCATGCCAGGACACCGGGTCAAAGGCGGTCGGCAGGGTCAGATGCCCCGACAGCATCGGCACCCACAGGGCCATCGCCAGAGCGGCCCAGACGCCAGCGCCGAAAAAGAAGGGGCGAAACCCGTAGGTCAGGAGGGCCGGCCCACGCCAGGCGCGCATCTGTTCGGCAGAGCTGGTCATGGGTCCTCGCGCTGAAACTGAACGCCCGCTTCGGTCAGGATGACATCCAGCGGAATGTCGTGAGGCTGGGGAAAGATGGTGGACAGCTGCGCCGCCTGCAATCCGATCCCGATGGTAAATGGTCGTGGCGCCAGCCTGGCCAGGGTGCGGTCGAAATACCCGCCGCCATAGCCCAGCCGGAACCCGGCGCTGTCCCACCCGACGACGGGTGCCAGCGCCACATCGGGTGCAAGTCGGTCAGCCTCGGGTGGGGGCACGGGTATGTTCCAGTTCCCCCGGATCATGTGCAACCCGGGATGCCAGCGACGAAAGACCAGCGGGCTGGCCCGCACTTCCACCACCGGCAGCGCGATGATGACGCCTGCCTCGTGCTGTTCGGCCATCAGTCCGCGCAGATCGGGTTCACCCTTGATCGGCCAATAAGCAGACAGGACCATCCCCGCCGCGCCGTCGAACCTGTCCGACAGGACCTGCCGAAGCTGCTGCGCCAATGCGGCACCTGCGGCCTGCCGGTTAACCACAGAAAGCGCGTCCCGTTCAGCCCGCAGGCGGATTCGTTCGGCCCGTCGCCAGCGCGCCACGTCGCGGGCCTGTTCGGGGTTTGTTGCCAGCGGGTCAAAGTAGTCGGGCGCGATCTCGGCAGCCAGACAGGGTGGCGAGGCATAGCGGACCGGATCAGGCATCGGCACGCCCGGCGGGTTCGAACGGCGGAAACAGCACCTCGTTTTCCAGCCGCATATGTTCGGTCAGGTCGTCGATGAAGTCGGCCAGACCTTCATAGAGCCGCGTCCAGGTGCCGCAGGCCCCGTCGGGCAGGGTCAGGTTGCCAGTCCGGCGCCGGATCTCGGCCACTTCGCGGTCATGCCCGGCGTGATCCGCCCGCATCACCGCAATCGGCGCCTCGATTCCCGGCATCCCGCCGCGGCGGATGGCGGGAAAGAGGATCAGCTCTTCCTTCTTCATGTGGATTTCCATCTCGCCAATCATCTGCTGCAAAAGTACCGAGAGGCCATCTGGCACACCGTCATCGCCGAAATGCACATCCTCGACCCGCTCGGCCATGGCAGCCAGCATCGGCAACTGCTCGCGATGGCGCGCGTGATAGCGCGTCTCGATATAGTGGGTCAGGGCTGCGGCGTCGTTGATCGGGACGGTTGTCATCGTGATGCTCCTGTCATCAGAACAGCTTGGGTGGCGCGGCCGGGCAACCTTGGGCGGATACAACCGCGATATGCAGGGAATGGGCTATCCGTTCGGCGCGCTCCATCACATGGGCCGCGCCTGCCGGAGTGCAGGTCTCCTCTGCCGTGGCGCGGAACAGCGCCAGCCACCGGTCGAAATGTGCGGCGTCGATGGGCAGGGGAGTGTGCGCTGGCACCGGGCGGCCATGATACTGACCAGTCATCAGCGCGACCGATGACCAGAATGCGACCATACGTTCCAGATGCGGGGTCCAGTCGGTGATCCTTGTGGCAAAGATCGGTCCCAGCATCTGATCGGCGCGGACCCTGCTGTAAAAGCGGTGCACAAGCTTGCGCAGCACCGCCTCATCCAGCCCGGTTTCCGCCATCAGCGCGGCCGTCATCCCCGGGCGTGCTGAAATGGAATTTTCTAGTGGAGCGACCGTTTCCATCTGAGTCTCCGTCTTGCGGTTTGGAATAGACCTGCTAATAGGTATTGTAAATACCAATTCAAGGATGCTCACCGGCATGCGCCTGACCTCGTTCACCGACTTCGGCCTTCGGATGTTGATGCGCATGGCGGGCGATCCCGCACGGGCGTTTTCCACCTCTGAGCTGGCCGAGGATCTTGGGCTGTCACGCAACCATCTGGCCAAGATCATGCAGCATCTGTCTCGCGCCGGGTTCATCGACACCCGGCGTGGTGGCGGTGGTGGTGCCGTGCTTGCGCGACCGGCGGCAGATATCCGTCTGGGCGACATCGTGTGCCTGCTTGAGGAAGGTCAGCCGCTGGTCGAGTGCTTTGGGGCCGGGACAGGAACCTGTTCGATCGACGGGCGATGCGGCCTGAAGCCCCGTCTCAGGTCGGCGGAAGTGGCGTTTCTGGACGATCTGAACCGGTCGACCCTGGCCGATATCGCGCTGGCACCGCAAAGTCCACTTGGCTTGGTGGGTCAGCCGTGAACCGGATCGAACGCGATGGTGAGGGCTTCGTCATTCCGGCTGTCCTCCTGGCTGAAGCCTTCAGGATGACCGAGGACGATGTGCGCCTTGCGATGCGCGAGGGCACTCTCACCTCACTTTGCGAAGCGGGGGAGGGCGAAGATGCGGGGCGCTGGCGGCTGACGTTTCGTCATGCTGGCCGGGCCTGCAGGTTCACCCTTGATGGGGCGGGCGCGATCCTTTCCACGTCGCGCTTTCCCGTGCGGTCACCCCCTCGCGCTTCGGCCTAAGTTTGGTCCGCTGATCTCTGCAAGCTTTTCCACAGTCGGATTGACTCTTGCGCATGCTTTAGTTAGTATTCACTCACTTACTATTTCAGGAAACCCCATGCGCAAATCGGCAGACCTTCGCAAGGCCCAGATCGTCGCGGTGATCCTTGATCTTGCCGACCGGATCGGACCGGACCGGGTGACGACAGGCGCCGTCGCGGCAGAAGTCGGGGTAACACAGGCTGCCATCTTCCGGCATTTTCCGACCAAGGCCGAGATGTGGGTGGCTGTTGCCGATCATGTAGCGGGCCTGCTCACGGCGGCCTGGGCCGAAGCACTGAAAGAAGCCAACCCGCCGGTCGAACGCCTGAAGGCGTTGGTTGGTGCGCAACTGGACCAGATCACGGCGCACCCCGCGTTGCCCATGCTCTTGTTCTCGCGCGAACTGAACGTCGAAAACGCCGCCTTGCGTGCAGCGTTCCGGGATCGTCTGGCTGCGCTGCACGGACTGTTGATGCAAGAAGTCATCGCAGGCCAACGGGACAACGCTCTGCTCAAGGATGTTGCTGCCGGGGATGTGGCCGTACTTCTGACGTCCCTCATTCAGGGATTGGCGATCCGTTGGTCGCTGGGCGCGCGGGATTTCGTCCTGCGCGACGAAGGACTGCGCCTTCTGGCTGTCCAACTTCGGCTGCTAGGAGTGAGAGGGGGCTGAGTGATGCAAAAGGCATGGTACATCGGGGCTGTGGCAGTATTGGCCATCGGGGCAGGCGTTCTGTTCATGACAGAGCGGCCGCTGACCGTGACGGTCGTGGAGCCTGAACCTGACGTGGCCCTGCGCATCTACGGCCTTGGCACCGTTGAGGCGCGGGTGCTGACGCGGGTTGGCTTTGAAGTCAGCGCCACGCTTCTCTCCCTCTCGGCCGACGCGGGCGACCGCGTTGCCAAGGGGCAAATCCTCGGCGCATTGCACCAGGGCGAACAGGAAGCGCGCGTTGCCCGCGCCCACGCCGCTGTTGCGGCCAGCCATGCCAACCAGGCCAAGGCAGAGGCTTCCGTTGTCCGCGCAAGGGCCATTCTGGCGCAGCGTGAGACAGCAAATCTGCGTCTGCTGGAACTGAGCCGTCAGGAAGCCGCAAGTCTTCAGCGCGCCGAAGAGGCCCAGCGAGACGAGGATGTGGCCCGGGCCGACGTGGCCGTGGCCGAGGCCGAGCGCGACGTGATCCGCGCACAGGCAGTGGACGCCGCCGCCGCCCTTCAACTTGAAGAGACACTGCTGGCGCATCACCGGCTTTTTGCGCCCTTTGACGCAGTCATCGTTGCCCGCCACGCTGAAACGGGGGCCGTGGTCCGGGCGGGCGATCCGATCTTTACCCTCATCGATCCCGCCACCATCTGGATACAGGCCTACATCGACGAAGAGCGCGCAGGTCAGCTTGCCCTGGGCCAGCCCGGCACCATTCGCCTGCGGTCGCAGCCCGCTGGCGAATTTCACGGCACCATTGCCCGCATCGGTCTTGAAAGCGACCGGGTGAACGAAGAACGCCGGGTCTTGCTGACCTGCGCCGATTGCCCGGCCGAAATGTTTCTGGGTGAACAGGCCGAGGTGCGCATTCTGACTGGCACACGGGCCAGCGCCTTGATGGTGCCCGAAGTGGCGATTTCCGGTTTTGATGGTTTTCAGGGCCAAGTCTGGACGGTGCAGGACGGGCGGCTGGTGCGCGCAGAGTTGACGTTCGGCGCACGCGATGACCGTGGCCGGATCGAGGTGACGGGCGGCCTGCCCGAAGGCGCGCAGATCGTGGCGAACCCGCCGCAGGGCGCGGACGAGGGACGGCTGGCCCGGATCGGGGATACGCCATGAACCTTGCCATCCGCGACATCCGGCACGGTCTGTTCCGCTTTGTCCTGACCTGCTTTGGTCTTGGGCTACTGATGACGGTCGTGCTGGCGATGATCGGCATCTACAACGGGCTGGTGGCCGACGCGTTGGCCGTCGTGAAGGCCCCCGCAGCCGATGTCTGGGTGGTCGAGGCGGGCACGCAAGGCCCGTTTGCCGAGGCCTCAAGCATCCCTGCGGACACGCGGGACGCCGTCGCCCGCATGCCCGGCGTGGCCGAGGCGGGTGCCATCACCTTCCAGACCATCGAGGCCGCCCATGCGGGCCGGACCTTGCGGCTTTACGTCATCGGCTTTGAACCCGGCCGTCCCGGTGGACCGCAGCGCATTGCCGAAGGGCGCGGATTTGGTAGCAGCCATTTCGAATTGATCGCCGACCGCAAGACCGGGCTGGTGATCGGCGACCGGATCCGCCTTGGCCGCGACCGGTTTACCGTCGTGGGTCTGGTGGAAAATGCGATGAACTCGGGCGGGGACCCGGCGGTCTATGTGACCCTTGCCGACGCCATTGCGTTGCAGACCGCACTGGACCCTGCCGCCGCGCGCGTGCAGGCCGCACGGGGCGCGGGTGGTGCCCGCCTGCCCACCGTGGCCGCCGTGATCGCGGTGCTGGAACCGGGCGCGGATGTCGCATTGCTGACCGCGACCGTGCGGCAATGGAAGCACCTTTCCGCCCTCAGCCAGGCCGAACAAGAGAATCTGCTGCTTGCTTCGGTCGTGGACAGGGCACGGCGCCAGATCGGCCTGTTCCTTGCGATCCTGCTGTCAGTCAGCGCGGTGGTGATCGCCCTCATCATCTACACGATGACAATGGAGAAGCTGAAACAGATCGCCACGCTCAAGCTGATCGGCGCGCCGGACCGCACCATCATCGGGCTGATCGTGCAGCAGGCCCTGATCCTTGGCGCATCTGGACTTGGCATCGGGCTGGCGCTGATCCTGCTGGTCAAGGACAACTTCCCCCGCCGCGTGGTGCTGGAGCCATTCAACGCGCTGGTGCTGACTGGAATCATCCTTGTGGTCTGCATCGTTGCATCGGGCCTTGGCGTGCGCGCGGCGATGAAGGTCGACCCTGCCACCGCTCTGGGAGGCTAAGGCCATGACCCGGGGCGATGTTCTGGTAACGGTGCAGGGCGTGGCAAAGCACTACGGCTCGGGCGAAACCCGCGTCGACGCCCTGCGCGCCGTCGACCTGCAAGTTCGCGCGGGCGAGGTGATAGCACTTCTGGGCCCTTCCGGCTCGGGTAAAACCACGCTTCTCAACATCATCGGCTGCATCCTTGCCCCGTCAGCGGGCCAGGTGGAACTGGACGGTGACCCGGTGTTTGACGGCAAATGGCTGCGCAGCGACCTGCGGCGGCTGCGACTGGACAAGATCGGCTTCATCTTTCAGGCGCACAACCTCTTGCCCTTCCTGACCGCCGAAGAAAATGTCTCCGTCGTGCTCGACCTTGCCGGCTGGCCTGCCGCCAAGGGCCGCGCCCGTGCGCGTGAGTTGCTTGACTACCTCGAAGTCGGACATCGCGCATCGGTGAAGCCAGCACTTCTGTCGGGAGGAGAAGCGCAGCGTGTGGCCATAGCACGCGCCCTGGCCAACCGACCACGGATCATCCTTGCAGATGAGCCGACCGCTGCCCTGGACAGCGGGCGCGCGCAGCTTGTTATGGACCTCTTGCGCAAGCTCGCGACCGAACAGGAAGCCTGCATTATCGCCGTCACCCATGACGAAAAGATCTTCGACCGCTTCGACCGCCTGATCCACCTGCGCGATGGTCGCCTCGTGGACAGCTGAACAAAGGAGAAGGCCATGTCACCCCGCACCCGTTCTGTCACTGCTGCCGCCATAGTTGCCTTCATTTTCGGGCTTTTGACGATCTTCTCCGGCGGGCGCGCCCTCTTTGGGGGGGCCGACATGGGCGCTGTCGTGCCCTTGGTGCTGTGGTTCAACTTCCTCGCCGGGTTCGCCTATGTCGTCGCAGGTCTTGGCCTTTGGTATCGCGCAAGCTGGGCGACCAGCCTTTCGATCGTCATCGCCTTGGCAACCGCAGCCGTCTTCGCCACCTTCCTCTGGAAGGTCTGGAGCGGGACACCATACGAAGCGCGGACCATGGGTGCCATGGGGCTTCGCCTTGCCACTTGGGTGGCAATCTCGATCGTCGCTGTCAGAGGCGGTCAGGCGCGCTGACGTTAAGCGACTTTGCGTCCTGTTGACGAGTGGCGGAGCCAGAGGCGCATCAGACGCAAGCCACCGTGCTGTCAATCATCTTGGGCGTGGGGAATCAGTTTGTATCGTTCATCGCCTCCATGGTCGCTTCCGATAGCCCGGCTTGTGCACAGAATCGAAAGCAGCAGTGGCAGCGAAGGTCAGCTTTCCGCCCGATCTGCATGAAGCCCGCGAGAAAACTTACCTTCAAACGACCCATCGTTGTCGACACAGGTCATGCTCATGCGGCGAAGGGATTCCTGATCGTGATCCTGTCGGCCACCCTGAACCCGTCCTGCATGTCCTCGGAAAGCACGGTGTCGCATCCCGCCATCAGCCCGGCCGCGACGATCATCGCGTCATAGACAGACAGCGCGTGCTTCCGCGCCAGGGCGATGCCCAGATCATGCGTCTCATAGGTCAGCGGCTCGACGGTCACGAACTCACGGAGCATGAGTAGAAATTCATCGCTCTGCGCCCAGCTCATCCTGAACTTCCGCCGCGTGACATTCGCAATCTCGTTCAACACCTGCACACTGACGGTTCCGCCGCCGCGCAGCAGCCCTTCGGCGATGTCGGCCTTGGCACGGTCTTCAGAGAGCAGGTAAAGCAGGACGTTCGTGTCGAAGAACCTACCTGGCATTCGCCTCGTTCCGGTCGAACCGATAGCCCTTGGGCATCAATCCGCGAAACTCGCGCAGGCGAGCCAGGATTTCTTCGGGATCGCGGTGGCGATGAACCTGAAAATGCCCGGCATCGGCCGCGGTGATCTCGATCTCGTCACCTGCCTTCAGCCCGAGCTCCTGGACCATCCGCGCAGGCAGGCGGACGGCCAGAGAATTGCCCCATTTCGCGATCTGCATATGTTTGGCCCCGCCTTGAATGATACACATAACCAGTAATGTATATCTTGCTGCCCGGCGGTTCAATCGGTGATGCGACTACAACTCGTGCCCGTGATCCTTGCCGCGGGAGCGATGCTGCTCACCGGCCTCCTGCTCGGCCATCTTCTCCTTGGCCTGCCGGGATTGGGCGAGGGTCATGCCGACCGACTGATGGGCTTCGCCCGCCGCCACCACGGCCCGCGCGATCGCCCGCCGCTGCGCGGCGTCCGGGAAATCGACGGCCAGGGCATTGGTGTCACCCGCCGCGATCCGCGCCAGGACAGGCGCGCCATAGCGGTCACGGAAATCGGCGCCGAAACGCGCCGCGTGCTCGTCATTCTGGAACTCGACCTTGCCATGCTGGGCATGCGCCTCGGCCATGGCGGACAGCGTGCGGGTGAGCTTGTCGCTCGATACCTCCTGCTCGATCGGTACCGCGCGGGAAATGACACGCGCCGCCGCCGCATAGAAGGTATCGACCAGATCGGCCGCCCTGCCCCGCCCGTCCTCGGAAGCGAGATCGATCTTCTTCGCGTCGGCTACAGCCAGGATATCGGCCTTGATCCACGCGCGCTCCTGCCAGGCATTCGCGGCCCCGGTCTCCATCCGGGAATGGATCACGCTCGGATTGATCCCAGCCTTCTCTGCGGCTGCGCCGATCTGCGCGGCCATCTCCTGCGTGCCATCCGGCCCGATGACCTTCTGCTTGTCCTGGACAGCGATGCGATCCCCGTCCATCTGCGCCTGATAGACCGGCATGCGCGGGGCATGGTGCATCAGCTGCGCGCCGCGATTGTCGCCCAGATCGCGTACGATCTCCGAGGCGATGCCGTAAAGCTCTTCACGCAATTCACGCCGCTCCTGCACGGGCAGGCGCGAAATGTCCCTCTCGCTCTCGTCCAGCCAGGTCCCGAAGGCAGTGGCCAGATCGCCGCGGTTGCGGATGGTATCGAGGTCCATGACGATCTCCTGATTGCGGTGATGGATGATGCCGCCCTGCTCCAGCAACCTGGCCGCGGCTTCGATTTTTTTGGCCAGGTCCTCATCGCTGATGAGTGTCGCCAGGACGGCGAGACTGCGCAGCACCTCGATATTGCGCTGGATCTGGTCGAGCGCATCGCTGAGCGCCCTGCCCTGCCGGCGGTTCTCGATCGGCGCCCTGCCCTCGCGCGCCGCCCGCTCGATCTCGGCGCGCGTCGGCCCATAGGTCAGGATGCCGCGATCCAGACGGCTGCTCTTGTCCAGAAACAACCCGTGCTCGCCGGCGATCTCGACCAGCCGCTCCTTCATGAAGTCCAGGTTGAAGACATGGTCCTTCGCCATGAAGAACCAGTCGCCATGCTCCAGGCCCCGGTTGTTCACCACGACATGGACATGCTTGTTGACCCGATCGGTATGCAGGGCCGCGACATAGGCCCATTCCTCACCGTCCGAATGCAGCCCGGACTGGAACAGCTCCATGCACCATTCCTCCACCACCGGACGGGCGCGCTCGGCGCTGACATCGACGGGGAAGGAGACCAAGAGATGCGTGGTCTGGCCGTTCTTCGGATCACCGGTCCATTCATCCGACCACTGATCGACGATGGCCCTGCGCTGATCGCCGTCCAGCGTCCGCTCGGACGGATCCAGATCGGCCATGTTGCCGAAGACCGCCGCCGCCTTGGAAAACAGGTAATCCAGCTGATTGCCAAGCTGCTTGCCGGTATGGGTGCCACCATTGTGGATCTTCTTCAGCACCACCGCATTCGAGCCCTGGGCGACGCGCCACAGACCCGCCGCCCGCCCGGAAACCTTCGGCCTCGGCGTCATGAACCGGTCGAACGCGCGCGCAACCTCGGCCTGCTGGCGCGCCAGCAGCGCCGCCCCGCCCTGCCAGATCGGAAACTCGATCTCGCCGATCAGCGCCTCGGCCAGCCCGACGGAGGTCATGCCTCACCCTCAACAAAGGCCTTGAACAGCCGCACCCCGCGCCGGCGCTGCTCGGCAACCACCGCCTGAAGGAAAGTCCGCACCCTCGGCATGGTCAGCCGCAGATCGTCCAGGGCCCGCATCTCGCCCTTCGCCAGCTTGATCTTCCGTGTGTTCGCAGCGAAGGCGATCTGGTTGATGTTCACCCCGATCTTGTGCAGCTCATGCTTGATCGCCTGCAGCTCCGCCGCCTGTTCGGGCGGAAATTCCAGCATCCCGACGCTCGACCGCAGCAGGCTGCGCAACACGTCCGACCTGCTGTCCGTGCCGAGCACGTCCTTCAGCCGGTCCAGCTGCTGCACTTCCTCCGGGGACAGGCGCACCGCCACGGCGCTGCCATAGGTCGTAGTGGCCTCGGACTGACGCAGCTTGAGGGCCTTTTCCGTCTTGATCGCGTCCCGTTCAGCCCCGACAGCATCGGCCACCGTCGAAACAGCCCCGCCCGCCTTCACCTGGCGGATCGTCTCCGCCTTCTGCTCTCTCGTCAGCGATCTACGCGCCATCAGAGCCCTCCCGGCAATGGCAATCGGATGGTCTGTAAACATTCGGCATTTCCTGCCACTTCCCCCTATGTGCCAGGGTAACCCAGGATCGCCCTGAAAACAACCCAGAGTTGACGCCGGAGGCGACATGACACGCGGCGATCACAGGGATGCTCGGTGCGGCACATGGGGTCCGTTTGCTTCGCTGAAAAACAGCGCCGGCAGGCCGGCACCGCTGCAGGCGCCAACCTGGCGCCGTCGCCTGTGACCGGATGAACCCTGGGGTGATCTGCAACTTGCCGTGGGAAGCCCGTCAGTCGATTGCCGATCGCGCTGTTACCATCCGGGCCGTCACACAAGGCCTGTAGGAAAGGCTGGCGTTCCCGGTCGGCTGGCACTGCTGCCAGTCCTCCCAAAAACGGCACAGAGGCCCCTGCCCTTCGGCCAGCATCGATACGGATGGAACCGGAACCATGACAGACCCAGGCCATGACAGAGGATCGTGCGCCTGCGGCGCAGGATGATCGGACAGGAGAGTGGAAGGGGCGTTGCCCCTCGCCGCAGCAAGGGCAATCGACAGAACCGGGTCCTCGCCGCTGACGCGGCTGCGGGCCGCACCACTTCCATCGATTGCCCTTGCCCCAGCTACCCTCAGTCTCGGCGACGGCCAGACCCCGAAAACGAATGTTTTCGGGGCTGTCCCCATTGCGGAGTGCCCCTTACCGGTGGAGAGGAAAATGGCCGATGCTGCTGGACGGGATTGCGAAGAGATGAGCCCGGGACTGCGCCTGTCGCGTGTGGCGGACCTGATCGATGCGATCCATGCCTGCCATCCTGACGATGCCGAGCAGATTCTGTCGGTCATCCTGGAGGAATGGCAGACCGGGGCGCCCATGCCGCCCTTCCTTGACGCCATGAGCGATGCAGAGTTCTGGGCCCATGCCGCGACCTTCGAGGAGCTGCGCGCTGTCTTCCTGGCCGCAGGACAGAAGCTGGCGCGGTACCCGCTCGGGCCGCAGGGCCGGATGCGCATGATCCGGAGATTGATGGATGGTCTGAGTGATGACGAACGGCAGGAGATCATGGGCCCGGGCTCGGCAGAACGCGATCAGGAATGAAGGCGTTCTGAGTTACGAAGCCGGGATGTGCGCGCAAGGTTTCGTTCGCGGAGGGCCTGCTGTCAACTGCAGATCCGTCGGTAGAGATCGGCGAAAGCCACCCCCTGATCCGGTTGCCCCGGCGACGGCCCAGGGCCAGGAGACGCGCATTGCAGCGCCGACCTGAACATCGGTTCGATATTTGCTGAGAATCAGGCGGTGGCCCGCATCGCTGCTCCTATCAGAGCCCGTCGCGGCCACCGCCTTTCCTTCCGCCCAGTTCCCGCCAGCGGCACTTCGCCGGACGGGAAACACTCTTGCGCATCTTCAGGCCCTTCCAGACGGGGTGGATCAGAAAAGCCCCTGCGCAAGACCCAATGTCGACACGGCGCTGGTGGTGACATTCGCAATGCGTTGGTGCCGATTGATTGGCTCTGGACGTCCCAACTGTGCTCCCGATGCCGTGTCGGCGCGAGAAGCCGGTTTGTCACCTCCGGCTACAATTATGCATCACGGCTGCCCCGTTCCTGCTCCAGTCTTACGGCGATTGCGCGATCGATAGCGCGCCGGGCAGCGGGCCTCTCGATCGCCGACGGCACCATCGCTGGTCACAGCCTTGTGCCTGCCACCTCGGGCCGACATTCGGACAGCTTGTCGGCGGGCGTATGTTCCCATTATGTTCCAGCCATGCCGTCGATACCCTCAACCAACAGATTCGCCAACCGCTCGATCCGCGACTGTGCCCGCGACCATATGCTCATGGTGATGCGCTGCGATCGCTGCGGCCGGACGGTGAACTATTGGGCCGAGGATCTGGCGAAGGTCATCGATGACCCGTTTCACGAAGCGCATGTGCCGCCCTGGGGCTGCGGCCAGTGCCGGACGATCGACTATATGTCGATCCACTGGCACTTGCCGAGCGCCCAAGAGCTGGCGGCAGGCTTGACCGTTCGCAGGCCGGTCAGGCAGGTTGTCAAATGGATCTGGCGCGATGAAAGGGTCTGACGATCTGCAATCTGTATAACAACGGCACCACGCAGGAAATGATGCGCCGGCTCTTCCCCGGCGTGACGGACCGTGCCGGAAATCTGCAGCCGGGCCGGGTCTATCCCGACCAGCCCGGTGCGATCGTCCGGCATGATGGCGACGGGTTCGAGCTGGTCACAGCGCGGTGGGGTCTGCCCTCGCCGAAATTCGCCCTGAAGACGGAACGCGACCCCGGCGTGACCAATATCCGCAATCTTGGATCGCCGCATTGGCGCCGCTGGCTCGGTCGGGACAATCGCTGCCTGGTCCCGCTGAGCGCCTTCGCCGAGCCCCGCGGCAAGGGGAAGGGCAACCAGTGGTTTGCCGCCACGAACAACCAGCCAATGTTCTTTGCCGGCATCGAGATCCGCGACTGGACCTCCGTCCGCAAGGTGAAGGACGGCGAGACCACGGATGATCTCTATGCCTTCCTGACTTGCGAACCGAATGCCGAGGTCCGGGCGATCCATCCCAAGGCAATGCCGGTGATCCTGACCCAGCCCGACGACTGGACGGCCTGGATGAACGGGGCTCCCGCTTCGGAGCTTCAACGGCCCCTGCCCGACGGATCCCTTGCATTGCTGGACGAGGCCGAGCTGACCTGACCGGATAGACGACTGGCCCTGACTACCTCAGCAACGCCCCCGGCACGGCGAGCCTGCGCGATCGACAGCGCCATGACATCCGGCAACCTGGCCATCACAAACATCTCCGGCGGCGCGGATCAGTCTGGAATTGATCTCGACGAAACCGAGGAGCGAGAGACAAAAAGGTCATGGGTGTCGGTTCCAGAGAAGCCGCCTTTATCGGCGATCGCGAAGCCCGCCCGATCGCAACCTGGACTGCAGCGGGAGCGCGACGTGAAGCGCATTGGATCCCTAGCAACCAGTCAACCCCAGGTGCTTCCGAAAGGTCGAGAACGCATCGGAAAATTCATCCCCGGAATCATCCACAGAAACTGGGGATAAGTCTCGCCGCCCAAAAGACACCGCTCGAGGCGGGGCAGGGATGAACAGTGCCGCAGTCTTCAGCGCAGCAGTTCCACCCGTTCCTCATTCGTCATTTCACCGAGGAGGCGGCGCATGAGGCGCATGCGTCCCCGTGCGCCAAGCCGGCGCGCGCTCAGGCGCGCGCCGCTGGCGAAGAAATAGGCCGTCAGTTCCGGCAATGTCGCAAAGGCTGCCCAGGCTTCCGCCTCCTCCTCGATGGCCCTCAGAGCGGGCAGCGGCGGGCCCGCGCCCATCTCGGCCAGAATCCCCGACAGGATGAATTCCGCATCGGCGCGGTTGCAGGCCGCGATGGCATCGAACAGGGCCTGCCTGCGTTCCAGGCGCGTTGGATCGGGGCCGGCCATGAGCTGACCCTCAGGGCCGGATCCGCGCCGGCAGGTCGCGCCCATGGTGGTGGTGATGGAGCCTGGCGCGACCATCGTCATGGCGGTCACCGCGCCGGGCCGGATCGAACCGGGCGCAAAGATTGATCCTCATGACGGCCGCCCGGATCACGGCGCCGCCGCCGGATGAGATCAGAACCTTGAGGCGGGAATATCGGGCAAGGATGGGCATGATTGCTCTCCCATGGGGCCGCCTAGGTGGCGGCCCTGTTGCTGGTTTCGGGGATTTCGGCGGGGGCGGTGCGCATCAGCCAGTCGGCGGCTTTCTGCGCCTCGGTCGCGGCCTTGAAGATGAACCGCTTCTCGGACTTCAATGCTCGCAACCAGCTTTCCACATAGGCCGCCGTCTGCCCGAACTCCGGTGTCACCCCGATCTGTGCGCAGACCATGGCACCGCCGATCTCGGCCACCAGTTCCTCGAAGGCCCGATCCGCCCGCCCGTTGAAGCGGCTGAACCGGTCCAGCCGATGCGCCGCGCCCGTGCCGTGGCAGCTCTCATGGGCGAGCGTGGAATAAAATCCGGCGGCATCATGAAAGGTCCCGACCGGCGGCATGTGGATGAAATCGCCCGCCACATCATAGAAGGCTTCCGGTCGGTCGCTGCTGCGGCGTTCAATGCCGGTGGCATCAAAGAAGGCTTCAAGCGCCGGGTCGGTCTCGGTGCCAAACTCGCGAGGCGCCTCGGCGGGCTTGCCCTGAAATTCTTCGGGCAAGCCGTCGATCTGATCGGCATTGAAAACGCGATAGGCTTTGGCATAGCCGAAGGTTTTTTCTTCGCCGGTCTCGGCATCCTCTTGTTCAAAGGTGCCGTATTTGACGACCGTGGCGGATGTCTCGCCCTTGCGGACCTGCGCGCCGGCCTCCTGCGCCTGCCGATAGGTGAACCAATGGGCGCTGCGATAGCCATGTTCAGCCGCCAGTGCCCAGAGCATCAGGATGTTGATGCCGCGATAAAACTCGCCGGTGCTGCGGCGAGGGAAGGGGATACCTCCTTGATCGCCGGTCCATGGCTTTCGCCAAACCGGGGTGCCAGCCTCGATGCTGGCCATGATCTGGTCGGTGACATGCTGGTAAACATCAAAGCTGGCCATCATGCGCCCGCCTGAACGGGGCGCTCGACGGCGAACACGACGGTTTCGCCCTCGACGCGATAGTCGATCTTGCGCAGCAGCAGCTGTTCCAGTGCCTCACGCGGGACACCGGGATAGGTCGCGGCGATCACGTCCAGCAGCTGCGGACGATCTTCCTCGAAATGATAGCCATTCAACGCCCATGCGATCAGGCCGGGGGTATGAACGAGAGGGGAGGATCCCAAGCGATAGTCAGCCATGTGTGGCCTCCTTTGCGACGGGCGGCGAGGTCCTTTCCCCTTTCCGCCGATGGGCGGACCTTCCTGCTCTGCTTTTCTCGAAAGGCCCATGCCTTTCGGAAAGCAGGAGCGGGAAGGGCATCGCCCTGCCCGCGGCCCTGGGGCTGACTGTCACGGGGTCGGGAAGGCGGGGTGGTGCGGCCCGCAGCGCGGCACGCGCGAGGACACGGCCCGCCTGGACGACGACGCGCGGCTGGCGCGGCGCTTGCCCCTTGACCGGCAGAGGCAGGGATGCGTGGCGGACGAAACAAAGAGATATGGCGTCGGGTCGGGGGTGAGCCGGGCTTGCCCGGTCGATCCCCCGGCACGGCCACCGATCATCCTGGGCCGCAAAAGCGGGCCTCCATCGATCTTCCTGGCCGCAGGCCGTCGCGTAAGCGACTGGATGGAACGGTAAAGGGGCGGCTTGCGCCGCCCCTGTCGTTCACTCCTGGTCGTCGTCCCGTTTCGGGAATGCATGCGCGGTCTTTGCCTCGCTGTCGGCGCGCGTCGGATCCATCGGCTTTAACAGGCTCGGCGGCTGGATCAGCTATCGCGCGGCGAAGGCTGCGCAGAACCAGATCATCCGCACCGCGTCTATTGAGATCGCGCGCATACAGAAGCAGCATATCGTCGTCGCGCTGCATCCCGGCACGGTCAAGACAACGCTGACCCGCGACTATGCCGCGCGCCATCCGACGATCTCGCCTCGGCAATCCGCCGAAGCCCTGTTGGCCGTGATCGACCGCCTGACGCCCGACGACAACGGCAGTTTCTGGGACTGGAAGGGCGAGCGCGTCGAATGGTAAGCTCCACGCCCCAGATCCTTCAGCCGCCTCGCGACCATCGCCCGCGCAAGAGATAGCGTGCGGCCAGCGCCGCGATCCCCAGAGCGGCCAGCAGCGCGACATGGCGATACTCGGCGCACCAATTGACGGCGACGATGCCGATCAGCGCCCAGCAGACGGCGATGGAATAGGTGAACATGGTAGGCCGGCGCGACTGCACCCAGAACGCGACCGCCAGCACGGCAAGGATCAGCAGGATCGCGGCCGGACCCGCCGACATGATGCCATAGCCGCTGAGCAGAACGGCAATCGCGACGCCCGTCGCTGCGGTCAGCCAACCGGCATATAAGCCGACCGGACCGACCTGCCAGAACGGCTGCCCGTGGCCCGCGTGCAAAAAGGAGATGATTGCTGCCACAGCCATCACGATGATCATCACCGTCGCCAGAGTGGGCGAGGCATTCGCGGCAGCGATCCAGAACGTGCCAACGAACAGGCTGATCAACAACGGCATGCGCATCGCTTGCCAGTCAGGATTATCAGATGCCTTCCAAAGACCCCAGGCGCTGCCTGCGATCAGCCACAGATAGATCAGCCCCCAGATCGAAAAGGCCCATCCGGCTGGCTGCACCGGCCAGCGCTCCTGCACTACGGGAAACTGCTCCGGCGTGAAGCCGTTGAAACTGTCACTGGCTAGTGGCGACAGCGCAAAAAGGATCGCGAAAAGCAGCGTCAGATGCGGCAGGTATCGGGTCATCATCTTACAAGTCTCTTGGTCAGGCGCAGTGCCAGCCCATAGGGCAGCGCGCGTAGAAGTTTCAGGGGCAGCGTCAGACGGCGCGGAAAATGCACCTCGAATCCGCCTTTATTGAGGCCGTTCATAATGGCCTCAGCGGCGGCGGCGGGTTGCATCAGCGCGGGCATGTCGAAATCGTTCTTCTGCGTCAGCCGCGTATCGACAAAGCCCGGACTGATCAGGCGGACATCAACATCATTGGCAAGTTCGGCCCGCAGGCTTTCCGCCAGATTGATAACACCCGCCTTGGTCGCGGAATACATCTGGCCCTGCGGCAGACCAAAAAAGCCCGCAACTGATCCGGTCAGGGCAAGCTGCCCGCCCTGACGCAGCAGCGGCACGGCGGCGCGGGCGAAGTTAAAACTGCCGGTCAGGTTCACGTTGACGATCCGTGCCGACTGATCAGGGTCCAGTTCCATCACCTTCCCGGGGTCATAAAGCGCGGCCAGCGTGATCGCCCGGTCCAGCTTGCCGCCATCGATGATCGCTTTCGCGACCGTATCTAGGCTGTCGCGGTCGGTCACGTCGCAAGGCAGGACCTCTGCCCCGCCCAGTTCCTGCGCTAGATCGGCCAATTTGTCTGCGGACCGCGCTGAAAGGATCACATCCGCGCCCCGCGCCGCCCAAAGATGGGTCAGCACCGCGCCAATCCCGTCCGAAGCCCCCATGATCCAGATCCGTTCGCTCATATCTCGCCCTTTCTGTGCAGGAAGATCAAAGCCGTGACTGCGACCCCACGCAGAACCAGCGGCAGCGCGGCGTAGAGAAGCAGCAGCGCCTGCAAGGAATGCGTGTCGTTCACCTGTGCCGGACGAAAGCCCGCCAGTTGCAACAGCGCCAGCGCAACCGCGCCCGCCAGCGCCAGCGCGAGTTTCGTCAAAAAGCCAAGCGCGGCATACGCGCGGGTCGCGGCGGCTTGCGTCGATGTGGCCTCGATCCGGTCCGAAAGGATGGCGGGCGGCAGGACCAGATCGGCGCCGAAACAGAAGCCGGTGGCAAGGCAGATGGCGAAAAAGGCGGCGACATCGCCCGGGCCCAGCATCATTGCAAATGCGAAGCCCGCCATCGACAGGATCAGTGCCGCCGACCAGACCGGCACCCCTCCTATACAACCGGCCAGCCAACCGGCCACAGCCGCGCCGGGCAAGGCGGTGGCGAAATAGGTTAGCAGAAAGGCACCCGCCAGCGCCTCGGCCCCCAGCACGTCCCGCACCAGCATCAGGATCAGGGCGGCGGGGAAGGCCGCCGACAGCAGCACCAGCGCAGCCACGGCATAGAAGGGCATCAGGGCGTGCCAGTCCGGCCGCGCATCGGGCGGAACGGCGATCTGCAATCGGACCGAGGCCAGCCATCCGCGAAAGATCGGCAGCGCTATCAGCAACGCAACCGCCAGCACCGCGGCCAAGGCCAGCAACGCCGCCTGACGCCCGATCAGCTGCTGCAATGCCGAGGGTAGCACCACCGCAAGGATAAGGCCGACCAATCCGAACCCTTCTCGCGCGGCGCTGATCCGCGATTTCTGGTCCGGTTCGCGCCGCCACAGGCCGCCAAGCGTCATCAGGTTGACCGAGATCAAGCTGTGCCCAAGACTTGCCAGAGCCATCGCCAGAGAGAACCAGATCAGCACCGGCAGCGCGGGCGGCGCGAACAATGCTGCGCCCCCGCAGGCCAGCAGAGCCGCGCCTGTGATGATCAGCCCGCCCCTTGAATGGGGCCAGCGGTCGCCAGCCCAGCCCGCCACCGAGTCCACCACCGCATCGAAAAGTCGCAGCCAGAACAGCGCCAGCCCAAGCACGGCCAGCGGCACGCCCCTTTCGGTTGCGAAAAAGTCAGGCGCGTGTATGTAAAGCGGCAAGCCGCCGAAGGCTAGGGGCAAGGCCAGCACACCATAAGCCGCCACTTCGCGACGGCTTGGGGCGATCTCAGGCATGGGCCAGCCGATACTGCATCACATCGGTCCGGCCGACCGCGAAGGACGCAATGCAGGCGGCCAGATAAAAGCGCCAGATGCGGATGAAGGCCTCGTCAAAACCCATCGCCTGCACATCGGCCCGCTTTGCGTCGAACTGATCCAGCCAATGCGACAGCGTGCGGGCATAATCGCGGCCAAAGCCGAACATGTCATCGACCCGCAGCCCGGCGCGTTCGGCCTCGGCCCGGAACCGCGTGGGCGAGGGCAGCATGCCGCCGGGAAAGATGAAGCTGCGCACCATGTCGCCGCCTTTGCGATAGCGGTCGAAATAACGGTCAGCGACGGTAATCGTCTGGATCATCGCGCGCCCCTGCCGCGTCAGCGCCTCAGCCAGCTTGCCAAAATAGACGGGCCAGAACCTCTCGCCCACGGCCTCGAACATCTCGATGGACACGATGTGATCGAAGCGGTCCTTTTCGTCTCGGTAATCCTGAAGCGCGATCTCGGCCCCCGGACCCAGACGGACGCGGGCAAAGGCGGCCTGCTCGGTCGAAAGCGTCAGCCCCTTCGGCGCGAAATCGCCACGCTGAAGCACGCGTTCGGCGAAGCCGCCCCAGCCGCAGCCGATTTCCAGCAAACGGCCCGATCCGCCAGCCAGCCCCTCGATGATGCGGTCGTATTTCCTGCGCTGCGCCATCGCCAGATCGTCGCCTTCGGCAAAGATTGCCGAGGAATAGGTCATCGTTTCATCCAGCCACAGCGCATAGAAGTCATTCCCCAGATCGTAGTGGGCCGCGATATTCCGCCGAGAGCCCGTCCGCGTATTGCGGTTCAGCAGGTACAGCAGCCGCATCGCCAATGCCTGAAGGGGCTTGCCATAGATGTAGCGGTCAAGCGCATGCTCGTTCCTCAGCCCCAGGGTCAGCAGCGCTGTCATATCTGGCGTATTGCACCAGCCGTCGCGATAGGCCTCGGTCAGGCCGATATCGCCCTTTGCAGCAAGCGCCGGCACCATGCGCCAGTCGTGGATCGTCAGCGCCGCCGCCGGTCCCGGCTGGTCGCCCGCGAAAATGCGGGTCGCGCCGTCGGGCGTTGTCAGGCGCAACTTGCCAAAACGGATGCCGTCAAGGCTGCGCAGGAATTCCGATCTGATCCGATCTTCAAACATCCGGTCTCTCTTTCGTCGCTTCTGAGTGGCGTATCTCAAGCTGTGTGGGTTTGGTGCGATAGCGCACACCGCACAAAAACAACTTCACCGCCTGCCAGTGGATCAGCCCGGTCACGCGCAGTGGCTGAAACGCATGGCGCAAAGCGGCGCGGCGCAGGGACGCGGCGGTCAGCGCGCGCGCCTTGCCGGTCATCGAGGTTTGAAGACGCAGATTGCCATCCTTGCCGAACCAATCGACCCAGGCGCCGAACCGAACTGGACCGGAATCGAAGCGAAAGACATAATGCCCCTCGCGCGGCAGAAAGGGCGAGACGTGAAACAGCTTTTCGCCGGACAGCCGATCGCCCGGTTCGATCACGCGATTATTCGCATGACGACAAAGATACAGATGGCTTTCGCCGAAGGTGTTCGACACCTCGGCCAGCACCGCCCGCAAGCCGAGATCATCCCGCGCCAGCCAGAAGCTGACCGGGTTGAAGCCGTGAAGCAAACCGCGCGGCATCGTGACCAAGGCGGTCCGGCAATTTGCCAGACCGACCGGCGCCAACTGCGACTGGATGAAGTCGGTCAGCGGGCTGCCATCGCGAGCACCGTGATCGAGCCGTCGCAACCGCCAGAGCCCCAGTATGTCAGGTCGCAACGGCAGGCGACCGGCCTCCAGCGAGTCAACCGGCAGCGCCGCGTAAAGCGAGCGATAACGGAACTGCCGCGCGACATCGCCCGCCCGTGCGTGCCAGATCGCGGCGTCGATCAGCGCGCCATCCCACAGATCGGCCATCACGCGGCCACCTGCTTCGGCGTGGCCCAAGGGTCGGGGCAGAGCGGCCATTCGATCCCCATCGACTGCGCGACGCGCAGGGCCGACAGCAAGCCATCTTCGTGAAAGCCGTAACGCGTCCATGCACCGGCATAGTGAACACCTCCGCGTCCCTGTATCTCGCTCAGCCGGGCCTGCGCGGCAATCGCTGCCGCGTCGAATTGCGGATGGGCGAAGCTGGCCTCGTCATGGACGTGATCCGGCTCGATTTCGGGATTCAGTGTCACGATCAGCGGGCGGGGCGTGTCGAGGTTCTGTAGCCGGTTCATCCAGTAGGACAGGCTGATCGGCTGGTCCGTGGCGGGGGTCGCCCCCCGCGTTACATAGTTCCACGACGCCCAGACCGCACGCCGTCGCGGCATCAGCCGGGGATCGGAATGCAGCACCATCCGGTTCGCCTGCGTTCGCAGGGCACCAAGTATCGCGGTTTCATCCCTGTTGGCATCTTCCAACATTGCCAAAGCCTGCGGCGCATGTGTCGCAAAGACAACCCTGTCGAAACGCTCCTCTCCGCGCGGGCTGGCGATGCTGATGCCACCGCCATCGCGCCGCACGGCATGGACCGGGCTGTACAGCCGGACATCGCCTGAAACCCGTTCAAGGATCCTGTCGACAAATACCTGCGATCCACCCTTCACCGTCAGCCATTCCGGCTGGCCATTCACCGACAAAAGCCCGTGATTGTCGAAAAACCGCACGAAGGCGCTTGCCGGGAAATGCATCATTCCGGCAGTTGGCGTCGACCAGATCGCGCCCGAGATGGGCAGCAGGAAACGGTCGCGGAACTCATCACCCAAACGCAACGCGCTTATCAGATCCCCGATGCTGCCCTCATGCGCAGAATGGGCAGGTGCCTGGCGAAAAAAGCGCAGGATATCGCGGATCAGCCGCCAATGCGCGACATCCATCAGACAGGCCGGCCGCGCGAACATCGCGCGGATCGAAAACGTGCCGTATTCGTATCGCCCACCTGCGAAGCTGGCCGAGAATGACATGTCGCTTGGCCCCAGCGGGACACCAAGCTTTTCCATCAGCGGCACGAACAGCGGATAAGTTCGGCGATTGCAGACGATAAACCCGGTATCGACATCCACACCTTCCGCCCGAACGGTGCGCGCATGGCCACCGGGACGCGGCTCTTTCTCGAACAAGGTGATGTCGTGATGCGGATCAAGCAGCCATGCGGCCCCCAGACCCGAGATTCCGCTGCCAATGATCGCGATCCGCAAGCGCTTCAGTTGGTTCACCATCACCCCGTGACATCTCGTGTAAAATCCGGGCGCAGCATCGCTGTCGCCCGGATAAGTCGAACGCCTTGCGACGATCACATCGCAGGCAGAAGCACGCCGTCGATAACATGCACCACGCCGTTGCCGGCCTGCAGGTCCGCAGCCGTGACGGTCACGCTGTCGTTGATCTTCACCATATCACCGTCCAGCGTCAGGTTCAGGCTGCAGTTGCCCATGGTCGTGACGGGATGGGTGCCGCCATCATCGGCAATCATCTGGGCCACATCGGCAGCCAGCGCTTTCGCCTCGACCACATGGCAGCCAAGGATCTGGACCAGCTTGTCCCGGTTTTCGGGCATCAACGCTTCTTCAAGCGCGCCCTCCGGCAGGGCCGCGAAGGCCGCATCGGTGGGCGCAAAGACAGTGAACGGGCCTTCGCCCATCAGAGCCTCGCCCATTTCGGCAGCGACAACGGCCTGTTCCAGGGTGGTGTGGTCTGCAGACTCCATCACAATATCGGCGACGGTTGTCGGCATATCCTGAGCAACGGCGGCCGTGGCCGCCAGAGCAAACGCGGTGGTCACAGCAAAATTCAAGACTTTCATTCCATCCTCCTGTGGTTGGTAGTGAAGAGACGAGGCTTAAATGACTCTTGTTGCACAGCTCACGCTTTCGTGAAAATCGAGAACGACTTGCGGCGTTCAATGTGCTGTTGCAACCTCAAAGACAGCTAACCGGAGCCATCGATGACTTCAGATGCAGCAGAGCTTCAGGAACTGCTCGCTCGCGTCGCCCTGCGGGACCGGGCTGCGTTTCGGCAGCTTTACCAAATCGCCTCACCGAAACTTTTCGGGATCTGTCTACGTATCTTGAAGGATCAGGCAGAGGCGGAAGATGTGTTGCAGGAGGTGTTCATAAAGATCTGGCACAACGCCGATCGTTATGCCTCGCAGGTGGCAAGTCCGCAGGCATGGATGAACGCCGTCACGCGCAATCTGGCAATCGACAACCTAAGGCGGCGCAGGCCCAGTGGCGGTGATCTGGACGCGGCAGAACGACTTGCGGAAGACAGCCCCGGCCCCGAGGATGCGGCTGTGCTGCGATCCGAGGGCCGAAGGATCGAAGCCTGCCTTGCAGAGCTGGAGCCAAGCCGAGCCGAAGCATTGCGCCTCGCCTATGTCGAAGGCGAAAGCTATCTGGAACTGGCCGAACGCTTCGGTGCGCCCCTGAACACCATCAGAAGCTGGCTTCGGCGCAGCCTGATCAAGCTAAGGGAGTGTCTGACCAGATGACCGATGACGCCCCGGAACTTGATCCCCACGACATTGCCACGGCTGGCGAATATGTCCTTGGAACCCTGCCCCTTGCCGAGCGCGAAGCGTTCCAGCGCCGCCTGCTAAGCGAACCGACCCTTGCCACCGAGGTCGCCAGATGGCAGACGCATTTCGACCCGATCGCGGATGAGGTCCGACCGGTCAGCCCGCCCGCCAAGGTGTGGAATGAGGTCGAACGGCGGCTGTTCCCCGACCCATCCCCGCCTGCAAGCTCTGTCAGGTTCTGGCAATGGCTTTCCATTGGTTCTGTTCTTGCATCAATGGCGCTGCTTGCCCTGCTGTGGCTGGGGCAGCCGGGTCCTGACGCCGAACCGCAGCTTTGGGTTTCGGAAATGGTATCAGCCGACAACAGCGTTCGCCTGACCGCGCTCTATGACGAAACCGATGGCGAGATGCGGGTCTCGGTCGCGGGGCAGCCGCCCGCTGCGGGCCGCGATTTCGAGCTTTGGCTAATTCAGGGCGATCGCGCACCCATCTCTCTGGGCATCATGCCGCATGAGGGGCAGGCCGCGATGCCGATCCCGGAGGATCTGCGAATTCTGGTCGCGAATGCCACCCTTGCCATCACCGACGAACCCGCCGGTGGCGCGCCGGGTGGCATTGCGACGGGACCGATCGTCGCGCAGGCCGAAATGCGCAGGATCTGACATCAGTTTGGCAAGAACGGGCAGGTTTGGATTTTTATTCATAGTCCAACGATCGGTTTCGTCTAGCGTATGGTGCGTTGCATCGCAGCGCGTCATTTGCTGTCCGCCTGCATTATTGCTAGGTAGTGCCCTTACCGGCAAGCCTACCCCGAGGTTCCGCCACCTTCCGCCTCCCTGCCGGTCCACGCTGCGATGTATGACTTGCCTTGCGCGCGAGCCTGAGCCTTGTGTTGGATGCAAGAAGTAGGCGCTGGTCATGGTGAAGCGATTGAGACTGAACGAGAAATCGGTGCGGGAAGCAGCGCCGAAAGCGGGCCGGGACTATCAGATTTTCGACAGCGAGGTGCGGGGATTTGCCATCTGCATTTACCGCTACGGTAACCGGGCCTTCACGCTGGATTACCGCCATGCCGGACGGCAATGGCGGATGACGCTGGGGCTGGCCGGAATGGTCGACGGCGGCGGCGCGGGAGCGGGCGAAAGAGCTGCGCCGCGATATCGATGCCGGTGGCGATCCGCTGGGGACCAAGGAAGGCGGGCGGGACGCGCCCCGGTTCAAGGATCTCGTTGAACGCTATGTCGAGGTGCATCTGCCCAATCTCGCGAAGACCAATGCCTCGGATCAACGCTCCATGCTGATCAAGCTGGTCGGACCGGACTGGAACAACAGGCTGGTGACCGAGATCACGCCCTGTGACGTGGAAAAGCTGCTGAGCCGCATTGCCGAGGGCCGCGCCCGACCGCACAAGGAGAAGCCGAACAATCCCGCCCGGAAGCTGCAAGGCGCAAAGCCCGCGCCGGTGCGTGCCACCCGTGTCGGCGAGGTGCTGCGCAAGATGTTCACCTATGCGCAGAGCTGGGGCTGGCGCGAGGACAATCCGGCCTCTGGCTTCCGCCGCCGGATCGAAAACCCGCGCGAACGGTTTCTGTCGCAGGAGGAGATCAGGAAGCTGGCTGCGGCGCTGGACGCGGCCGAGGACGAGCGTGCTGCCGACATCATCCGGCGCTGCATGCTGACCGGCGCGCGGGTCGGCGAGGTCCGGCAGGCGCGGTTCGAGCATTTCAATCTTGAACATCTGAGCTGGTCCAAACCCGCCAGGATGAGCAAGCGACGGAAGATCCACCGGCTGCCTATCTCGGACGAAGCCGCGGCTATCGTCCGCCAGCGCCAGTTGCTGGTGCCGCGCGGGTCCCCGTTCCTTTTCCCGGGCGACGTGCCGGGCCAGCCGGTGAAGGAAATCCGTCGCTTCTGGCACCAGATCCAGAAGCAGGCGGGCACCCGCGCAATCTGAATGACCCTCATCTGCGCCGCGACCAGGTCGAGGAGCTCGCTGACGTCCTCGCCCACCACTCGCAGGTCTCCCCCACAATCGGGGCAACAGGAGCCAGGGTCGAGCTCCCGGCGTTCGCGAGGTGTTGCGTCCGACACGCGCGGACGTCGGCGGGGCTTCGCCCCGGCAGCAGGAGCATCGACCGCGGCTGGCTCATCATCTTCGACCGGCCCGTCGCGCTGTTCGGCGGCTGCGACCAGCAGATCCTCCAGCGCCAGCTCCAGCTGGGCGATCTCGCGCTCAATCTTTTCAGAGGACTTGCCGAAGGCCTGCTTCTGCAACTTGGCGATCCGCAGGCGAAGGGCCTGAACCAGTTGCTCGTGGGCCTGGAGCGTGGCCGACATGCGCGCATTCTCTGCCTGAAGCGCAGCGATCATCGCCTTCAGGACCGCGGGGTCGTCAGAGAGAATGTCGGCATCATCGGACATGGTGACTGATACCATGCGCAGGCATGTGAGGCCAATAAAACAAGAAGATTCAAACGGATAATCTACCCGACCCGGGCGGGCGGTGCGCCCCAGTCCGGTCGCCGCCAGTCTATCCCCTCCCACAGCATCGCCAGCTGGGCGGAGGTCAGCCGCGCTACCCCGGCCTCGGTGTTCGGCCAGGGAAAGCGCCCGCGCTCGAGAACCTTGTAGTAGAGGCAGAAGCCTTGGCCATCCCAGTAGAGCAGCTTCAGACGATCCCCCTTGCGCCCCCGGAAGGCAAAAACCGCACCGCTGGTTGGCTTCTGGCGCAACACGTCCTGAGCCAGGGCCGAAAGGCCGGCAATTCCCTTCCGCATGTCCGTTGCGCCGCATGCCAAGTAGACGCGAACGCCGGTGCCCGGACCGATCATGCCGCTTCCACCGCACGGATCAGCCGGGTCAGTGCCTCGCCATCCATGCTGCTGTCGAAACGAAGGCAACGACCATTGGAAAGCCGCAGTTCCACAAGAACAGGCCGAGAGGGTGCAGGGGATTGTGCGGGTTCGGAATGCGGTCCGAAATCGACCGGCAGAAAAACCGCGCCCAGATCCGGCGACCAAAGCCCCTTCTTCTTCAGGTCACGGCGCCAGCTATAGATCTGCGACCCCGTGAGCTCGTGCCGTTGGGCAACCTGCGTGACCGAGGCCCCGCCAACACCCACCTCGAGCACGATCTCGAGCTTCTCGTCATCACTCCACCGCCGGCGCCGCTCAACGCCCAGAACCTCGCCCAGCATGGCCTCTCCCACTAAGACACGTGCATAACTACGTCTTTATGCACGTGTCTTAGCTCACCCTGCCTTCGTCAGGCAGGCGGCCTCAATCGGGCGGTTACCGTTGATCGCCTGAAGTCCCGCGAGGTTGGCGCCGCTCTTGTCGATGACGACCCAATCCGGCATGCCATTGCTGTTGATGACCTTCTTGAAGAACCGCCGTGCTTCGGACAAACTTCGCCGCTCGGAGAGCATGAAATCCAGCGTCTGCCCATATCGAACAACCGCGTGCTAAAGATAGGTCCATTGGCCCCGCACCTTGGCAGTGTCCCCCATCCTTGTCATCTCAGCGACTGGAAACTAAGCACTTGGTTGCTGCGCGTCGAAGCTTCGGACTGAAACGCTACCTACGACACCGGCAACTTCACAAGCCGTTGCATGGCCACAACAAAGTCGTCCCACCCTCGGCTCGTTCCGGTCCAGCACTCATGCGAGCGTGATCCCCACCTGAATGCGTGGCATCGACAAGACACTTTCCTTGCTGAAAGATGGCTTGCATCCCGGCCCCGCGCCGGCCGATCCCGCGACGGAGCCACGATGACCGACAAATCCCCACCCGCCAGCCCCACTTCGGGTCGCCAGGGCGACCGATACGCCCGCGAGCTGGAGCGGCATCTGGACTGGCTGGATACCTTCACCTCGACAGCCCTTGGGGTGCTGGCCTCGGCGTCTGGGATCTATACTTATCTGGGGGTGCGCACGCTCTTGGATCAGCCGGGCATCTGGACGACCTTCGCCGCGCTGGCCTATTCGATTGCTGTCTCGGTCGGGATCTTCGTCTTCTGGTCCTATTTGCTGCGGCTTCTGCCGGCGGTGCGCAGTGCAGCTTCTCGTCTGGGGCTTTTGCTGGCGATGGCGCTTGGGTGCGTGGCAATCATCGCCATGTCGTCGTGGTTGAACGCGGCGGCGCTGGCGGGCAGTGCGGCGGTGGAAACCCACATGGCCGCGACGGTGCAGAATTATCAGGCTTCGCTAGAGCGCGCTCATGCCAATGCAGTTGCCGGCCAGTCGCTGACCCGCGACGTCGCCCGCGTGCGGCAAAGCTTTGACGATCTGTCCCAGCAGGAAGAGGGCGGCTCGCTTTCGGGCTTTTCGGGGCGCGGGGCGGTCTTTCGTGTGCTGACTCAGAAAGAGGCCGAACTGGGCGCGCTGGAAGCCCAGTTGGCCGAGGCCGACGCGCCCATCGAGGAAACCTTTGCGCGCGGAAATACCATCCTGTCACAGATGCGCGGCATTGCCGTGGGTGCAGGTCGGCTAGAGGATCGCACCGTCCAGTTTTCCGAAGATGCGGTCGAACTGGCGGGACTTATCACCCAGCTTCGCCAGTTGAACCCCGCGCCGCTGGTCAGCCGCGCGGCGCAGGATCTGGCAGATGCGGTGGTCCTGCCCGAGCTGGACGGATCAACCGCTGCAATCCAGCAAGGCCAATCCAGCACCATCACCTCGGTCCTGAGCCTGGTCGAAGCCCGCGCCAGAACCCTTGCCGGTGCCGCTGCTGAGGTCGAGGCCATGCCGGTTCCCGACGAGGCCGTCTATACGCCGATGTCGGCGGCGGACGCGGTGATCGCCTATGCCCGCAATTTCGTGCCGGCCTGGGCGGGGGCGATTTCCATCGATCTATTGCCCGCCGTTCTGGTCTTCATCATGATCGTGGTGCAGGCCGCCATTCGCAGCGGTCGCGGCGTGCATCACAGCGACGACCGTATGACGGTTGGCGAATTGCGCGCGGCGCTGGCCGCCGCCGATCTCTTGCGCGAATATGAAGAGGGCATCTCCCGCACACCCTCACCACCGCCCGCCGAGCGCGACCTCCGGTCGTTGCCTGCGACTAATAGGGCCGATTCAAGATCACAGGCTGAGGGCTGAAATGCGGTTCTTTTCTTCGCCTCAGGCAGCGATCAAGGCGGTGCTGTTGTCGCAGGTGATCCTGGGGGCGGGCATTGTCTATCTGGACATGCTCACGGATTCCAGCCGCTCTGCGCCCAGCCTGTTTGCGCCCGAGGATGGCGCCGGCATCCGCCCCTATCGCCCCGATCTGCGCACAGCGCCGGACCCTTCGCAGCCCGGTGCGCCGGCGATGCGGCCGATGCCGACGGCGCTGGAATTTGCGGAAACCGAAGGCGCCATTCGGCTGGACGGCCAGATTGCCACCGGTGATGCCGACCGATTCGCCGCCTGGATGGACGAAGCGCGCCCAACAGCGACGCTGGTCTCGCTGGACAGTTCCGGCGGCTCTGTCTCCGATGCGCTTGCCATCGGACGCACCATTCGCGCGGCGGGCTTCGATACTGTGGTCGAGGACGGTGCAGTCTGTCTTTCGGCCTGCCCCTATCTACTGGCGGCCGGCGTCAATCGCCGCGTCGAACCGGGCGGCTTTGTCGGCGTGCATCAGCATTATTTCGGCAAGAACACCATGTTGCCCGCCTTTCTGGCGGTCTCGGATCTGCAGCGCGCGCAAGCCAGCGTCATGGTTTACCTGACCGAGATGGGCGTCGATCTGCGGCTGATGGTCCATGCGCTGCGGACCGAGCCCGACGAGATCAACATGCTAACCCCCGACCAGATGCGCGATTTGGGGTTGGTCACCGTGTCGCAAAGCTGATGGCGATTGCCAGGGCCGTCATTGGGCCTTGTTGCAGAAATCGGTTGGGGGATTCACTGCGTGAATCCAGCATGGTAGCTCGAGGGCATGAGCAGTTGGGCCCCTACGAAGTACAAGACCACGAACTGGTCGTCCTATAACGAAGCGTTGAAGCAACGAGGATCGCTGACGATCTGGTTCGATCCCGACATGGTGTGGAAGCCGCCTCCAACCGGAAAACGTGGGCGGCAGCCGAGTTTCAGCGATGCCGCTATCCAGACCTGCCTGACCATGAAGGTGCTGTTCGGCATGCCGCTGAGACAGACGACAGGGTTCATGCAGAGCATTCTTCGGCTGGTCGGGATGGACTGGACCGTGCCGGACTTCAGCACCCTGTGCCGTCGCCAGCGGAAGCTGAACATAAGCATCCCTATCTCGGCGGCACGGGTCCGCTGAACCTCCTGATCGACAGTACCGGCATCAAGGTCGAGGGTGAAGGTGAGTGGAACGCCCGTAAGCACGGCGGCCCCAAACGACGTATCTGGCGCAAGATACATATCGGCATTGATGAGGAAACGCTGGAGATGCGGGCCGTCGAGATCACCGGCAGCAACATCGGTGACGCACCCGTCCTGCCTGACCTGCTCGATCAGATCCCGGCATGTTGATTTCCACCCAGAAGTGAGCCGGCATTTCCATCGAGAAGTGAGCCACCTCTGACTATGGATTTCCGTTCATTCAGTGGTCAAGGCGCTATTGTCCTCCTTCTTCTGGCGCGCTGCGGCGGCTGAACTGGCCTTGAAGCGGAAGCTGTTGTTTCCCGTCTCAAGGATGTGGCAGCGGTGGGTGAGGCGGTCGAGCAGTGCGGTGGTCATCTTGGCGTCGCCGAAGACCGTGGCCCATTCGCTGAAGCTGAGGTTGGTGGTGATAACGACGCTGGTGCGTTCGTAGAGCTTGCTCAGCAGATGGAAGAGCAGCGCCCCGCCTGATGCGCTGAAGGGCAGATATCCCAGCTCATCGAGGATCACGAGATCGAGGCGGGTCAGGCTTTCGGCAATCTGCCCGGCCTTGCCCTTGGTCTTCTCCTGTTCCAGGGCATTGACCAGTTCGATGGTGGAGAAGAAGCGGACCTTGCGGCGGTGGTGCTCGATGGCCTGAACGCCGAGGGCGGTTGCGGCGTGAGTCTTCCCCGTGCCCGGACCGCCGATCAGGACCACGTTCTGAGCCCCGTCCATGAACTCGCAACGATGCAGCTGGCGCACCGTGGCTTCGTTGATCTCGCTGGCCGAGAAGTCGAAACCCGAGAGATCCTTGTAGGCTGGGAAGCGCGCGGCCTTCATGTGATAGGCAATGGAGCGGACCTCGCGCTCGGCCATCTCGGCTTTCAGCAGTTGGGACAGGATCGGCACGGCGGCTTCAAAGGCCGGCGCAGCCTGTTCGATCAGGTCCGTCACGGCCTGCGCCATGCCATGCATCTTCAGGCTGCGGAGCATGATGACGATGGCGCCACTGGCAGGATCATGACGCATGACGGCCTCCTGCAATGGGGGTGCGCAGGCCGTCATAGCGTTCGACATTGGCCTTGGGCTCGCGACGCAGGGCCAGGGCCTGCGGGGTATCGAGCGGCGGCCCGCCAATGACCTTGCCGTCGACCAGCCGGTGTAACAGGTTCAGCACATGGGTCTTGGTCGCCACGCCCTCGGCCAGGGCCAATTCCACAGCATTCGCGACACCACCTAGCAGAAAGACTCTCCGTTGAACGCTGATCTGGATCAGCATGGAAGCGGCTGACCTCGGCGATACTCTCAAATTGCACCGATGCGGACCTGCGTGGCCCTCGGAATCCTGGCCCGCGACGCATGCGGTCTTCGCCTCGTCGAGGCGAGAGAATTTTCCACGTACACAAAACACTTAGGAGAACACCATGGCGAAGGGCAAAAGCCGTCGCGGCCGAGAAGACAAGAAACCGAAGCAGAAGAAGGCTGAACCGGCGCCGGCGCCGTCCTTCAGCAAGGGCCTGACGATCGACACAAAGCCGAAGGGGAAAAAGGCCTGACCCGGCTCGTCTTGCGCGATCGCCCGGGCCTGGGCGCAGAACGTGCATCCAAGCGGCAAGTCGGCAAAATTGCCCACTTGCCGACAGGATTCTAGCATGAGGGCCTGGACGCTACCTCGACTCGACCTCCGCGGCACCCGCACCTCACCCTGGAAGAGCGTCGCGCCGGTGCGCGCGGAGCTTTTCGGTATCGAAAGGCTGGAGCAACACGCCGCCAGCCTGGCGGAGGTCCAGCGTATATGTGCCTCTTCACCGCGTGTCGCGTCACTGCGCCAGCGACTGGACGATAATGCGACGGCTCTGAGGGCCACTCGCAAGGCCTGTCTCTCAGAGTTGGCGGCGGGAAAACCTATTGTCCCTGCTGCCCAATGGCTGGTGGACAATTTTCACAGGGTCGAGGCGCAGGTGCGCGACTGCCGTACGGATTTGCCGCCCAGCTACTACAAGCTTCTGCCGAAACTCGCCCAAGGGCCGTTTCACGGTTATCCACGAGTGTTCGAATTGATCTGGGCCTATGTCGCCCATACGGACAGCCATCTCGACGCCCCCGCGCTGGCCCGCTTTCTGCGCGCCTATCAGCAGGTCCAGCCCCTGACCATAGGGGAGCTCTGGGCGGTTCCGATAACGCTCCGCCTCGTCCTTCTGGAAAACCTGCGGCGGTTGGCCGACCAGATCACCTTCGGTCACAGGATGCGCCTCTCGGCGGATACCCTTGCAGATCGGCTCCTGGAGGCCGACCAGACCGGGATGCCTGCAGATATTGGCGCGTCCGAGCCACTTTCTGAGATCTTTGCCGCCCAGTTGGCGAAACGGCTACGCGACTGCGACCCTGTCACGACCCCGGCCATCGGCTGGCTGGAGGATCGGCTGGCCAAGCAGGGGTCGAATGTCGACCTGGCGGTCCGGCATGCACAGGAGCGTCAGGGCGCCTCGAACGTCACGGTTCGAAACGTCATCACCAGCCTGCGCACGATCGCAGAGACGGACTGGCCAGAGCTCTTTGAAAGTGTCAGCCTGGTCGATGCGAAGCTGCGGGAGCATCCGGGATTTTCGGCGATGGATTTCGCCAGCCGCAACCTCTATCGCGATGCCCTCGAGGATCTCGCTCGTCACAGTGACTACAGCGAATTGGATCTGGCCGAGCAGGTGCTGGCGACGGCGGTGGCTGCGCCGGAAGCGGATGGCGACCGGATTTCCGAGCCGGAAATCCTGCGGAGAAGCGATCCGGGCTGGCATCTCCTCGCCGAGGGCCGGGAGGCGTTCGAACGCCAGATCGGCTATCGATACAGAGGATGGCATCGCCCGCAGGTCCGACCCGGTCTCGCAGGATACCTTGGCAGCATTCTTTGTGTCACTCTTGGGCTGCTCGCGCTGAGCGCATGGAGTCTGGTGCCTCTTTCCGGCCCATCCGCGTCATGGACCATGCTTGCGCTCTGGCTCCTCGCAGCGGTCATCCCGGCCAGCGCCGTCGCTCAACTTATCGTTGATCGCATGGTGGCCTGGGCCGTACCTGCCACGGCACTGCCGGGACTGGCGCTTGAGAGCGGCGTGCCGTCTTCGCTGCGCACGCTCGTGGTTGTGCCGACAATGCTGACAAATGGCGCAGAGCTGACCGAACAACTCGAAGGGCTGGAAGTCCATTATCTGTCCGGCGCCCAAGGAGACGTGACTTTTGCAATCCTGACCGACGGGCTGGACGCCCCCGGACAGCACATGCCGGAGGATGCGCCACTTGTCGCGTTGATCGACGTCGAGGTTGCCCGACTGAACCAGGTCTACGGCGCGGGTCCCGCCGGTGCCCGCTTTCTGCACCTCCATCGTGACCGCCGTTACAACGCCGCCGAACAGATTTGGATGGGATGGGAGCGCAAACGCGGCAAGCTGCACGAGCTCAACCGTCTGTTGCGCGGTACCGATGATACCGACTACCGCACGGCAGAGGGTCATGTGCCAGCCGTGCCCCCCGGGGTGCGCTACGTCCTGACGCTCGATTCCGACACCCGGATGCCGCGTGACGCGGCCTTGCGGCTGATCGGCAAGATGGCGCACCCGCTGAACCAGCCGATCTTCGATACGGCCCTCAGCCGGGTCAGTGCTGGTCACGCCATACTACAGCCGAGGATCACCCCCGCCCTGACACCGGAACGGCACGGCACGGCATTTCAGCGCGCGACCTCGGGTCCGGGCGGGATGGATCCCTATGCTGCAGCTGCGTCGGACGTCTATCAGGATCTCTTCGGCGAGGGCTCCTTTACCGGCAAGGGCATCTACGACGTCGATGTCTTCCAGGAGGCGATGGCCGGGCGCGTGCCCGAAAACGCCCTTCTCAGCCATGACCTGCTTGAGGGCATCTTCGCCCGGGCCGGGCTCGTCTCGGACGTGGAACTGATCGAGTCCTTCCCCGACCGACAGGACCTCGCTGCGCGGCGCATCCATCGCTGGTGTCGCGGCGACTGGCAACTGCTGCCCTGGCTTGGCCGGGAAGGCGGGCTGGGCGCGCTGGGACGGGTCAAGGTGCTGGACACGTTGCGCCGCTCGTTGTTGGCCCCGGCCACGCTTGTCCTGTTGACACTGGGGTGGCTTCTGCCTGGCCCGGCGGCCTTGCTGGCGACGGCTCTGGCACTGGTCGCCATGAGCCTGCCCGCTTTCCTGCACGCGGCCCTTTCCGCCGTTCCGCATCAGCGCCGCCTTCACATGCGCAACCACCTGCGCCTGATGCAGGAAGACCTGTCGCTTGCCGTGCTGCAAACCGGGCTGGCGGTCAGCTTTCTCGCCGACGCCGCCTGGCGCGCGCTCGATGCCATCGCCCGCACACTCTGGCGATTGACGGTTTCACGGCGGCATCTCCTGGAATGGACCACGGCGGCCTCGGTCTCGGCCGCTCCGCGCCCCGATCTGCGGGGATTTTCCCGTGCCATGGCGCCGGGGATCCTGCTGGGACTGTCGACCACAGGCCTGGCCGGCTTGGCCGCCCCCGGTGCGCTCCCCCTGATCCTGCCCTTTGCAGCCCTCTGGCTTGCCGCGCCGCTCATCGCCTTTCGAGTCAGTCAGCCTTCCCGCGCACAACCCGACGCCGCCCTTACCCCGCAGGACGCCCAGGAATTGCGCCTGATCGCACGCACGACATGGCACTATTTCGAGACCTTCGTCACGCCAGAAGACAGCCATCTGCCCCCCGACAACTTTCAGGAGCAGCCACACGCAACGCTCGCCCACAGAACTTCGCCCACAAATATGGGGATTTATCTTCTGTCCACTGTCACAGCCCGCGATTTCGGCTGGATCGGCCTGCGTCAGGCGGCCAGCCGGATCGCCGCGACCCTTGGCACGATGCAAGCGCTGCCGCGGGTAAAGGGGCATTTCTACAACTGGTACGACACGCGAGACGGCAGGGTTCTCGACCCGCCCTATGTCTCGTCGGTGGACAGCGGCAATCTGGCCGGCCACCTGATCGCACTGGCCAACGCCTGCGAGGACTGGGCCGCGCATTCCGGCGCGACGCCACGTCAGAGATCTCAGGGGCTGACCGATCTTCTTGACCTGGTGGAGCGTGACGCAGAGCGGTTAATGTCCCCGCTCAGTGACTCCTGCTCCGAGGCGATCGGATCGCTGCGCGATGGCCTGAAACAGGCTGAAGTGAACTGGCCCTTCCTGCAACGCCTGGCGGCTAAGGCCGAACGCGCCACTCCGCCTCCGGCGGCTATGCCCCCCCATGCGCCCCGATGGCTGTCCTTGCTTCGCGACGGCTTGGCCGAAGCCGCGACAGATGCCGCGTCAACTGAGGCCGACCATGCCGCTCTGGCCGCAGAATTGCATCGGCTGGGAGTGCAGGCCCGTGGGCTCGCAGTGGACATGGATTTCGGCTTCCTGCTTGACCCCGAGCGCAAGCTGCTGTCCATCGGCTACTCGGTCCATGAGAGCAGTCTCGATCCGTCCTGCTATGACCTCCTGGCCTCCGAGGCGCGTCTGGCCAGTCTCTTCGCCGTCGCCAAACAGGATCTGCCGCTGCGGCACTGGTTCCGTCTGGGGCGGACGGTCACCGCAACCCGTGGCGGCGCCGTTCTCGTCTCCTGGGCCGGCTCGATGTTCGAATACCTGATGCCTGGGCTGGTGCTGCAAGAACCCGAAGGCGGTCAGCTGGGTCACACCTGTCGATTGGTCGTCGAGAGACAGATCGCCTACGGACGGGCGCAAGGCGTCCCTTGGGGCATTTCGGAATCCGGTTTCAACGCGCGGGATGTGGATTTCAACTATCAGTATTCCACCTTTGGTGTGCCGGGGCTTGGGCTCAAGCGCGGACTTGCCGGGGATCTGGTGATCGCGCCCTATGCAACCGGGCTGGCCGCGATGCTGGATCCCGGTGCTGCACGGCGGAACTACGACGACCTGGAGGCCATGGGTGGCCTTGGGCTCTGTGGCTTCTATGAAGCCCTCGACTTTACCCCCGACCGTGTGCTGCCGGGTCGCCGCGTTGCCGTGGTGCAAAGCTACATGGCGCATCATCAGGGGATGACCATCGTGGCCATCGCCAACGCCCTGACCGGCGGCCTGATGCGCCAGAGGTTCCACCATGAACCGATGATCCATGCCAGCGAACTGTTGCTCCAGGAACGGCTGCCGCGCGATATCGACCGCGCCTTGCCGCCGCTTGAGGACGCCAGGCCCGGCGGTCCGACGCCGTCCGAAGCGGACCGGGGCCGCCGGATTGCCGGCCCCCCGGGCGGCCCCGCGGTCACTCATCTCATGTCGAATGGACGCTACGCGGTTATGCTGACCGCCACGGGCGGGAGTTACAGCCGCTGGGGCGATATTGCGCTCACCCGCTGGCGCGAGGACGCGACCCGGGATCCGCATGGCGCCATCCTCCACATCCGGAATCTCTCGGACGGCTCTGACCAGAGGTTCGGACCTGGCGCGCCGGATACTGCCGACGCGCAGGACGTGCAGTTCTTCGAGGATCACGCGACTTTCACCGCCCGGACAGGCCAGCTCGAAACGGTGCTGGATGTTCTCGTTTCGGGCGAGGCGGATGCGGAGGTGCGACGCCTGTCGGTGACCAATGGCGGGCGCAAACCCCGGGAACTGGATGTAACCTCCTACGTCGAATTGACGCTGGCGGATCCGGCCTCAGAACTGGCGCACCCGGCCTTCTCGCGGATGTTCGTTCAGACCGAGTTCCTGCCCGAATACGGCGCGTTGATAGCGTGGCGCAGGCAGCGCAGCCCGGAGGAACCGGAAATCTGGGTGGCGCAGTTCTCCGTGGTCGAGGGGACGACCGTCGCGCCGCTGCAATATGACAGTGATCGCAACAGCGCTTTCGGCCGCGATCATGACCAGGCCCAGCCGCGCGCCATAACCGATCCGGCGCCTCTCGCCGGAACCACGGGCACGGTGTTGGATCCGGTTTTCGCACTGCGCAACCGGCTCCTGATCGCGCCTGGGCGCACCGCACGGATCCTGGTCTGGATGGTGGCTGCCGACAGCCGCGAAGCGCTGATGGATCTGATGGACCGGCATCACGACCGCAGCGCCTATGACCGCGCACGGACCCTGGCCTGGACCCAGGCTCAGGTGCAACTGCGCCATCTAGGCATCTCGCCGACCGAAGCCGCCGACTTCCAACGCCTCGCCGCCCCTGTCCTCTATCATGATCGCCGATTCCGCCTGCCGTCTGCCACCTTGTTACGGGGCTCCGGACGTCAATCCGGCCTTTGGCCGCTCGCGATTTCCGGCGATTTGCCGATCGTGGTGCTGCGCATCGACGATCCCGCCGATATCGGACAGGTTCGTGCCTTGCTACAGGCCCACGAGTACTGGCTGGGAAGGCAGCTTGCGGTCGATCTGGTGATCCTCAACGAGCACCCGGCCTCCTATGTCAAGGATCTGCAGACCGCCATCGACATCGCCTTGCGCAGCAGCCATTCCCGTCCCGGCGACGACACGCGACCGGCCCGGGGCGCCGTGTTTGCGCTGCGCTCCGACCTGATCGCACCAGATACGCGGGCGCTTCTCCTGGCTGCGGCGCGGGTTGTGATGCTGGCCCGGCGCGGCATGATTGGCGAACAGCTCGACGCCCTTCTTGCCGATCCTGTTACGGCTGACACCATGATCGCAGACACGCGACAGATTGGCCCCGCCCCGCAACCCGCCAATGCGCTCCGACTGCGCGCAAACAGACTTGACAGAACCGCCCCGCAGCGGGACGAGGCCAGGCCGCCATCCGACCGCCCGAACCTCGAGTTCTACAATGGCACAGGCGGGTTCGACCGGGAGGGACGAGAATATGTCATCCGCCTTGGCCCACCGGACACTACGCCTGCCCCATGGATCAACGTGATCGCCAATCCGGACTTCGGATTCCAGGTGTCGGCCAGCGGCAGCGGTTTTACCTGGGCCGAGAACAGCCGCGACAACCAGCTAACGCCTTGGTCCAATGATGCTGTGGCAGACCCTCCGGGCGAGGCAATCTACATCGGAGACGACGACAGCGGCGTGTTGTTTTCACCGACTGCGCGCCCTCTGCCGCTTTCTGCAAGGGCCGGTCCGCACATCGTGCGCCACGGCTTCGGCTACAGCCGGTTCGAGCATCAGGCGAATGGCATCGACTGCGAATTGGTACAGTTCGTGCCGCGCGCCGATCCGGTCAGGGTCTCGCGGCTGTTCCTGCGCAATACAGGGACGCAGCCCCGGAGGTTGAGCGTCGTCACCTATAGCGAACCCGTCATGGGTCAATCGCGCGCCGCCTCGGCCCCGTTCCTCGTGACCTCGCACGAGCCGGAAACTGGCGCGCTTCTGGTCCAGAATCCATGGAACACTACCTTTCCCGGCCGGGTGATGTTCGCGGCGCTCAACGCGCCTTCCGGTCCGGCCGAGGCCTGGACAGGAGATCGCACCGAATTTCTGGGCTCGGGCGGCAGCCATGCCGATCCCGCCGCACTACGCCGGGGCGCCGTCATGTCGGGGCGGGTCGGAGCGGGGCTCGATCCCTGCCTCGCGATGATGAAGACCCTGACCTTGGCCCCTGGCGAGAGCATTGAGCTCGTCCATCTTCTCGGCCAATGCGCAGACGCGGCGGCGGTCGTCCCGCTTCTGAAAAGGCTGCGGTCCGCCGACATGCAGGCCGAACTGGCCGCGGTACAGACCTATTGGGACGACACGCTGGGCGATCTCCGGATCGAGACGCCGGACCGGGCGATGGATATCATGGTCAACGGCTGGCTGCCCTATCAGGCGCTCGCCTGCCGGATCGAGGCGCGCGCGGCCTTCTACCAGGCAAGCGGCGCCTACGGGTTCCGCGACCAGCTGCAGGACAACATGGCCTTCATGCTGACGCGCCCCGACCGCAACCGCGCGCATCTGCTGCGGGTCGCCGCCCGCCAGTTCCCGGAAGGCGACGTGCAGCACTGGTGGCTGCCGCATTCCGGCCAGGGGGTACGGACGCGCATTTCCGACGATTGCGTTTGGCTCGGCCATGCTGTCGCCGCCTATGTGACGAGTACGGGCGACAGGGCGATACTGGACGAACAGGTGCCCTTCCTCGAAGGGCATCGCCTCGGAGAGACCGAGCACGACGCGTTCTTCCTGCCCGACGATGCGGGCCACGGTGCGGCGCTGTTCGATCATTGCGCCCTGGGGCTGGACCGCGCACTCAGCCTGACCGGGGAGCACGGTCTGCCGCTGATCGGCAGCGGCGACTGGAACGACGGGATGAACCGCGTCGGCGCCGCCGGCCGCGGCGAAAGCGTCTGGCTGGGCTGGCTGCTGCTGCAGACGCTCGGCGCCTTCGTGCCGCTTGCGGAAAAGCGCGATCCGGCCCGGGCACGGCGCTGGCTCGAGCAGGCCGAAACGCTGCGCCTCTCCATGGAGACCCATACCTGGGATGGGGACTGGTACCGCCGCGCGACCTTCGATGACGGAACATGGCTGGGAGCGGCCGGCTCCCCGGCCTGTTGCATCGACTCGATCCCGCAAAGCTGGGCGGTGTTGTCCGGACAGGCAGATCGCGACCGCGCGCGGCGCGCGATGGAGTCCGTCGACAGCCTTCTGGTCGATCGCGAAAACGATCTGGCGCGGCTGTTCACGCCGCCTTTCGGGATCGGTCCCGACTCGGGCTCGCAGGATCCGGGCTACATCGCCGGCTATCCGCCGGGGCTGCGCGAGAATGGCGGGCAATACAGCCATGCCGCGATGTGGGCCATTCTGGCCTGGGCGCGACTGGGGGATGGAGCGCGCGCTGCGGAGCTCTTCGCGATGCTCAATCCGATCAATCACGCCCGGTCGCCTGAGGACGTACAGCGCTACAGGACGGAACCTTATGCGGTCGCCGCCGATGTCTATTCCGTTGCCCCGCATATCGGACGCGGCGGCTGGAGCTGGTACACGGGCGCGGCCGCCTGGATGCACCGTGCGGCCATCGAAGGCATCCTCGGCGTGACCCGGGACGGAGACCGTCTGCGGATCGCCCCCACCATGCCACCCGACTGGCCGGGATTTTCCATGACGCTGAGGGTGGCGGGCACGTCTTGTAGGATCCGGATCGAGAGAGCGGATCATCCGAGAGCCACGCTGGATGGCCACCCCATCACGGCCGGGCCGGCGGTGTTCCTGCCGCTCGACGGCGGGTCTCACGACCTGAACCTGACTCTCGGCCCCCTTGTGTCGACCGAGACGTCAGCCGAAATCGACAGTTCTGTGCTCCCGATCCCGCCGGATTGACCGCCTGTCCAACCGACGCCACCCCACCGACCCGACTCCGGGTGACCGCATTGCAGCCGAAAGGCACCTAACGTGACCACGCTGATGACCTATCACAAGACCGAATACCGCTACGGCGAACCCGTTCTGCTTGGACCTCATCGAATGATGCTGCGCCCGCGCGAAGCCCGGGACCTGCGGCTGCTGTCGCATGAGATCATCCTCACGCCCCATGCCGATATCACCTGGGCCCATGACGTTGCGGGCAATGCGGTCGCCACGGCGCAGTTCAATCAGCCGAGCGACCATCTGATCATCGAAAGCCGTGCAACCGTCGATCTGACCGCCGCGGTGTGGCCGGTATTCGCCATAGCGGCGGAGGCAATCAGCTTTCCCTTCCTTTATTCAGGCGACGACTGGGCCGACCTCGGCGCCCTGACGGCGCCACAATATCCCGACCCTGACGGCAAGTTTTCCAGCTGGGTCGAGGGCTTCGTCCTTCAACGCCCCACGGATACGTTGTCTCTGCTCAAGGATATCGCCAACGGGGTGTCGACGCAGATCGCATATCAGGGGCGAGAGATGGAAGGGACACAGTCGCCGCTGGAAACATTTTCCCGCGGTTGGGGCTCATGCCGTGACTTTGCGGTGTTGTTTGCCGAAGCCGCGCGCACGCTCAGTTTCGGTGCCCGCATCGTTTCCGGCTATCTCTTCGATCCCGAGACGCGCCTTGTCGGATCTGAAGGGGCGGGTTCTACCCATGCCTGGGCCGAAGTCTTCATTCCCGGTGCCGGCTGGGTCGCGTTCGACCCTACAAACCGGAGCGTCGGATCAAAGAACCTCATTCCCGTGGCGGTCGCCCGTGGCATTCATCAGGTCGTCCCGGTCACTGGGAGCTTCACGGGGTCGGGAAACACCCAGCGAAGCATGACCGTTGAGGTGCGCCACGTGGTCATCGAATACTGATCACCGCAACCCCGGTCCGCGGCGACCGATCGAGGAGCGCTCCGCGTCGGTTTTCGGGGTAGAGTGAGAACGAAAGACCACATATTGCGCGACGTCAGGACCTCTCCGCCGTCAATGCACTGGAGACTCCGGAATGACACACCTGCCCACCTACGAGCCTTATCTTGCGCTCGCGCTTCTTCTGGTTCTCTTCGCGGGTTTCCTTTATGAGCGGTTCGCCCCCGAGGTGACGGCCGCAGCGGTCGCGGCGTTGTTTGTCGTTTTTGGACTGGTGCCTCAAGACACTGTTCTGTCGGTTTTTTCGAATCCCGCACCGATCACCATCGCCGCGATGTTTATCCTCAGCGGCGCCCTCGTCCGCACCGGGTTGCTCGATGTACTGGCAAACCGGGTCGTAGCCGCCGCCGGCCAGCGCCCCATTGCGGCAACGGGCGTGTTTCTGGCTTCGACCCTCGTGGCCTCGGCGCTCATGAACAACACACCTGTCGTCCTGGTGCTGATCCCGGTCGCCATAAGACTGGCCCAAAGCCTCGGCCTCGCAGCGACACGCCTGTTGATCCCGCTCTCTTACATGGCGGTGCTCGGCGGGACCTGCACGCTGATCGGAACCTCGACCAATCTGCTGGTCGATGGCGTTGCCAGAGAGATCGGGCTGGCGCCCTTCTCAATTCTGGAAATCACACCGGTCGGTCTGGTGGCCGCGGCCACCGGCGGATTGACCCTGCTGCTACTCGGACCGCTCCTGCTTCCCAACCGCAAGGATCAGACGGATCTGGGTGCGGCAGGTGAGGCGGATTTCCTGACCGAGTTGCGTCCAAAGGATGATTTCTGGGGGCTGGGTCACGCCTTGGGGGATATCGATGATCTGACCCGCCCGGGTGTGACGGTGGTCGGAATACGTTCCGGTGCAGAGGTTAGGCGTGACGACGTGCTCGATCACATCCTTGCCGCTGGTGACCGGCTGATCGCGGTTATCCGCACCTCCGAACTGCTGACGTTGAGAAACAGGAAAGGATGGGATGTCGGACTGCGTCAGGGGCCGACAGCCGGGGATAGTGCCGAAACAACAGTCGCGGAGGCGATCGTCACGCTCTCGCATCGCAGCCGCGGTGTACGGATCGCGCAACTGACCATCGGGTTCAGGTATGGCATGCGTGTCCTTGGGGCACATCGTCATGGGGAAAGCCTCGGCCCCGACCTCTCGACCACGCTCCTCAGACCTGCGGACAAACTGCTATTGGAGGGAACCGACGAAAGCTACGACCGCCTGATCGAGGCCGGGGACCTGGCTGGCGTCACGATGGCCGGAGGGCGCCCCTTCCGACGCGGCAAGGCCCCGCTCGCGCTTGCGGCACTGTTTGCAGTGGTGGCCCTGGCCGCCATCGGTGTGGCGGACATCAGCCTTGTTTCCCTCGTCGCCGTGGCCTTCATCCTCGTCCTGCGCTGCATCGACAACGATGAGGCCTGGAGTTCCATCGACGCGGGCGTGCTCGTTCTGATCTTCTCGATGCTGGTGGTTGGTGCGGGGCTGCAGCACTCGGGCGCGATTGCCTTGATCGTCGGTGCCATTGCCCCGCCGCTTGCGGACATGCCCCCGATCATCGCCCTGGCCGCGGTCTATTTGCTCGCTTCGACCTTGACGGAGGCGGTCACCAACAGTGCGGTCGGGGTCGTCGTGACCCCTCTGGCGATCGGACTGGCGGACCAGATCGGGGTTGATCCACGCCCCTTCGTTGTCGCAGTCATGTTCGGAGCGAGCGCAAGCTTCGCGACCCCGATCGGCTATCAGACCAACACACTGGTCTATGGTGCGGGCAACTACAAGTTCACGGACTTCATCAAGATCGGTCTCCCAATGAACATCATCGTGGGGGCCGCCGCAGTTCTGACAATTCCGATGTTCTTTCCCTTCTAAATCAGCCGATGAAAGAGCAGCCCGGAAACTTTCTAAGATGGCGAAGAGTGATCACGACATGTGCATAGTCTCGATACCTCCCGGTCAAAACCGCTGTGCTGGGGCCGAATTCGACTGCGTTCAGTTGAACGAGAGCTAGTCGTGAACAAGATCGAGCTGCGCCAAGCGCCCGGGCTAATCTGCGTCAGTGCCGCCAAGTTCTGAGAAGCCGTATATGGAGATGTGCCCACCGTACTTTTGGGGGCACAGTATTTCCGAGTACCTGAGAGGCGCGGGGGCATACTTTTGGTCGTGTCTCGGAAGTGGTGGAAATTTGAAGGCGGCGTAATCTCCGGGTGAACATCCACCCACCCAACCGGCGGCGGCAACCGCCAGGGAGATCACGCCATGAACCAGATTACCGACACTGCGAGCTTTGCGCTACTGGCCGGGGAGGCCGGGTTCGACCCGATCGAGGAGCGGCTCCGGGCCAACGTCCGCGCGACCATCGAAGCCGTTTTCGAAGAGGAGCTGGCGGGCTTTCTCGGCCGCCTTCGCTACGATCGGGGCGACGGCCCGGCGAAAGGCTATCGCCACGGGCACCGCGAACGGCAACTCACCGGCACCTTCGGGACTGAAACGGTGCGGGTGCCGCGCGCCCGGATCGAGGACGACGCAGGCAAGGTAACGGAATGGCGCTCGAAGGCGCTGCCCCGTTATCAGCGGCTGACAAAGAAGGCCGAGGCCCTGATCGCCGCGGTCTATCTCGCCGGCACCAACACCCGGCGCGTGAAGCGGGCGCTGTTCGGGCTGTTCGAGGGCGCCGTCAGCAAGGACGTGGTGAGCCGCGCCTGGCGCAAGGTGAAGGTGGACTGGGACGCCTGGTGTGCCCGCAGTCTGGCCGATGAGGACATCGTCCGTCTGATCCTCGACGGCACCGTGATCAAGACCCGGCTCGACCGCAAAGCCACGAACATCTCGGTGCTGGCCGCCATCGGCGTGCGCCGCGACGGGCAGAAGGTGCTGCTTTCCATCAGGAACATGGGCGGGGAGAGCACGGCAGCCTGGCGCCAGTTCCTCGATGATCTTGATGCCCGGGGCCTGAAACGGCCCGAATTCGTGATCGTCGACGGCGCTCCGGGGCTGGAAGCCGCGCTCGTGGCACTCTGGGGCGACGACCTGCCGATTCAGCGCTGCACGGTTCACAAGCACCGAAACCTTCTGGCCCATGCCCCGAAGCACATGCACGACGAGCTGACCGAGGACTACCGGGACATGATCTACGCCGACACCTCCGCCGAGGTGGAGCGCTGCCGCAAGGCTTTCCTGCGCAAGTGGCGGCTCAAGTGCCGGGCGATGGCCGACAGCCTTGAAGAAGCCGGGGCGCGGCTGTTCGCCTTCACCCGCCTGGATCCGTCGCAATGGAAGTCCGCCCGCACGACCAACGCCATCGAACGTCTGAACGAGGAATTCCGCCGCCGCATCAAGACCCAGACCGTGCTGCCCTGCGCCGAGACCGTCCCGATGCTGCTCTGGGCGCTACTCGCTTCCGGACAGATCCAGATGCGCAAGGTCGATGGATGGGAGACCCTGTCTCAGCCCATAGAACCGATGCCTCTTGACCTCGCCGCCTGAAAAACCGAGCCTGCACATGCCCGGACCGCGCCGCCAGGGAATTTCCACAGCATTCGCGACACCACCATACTTTTCCCAAAAGGTCGGTATGTCCGTGCGCTTCTTATTTCCCGGCAGATCAATGAAAGGACAAGATAATGACGATGGATATGAGTAGACCCTCCCTGAAGATGAAATCCGTCGAAACCGCGTGCAATGACGCGCCTGCAGGTTCGAAGAAAGATGCCGCGCTCCAGCACCTACTCGCAGCTCAAAAAGCTCGAAAAGAAATGAGCGAAGCCGAGACGAACGTGGAACTCGACGCCGCCAGAAGCGCGCTTGAGTAACGGTCAAGCGCCTGCCGCGACCTTCTGAGACGCTTGCTGAAGACTGAGGGCGACTCTATCATTTTAAAAGCGGCCCGGTCTGATCCAGATACGCCGGATCAAACTCGGCGAGATCCACCAACCCGCTGTAGTCGTGAAACGTCACGTGACCGTCCCGGAAAGTCACCAGACCGCTTTCGCGCAATTGCCGCAACACACGGTTCACATGGACAGCGCTCAATCCAAGCGCGTCGGCAAGGTGATATTGCGTAAGCGGGCAGTCGTACCCCTCCTTACTCCCCATGCCCACCAGAGCCAGTCGCGATCCCAACTCCAGCAGGAAATGCGCCATACGCGCACCCGCTTCCCGCCGCCCAATCCCGACGAGATGTTCAACCACCATCGCCTCATCCCGCGATGCCGCCCAAAGGATGGCCGTTGCGAGCCGCGGTGTCTGCGCGAACGCCTCGAGCAGATCGCCCGTCAAGACTTCGGCAGCCTCTACGTCCACGACAGGCTCGAAACTGTGGTCTGAGGTACGCAAAAGCACGCTTCGCAATCCCAGAAAATCGCCGGGCACCTGAAAATCGACGATCTGCCGCGTTCCATCCGGTTGGATCTTGTAAGAGCAGACCCAGCCAGCGGACAGGATGAAGGCGGCCTGATCCGATTGCCCCTGATGCGCCATGTCTCGCCCGGCGACAAAAGACCGCCGACGCCCGTGCAGACGCGCTAGCACCGCAAGTTCGGCCTCTGACAAAGCGACAAATGCCGAGAGTTTTCGGGTGAGCGGGCTTGCCGCGAGCGGTGTCATGACCCTTTCCTTTCGGTTGCGGAGGATCTGCCGAGATCAGCTCAGGGACTGCTTTCGATCAGCCCAGCATAGAGCATTTCATGCGAACATGAGGAATTCATCAGACTGGTTTCACTGCCAGATAGTGATAGGATGATAGGAATACACCGGATGTCTACATCGAATAACGCTGCAGGACTGGCCGCCCTTTCGATCTGCGAGTCACTTCTGCTGGCCATGAACGATCGCGGATTGCTGCCGGAGAATGAGATCGTCGGGGTGCTCCGCGACGCTGCGGCCACCCACGAGAACACCATCGACACTGAGCCTGACGCGGAAATCCACCGGGCCGCAGCGGCGCTCATCAACCAGATCATCGCGGGGGGCAATTCAGTGCGGAGACCACCGGCATGATGCATCCAATCGCAGTGGAGCTGCACCACCCATGACGTTTTCGTCCTGCTCAGACACCAAGCAGCCACAACAGCCTAGCCAATGGAACGCTGCCGAAAGCGAAAGAGGCGAACATGGTGCCTCCGCTCTCTGCCCAGGGGGTGCCGCATCGCAAGCAGACGCCGCGTCAAGTGCTGGCCGTTCATCAATCGAGACCGACCGCGCATCGCAGGAGTTACAGTTCACCCCATCGGACTGGACACGAACGCTGGCGGCGTATCGACAGCCTATCCCGTCGCGTAGCGTTTTTGAACTCGCGATCACAGTGGTGCCGTTCGTGGTGCTCTGGGCTGTAGCCTGGTGGGCGCTGTCGATCAGTATCGCGCTGGCAATCATTCTGGCGCTAACGAATTCGGCCTTTCTCGTCCGTCTGTTCATGCTCCAGCATGATTGCGGCCACGGGTCGCTGTTCCGGAGCCGGCGCCTCTGCGACTGGATCGGGCGGGTGATCGGCGTTCTCACTCTGACTCCCTACGATGTCTGGCGCAAGACGCACGCGCTCCACCACGCCACGACCGGAAATCTGGACCATCGGGGCGTCGGAGACATGCCGATCCTGACGGTCAGCGAATATCAGGACATGAGCCGAGTTGGCCGGGCAGGCTATCGGCTGATCCGCAATCCGTTGTTCCTGTTCGGCGTGGTGCCGTTCTATACATTCTTCCTGCAAAACCGCCTGCCCGTGCACTTGATGCGATCCGGCTGGCGCTACTGGCTGAGCGCGATGGGCACAAACCTCGCCATTGGCCTTTCACTGATGACGATCATCTGGCTGGGCGGCTGGGATGTTCTGCTGTTCGTGTTCCTCCCGACGATGCTTCTGGCAGCGGTTACCGGCATGTGGTTCTTTTACGTGCAGCATCAGTTCGAAGATACAAGCTGGCAGCACGACGGGGACTGGAACATTCAGGACGCGGCCCTGCACGGAAGTTCACACTATGCGTTGCCCGGTATCCTGCGCTGGATCAGCGCAAACATCGGCGTTCACCATGTGCATCATCTGGCCAGCCGCATTCCCTTCTACCGTCTGGACGAGGTTATCCGGGATCACGATGTCCTGGCGCAGACCAAGCGCATAACACTTTGGGAGAGCTTCCGCTGCGCGCGCCTCCACCTCTGGGACGAGCAACGCCATAGACTTTTGTCGTTCGCGGAAGCTCGGGCGCTTTCTGCCTGAGACTGAGCGATTTGGCCGAGGGAAAAGGAAACAGACCCTGGTTGCGTGTGCGGAGTCACTGTCCCTCTGAGTGGAAAAAAGGGGAAAACGGTCCAATGATCGACAAACTAGCATCTCTGCCCCATGAGGCCGCCGACACGCTCGCGCGACCCTTCGCACGCTTTCTGAAAATCGAGGCGGCAGCGGGTGCCCTTCTTTTCCTGGCGGTGTTGCTGGCGTTGGGACTGGCGAATTCGCCTTGGCACCGCGTTTTTCTGGATTTCTGGGAAACTCGTATCGGCCTGACATTCGGCTCATGGGATTTCAGCCGCTCCCTGCGCCACTGGGTCAATGACGGATTGATGACGCTCTTTTTCTTTGTGCTCTCGCTCGAGCTCAAGCGGGAAATCGTTCTGGGAGAATTGAGAAATCCTCGACAAGTCGCCTTGCCTCTGGCGGGGGCCGTGGGCGGCATGGTGGTTCCGGTCGCAATGTATTTGGCGTTGATGTCCGGAGAATCCGGACTGCATGGTTGGGGAACCGTTATGGCAACCGATACGGCATTCGTAATCGGGTGCCTCGCGCTATTCGGAAACCGGGTTCCACCTACCCTGCGTCTCTTTTTGCTCTCGCTGGCGATATTCGATGATGTCGGCGCGATTCTCGTGGTCGCGCTCGGGTACGGAGAAGCCCTGAACTGGTCGGCACTCGGGGTGGGTCTGCTGGGAATTGGTGCCGTTGCAAGCGCCTCGCGGCTCGGAATCAGAAGTGTTCCGGTCTATTCATTGCTGGGAGTTGGAATCTGGCTAAGTGTTGATGCATCCGGCGTCCATGCGACCATCGCTGGCGTCATTCTGGGCCTCATGACACCCACCCGGGTCTGGGTCAGCGATGCACGTCTACGGGGGATCCTGGGGCGGTTGCTGGCCCATCCTGCCGGCGAGCATTGGAGTGGCGATACCACAGAACGCCATGACCTTCTCCAGGCAGGGGCAGCGGTCACGGAATCCGTCTCTCCAGTCGAGCGTCTCGAGATGATACTGCACCCTTGGGTCGGCTTTGCAATAATGCCGATCTTCGCGTTGGCTAATGCCGGCATGACGTTTCAGGGTGCTGATTTCCAACAAACAGTCACTCTGGCGGTCATTGCCGGATTGGTATTGGGAAAGCCGATCGGCGTACTCGGTTTCAGCTGGCTTGCAGTTCGTTCCGGCATTGCGGTGCTTGCGCCGGGCCTGTCCTGGCCCTTCATCGTGGCCGGCTCGTTTTTGGCGGGGATTGGGTTCACGATGTCGGTCTTCATCGCGGATCTGGCCTTCGATGCGACGATGCTTAACGCTGCCAAACTAGGAATCCTGTCAGGATCGGCCTTCGCTGCGACAATCGGCACACTGATACTGCTTCAACTGACACGGCTCGAGACGAGGACATGATACGCAAGGCATGACGACGCTCAGAGACCGCAGCCTTGGAGTGCCCGGGATTTTGGATTTGGGCCAAAGCCGGACAATCCGCTGGTCACCCGCGCCCTGACGAGCGGACAGGTTGCACCGCCGTTTGCCATGAGCGCGACGCTTTGCACCGCCGACAAATCCGCTCCCCGAAGCCTTCACTCGGAACGGGCGTGCGGCAACGGAGACAAAGACGCTCTTTCGGGACATCATCGATGGCCCGCACAGGCCCATTGTCCTGATCCACGAGTTCGGTCATCGATCTGCGCCATCCTCTTCAATCAGCCGTGCCAGATCACCAAGCGTGCGCTCGATGAGTTCCTGTCGCCGGGCGTCACTGGCTTCGGCGGTTTCCGAGTAGCGCCGTATCAGATACTGCGCTTTGAGCGCTGCCTCATGCCAGTTGGCGGCGGGTTGGGCGAGGAGCTGTACTTCGAGTTCCTCCTGCCGCAAGCGGAGCGCTCTTTGATCGGCTTCGAAATCCTTCAGGGAGTGTCGCCGGATGTCGGCCGCGATCCGGCCTTCGGCGCTTCGCCTTGTATCGAGGTCAACCGGATCGTCGGTCATCGCTATTGTCTCCCTGGTATCATCGTTCGACCAACGCTTCGGCCCCTGCACGGGCAGGGTCAGCCCCTGCGCCTGACGTTTCTCCTTCCATTGCCCTCAGGTATCCGAAGAGATCGCTGTCGGTCGTGAGAACAAGTGTCGTTCCGCCCGAGATCATATCCTTGTAGGCCTGCATGGTTCGCGTGAACGCGTAGAATTCAGCGGCCTCGGGAGTGATGTTGTAGGCTCTTGCATAGATGTCCGCCGCCGAGGCATCTGCCAGGCCCCGGATTTCTTCCACCTCCCGGTAGGCTTCGGATTGGATCTTGTTCAGGTCGCGCACGCGGTTGCCGCGGATACGCGCGGCTTCGCCATTGCCTTCGGACAGGAAACGCTCGGCGATCTGTCGTCGCTCCGAGATCATGCGATCATAGATCTTCGGACGCACGCTTTCGTTGTAGTTGATCCGCTTGAAGCGGATGTCGAGGAGTTCTATCCCGAATACACGAACCTTCTCTGCGGCAGCCGCGAAGATCTCCTGCTCCACCATTGCCCGGCCCTTTTGTATGGGGACCAGCGCACCGATGTCCTGCGCGCGCTCTTCATCCGTCAGGAGCGTGTCCCGCAGCGGCACCCTGCCTTTCGTTGTTCGAATGATCTCGATCAGCTCGTGCTTGGCGACGGCATTGCGGGTCTCGCTGCCCAGAATGTCGTCGAGCCGCGATTGCGCGCTTCGCTCGTCGCGCAGGCGCAGGAAATACTGCAACGGATCTGTAATTTTCCAACGGGCGAACAAGTCCACGGATATATAGAGCTTATCCTTGGTTGGCATGTCCGAAGGGTTGCCGTCCCACTCGAGAACCCGGCGATCGATCCGATTGACCTCCTGAATAAAGGGGAGTTTCAATTTAAGGCCGGCTGTCGTGACCGGTTCCCCAACGGGTTTGCCGAATTGCGTAATGATCGCCTGTTCGACCTCGCCAACCGTGTAGAAGGCGCCCGGGGCGGTCACGACGACCGCAACGGCGAGACCTGCAAGAATGCCAAATTTCATTTTCATGGCTTATCCCCCCTAGCCCGATCGAGCGTCAGAAGCGGGAGAATGCTCGCGGTCGAGCCATCGACGATGATCTTCGACCCTATCCCTGGCAGCACATCCTGCAGGGTTTCGATATAGATTCGCCGCCTCGTGACTTCGGGCGCCTTCACGTATTCGGTCAGAAGCGCGGTGAACCGTGCGGCGTCACCTTCAGCCTCGTTTATGCGTTTTAGGCGATAGCCATCGGCCTCGCGGATGCGCTGGTCTTTCTCGCCCTCGGCCAGCGGAATGACCTTGTTGTATTCGCGGCGCGCTTCGTTGATCAAGCGCTCCTTCTCCTGCTGCGCCTGATTGACCTCATTGAAAGAGGCCTGAACCGGTTCGGGCGGGTTGATGTTCTTGAGCTGCACCTGATCGATGCTGATCCCCATCGCGTACTTGGTCGTCAGCGCCTGCATCTTCAGAAGAGCTTCGCTTTCGATCTCCTGTCGGCCTATGGTGATGACCTCGTCGACTGTGCGGTCGCCGACAACCTCACGCATAACAGACTCGGTAACATAGCGAAGCGTCGCGCCCGGCTGACGCACCTCGAAGAGGAATTTCAGCGGCTCCGAAATCCGGTATTGCACCACCCACTCCACGAGAGCGGCGTTCAGATCGCCGGTTACCATCTCGGTTTCGCGACGGCCATCGACCGGACTTTGAAACGGATCACTCGCGCCCGGCGTTGTGAAACCGAATTCCTGTTTCAGCTGACGCTTCACGGGAACCAGCGTCGCCACATCGATTCCAAGCGGAAATTTGAAGTGAAGCCCCGGCGGAACCTCAGCGGTGTATTTTCCAAATCGCTGGACGACTGCAACGGAGTCACTCGGAACCGTGTAGTAGGACGACCAGGCGACAACTGCGAAGAAAGCAACGGCCCCCACCACCGCGATGCTCTTGGCGGGCGGCAGCCCACCTGGCAACAGGCCACCCAAGCGTTCGCGACCCTGGCGGAGAATGGCATCGATCTCTGGTGGAGCACGCTTCTGTCGGGTGTTCCAAGGACCTCGATCTTCTGGGCTGTCATCCTCATGATCAGTCATGGTGTTTTCCTCTTTTTCTAGCACGGCCAACTCGGGGGAGACCGGGAGCCGAAGTGTCGGCGTGCGTACTACGGCGCGCGGTTCAATTTGACCGCGGCGGCATTCCTTCGTTCTCCGCAGTCTGAATCGCAGACTTGTCCTGCGGAGTTCTAGCTTCACGGATGGGTGTCACGGTATCAGAGCCGACCTCAGACGAACGTTTGCCTGAGTAGAGATGCCGAAGCTGCACTTCAGAGACACCGTCGGCCTGCATAACCAGCTGCACCATCGGGTCGGCCAACATCTCTTCGAGGAAGAACTCCGTGAGTTCTTTCCCGGTAAGTTCGTCTTTTGCGCGGGCCGCATCGAGGTCGGCCAGAGAAACCATCAAGGTCCTTGACAGTCCAGGATGCGAATTTCGCGGATGCAGATTTACCAGAACCGAGGCCTTCCAGGCATCGGGGTTGCGGTCATCGGGCGGCGCACTCAGCTCGGTTTCGATCTCGTAGGCTCCGGCCGGCAGCATTTCGTCAAAACCCGGGACAGTGAACGGTCTCGAAAACACCGCAACGCTCTTTAGTTTGGGGTGTTCCATCTGCGTCCTCCTTGTTTACGGTCAATTCGGTGATCTCACGGTCCGCCAGGGCCTGCCCAGCGTCGCAAGACCTTCAAATCCAGAGCCTTGCCTCAGAGAGGATCAGAGCCGTGATCGCCTGATGGCCGACCACTTGGATTGAGGCCCGATCAGGTCAATTGATCGGTCCAGACCCGGAATTCCAACAGCGTGCTTGGCCCGAAGGTCTGCGTCAAAGGCACATCCGCGGCATCCCGGCCGCGCGCGATCAGGATCCTCGCGGTGCGCCGTGTGTTGTTGCGCGGATCGAAGACCCACCAGCGACCCTCGAGAAAGACTTCCATCCAGGCCGCGAAATCTCCGGGCGGATAGGGCTCGGGCTCGCCAATATCGCTCAGATAGCCCGTGCAATAGCGGGCCGGAATGTTCATGCATCGGCAGAAGGCGATGGCGAGATGCGCAAAATCACGGCACACACCGGCCCGGCCGGCAAGCGTCTGAGAGGCTGTGCGGGTCGCATTCGCCTGCATATAGTCGAAAGCCACAGTCTCGTGAACAAAATCGCAGATCGTCTGGACCCTGGCCCATCCGGGCCTTGTGTTCTCAAACAGCCGCCAGGCTTCGTCGGACAGAAGATCCGTGTCGCAATATCGGCTGCCGAGCAGATAGACGAGCGTCTCGAACGGCAGATCCTGGACCGCGTGCTGGGCCGCATCCGGAGCAGCGGGGTCGAGCAACCCGCCATCCCGGAAAATGCCATCGGAGGACAAGGTGAAATCGCCCGCTGGTGCCACCATGCGCGTGCACCAGTTTCCGAAACCGTCACGGTAGCTTTCGAGCGGGACGCTGGGAGAGGTGACGAGATAGTCGGCGCGCTCCAGATCACCGAAGCGCGAATAGTGTACATTCAGCATTGCGATCAAGGGCGTCGGTTGGGTCAACGCGTAGCGCAGGCGGCATCCTAAGCTGACGCTCATGCCGGACGCACGAGGACCCCCCGAAGTGTGCGGATCATCGTCCAAGAGCACACCCCCCATCGGACAAGTGAAAGCCTCGGTCACAGGTCCAGCGGTTGCCGGATCGGTCGAGATGAGCGTTTTGCGGCAACTCGATCGCGACGCAGTTCCGATCCTTGCTCTCATATCCTCGTTCGCAACGCCATCCAGGCCCGTAGGTATCTGTATCCAAGAAGGCATTGGCCGGTAGCACGACGACATCGCAGCGATCGTCCACCTCGAAAAATCCTCTCTCGCACCGCCAAGTATCGCCGTACTCGGCGTTAGTCAGATAGCCGTTCTCCGGCACCGCAACTGGCACGCATGCATCCTCGCCCGCGACGAAGCCGCGATCACAGGTCCAGCCCGTGCCTCCGGGATCTTCCGTGAGAAATGCGTGTTCCGGCAGGATGATTGGAACGCAGGTTTCGCGGTCCTGCCGATATCCGCGTTCGCACTGCCAGTCGGAACCGTAAGATTGCAGGAAGGCGTGGGCGGGCACAAGGATGGGGGCGCACGATGCCTCACCCCTCTCTTCGTATCCGCGGCGACATTCCCACCCCGTTCCATAGGAACGACCCGTCGCATAGGCATTCTCCGGCAGTTCGATCGTAAGGCACTCAGCGCCATCCACCCGATACCCCAGGATACAGTTCCACCCTCCGCCATAGCTGCGGGCCTGCGCGTTCTGCGGGATCGGTCCAGTCCCGTCCTGCGCAAAGACTGGAAACGCGAGAGAGGTGATCAAGCCGGCCACCGCAGTCAGCTTCGCAACAAGGCGCCCGAGGGTCCTGCCATGTGAATGCGCATCGTATTTCATTTGCTCAATCCTTCGCAGTGGGGGGCTTCGCGGTCGGGGGTGGTGCGCTTGCACGCCTGATTTCGGGTGCACCGGCCGGGATGTTGCGGTTTGCCGCCGGGCGCCTGCGTCGCGCCACGGGAACAGCCACCGGTCGTGTCGGCATGCCTTCGTTCTCCGCTGCCTGGACCGCAAACTCGATCTGTCCTGTGGGTCGAAGACCCCTTTCGAGAGCGATCACACGACCTTCGAGCTCGGTAGTCTCAGCGCAGCGCGCGGAAATCTCTTCCGTTGCGGGCGGGGTCTTTTCGTTGCTGACATTTGGGGGCTGTTCCATTTGGACCCCTTACAGTTCGAGCTCTGCGAGACAGGCTTGCGCGATGTCGCGGTTCGGAGCGTCTGCGCCTGGTACGGTGGCCCATCCGGCCTTCATAAGCGCGTCGCGCTTCTGATAGGTGGAGGCAGCCCGGATCGCTTCCAGCTTTGCAGCCCGCTCCGGATCGGTCCGGGCCATTTCCAAGCATACGGGCACCATGGCCGCGACAACATCGTTATGGGCCATGGTCATGGCCCTGTCGCTCGAGGTTCCACCGGTCACCCAGCCGCCCCAGGTAAATCCGACAGCGCCAAAAATGACCGCGCCGATTGCGGCGCCGTAGATTCCGGATTTAAGCCATTCGGGAGTGTTCATTCCAAGTCCTCCGACGGGGAAAGCGCCGTCTCGCTATTTGGCTTCACGGACCTTCTGTCCAATTCAAGTGCCGTTTCCAGATCGAGCTCGCTTGTCGGTCGCAGTTCGACCAGGCCCCCCATGCGTCCCTTTCCGCGAACGGTCAGATATGTGGCCGTTCGCCGGTAGGCCGCGAAACTGAGACCTTCCAGAAGCTCTTCCTCGACGACCACGTCGTAGTCGCCGGCGGGCAATTCATCCGTGTAACCGGACAAGAGAAACGGGTGTTCGAACGTCACAGTCGACTTGGTCGAGCGCATGGCCATACCTGATCTCCGTGCTGTCTGCGGGGGGGGCAGCACCACGTCCACCCCATGATTTCGGGGAAGAGGCACAGCGTGCTGGTATCAGTACTTTTACCTGACGATCGGACGACACGCCCTGACCCATGTTAGCATGGCTCGCAATGGTGAGCTGACGGGCAAGACCCGAGCGGGTCTGGCATTGGCAGCGTCAGCTTGGCGCCAGACTGATCTGCATCAGCCCGTGCAGGGCGGAATTTGGGCAGGATCGACGCCAACCGAGGTCTTCTCGGCCGGAGTTGGCGACCCAGATCGTTCTGTGTCTAAACCTGCCGAGATCCCGAGCCACATTTATGTAGGAAGCAAAAATGCCCGCACCAGGTATCCTTAATTTCCACGACCCCGCATTGGAGCGGTTTCTCTTCGCCTCCGTCGGCGAAGACCGAAACGGCTCCAGCGGAGATATGCTCGAAAGTTGGTGACGCTTGATCAGGCGGCAGCTTGAATGTGGCGGACGCCGTCGCGGAACTCAACCCCGCTGATGACCTCTGGCAGGCGGTTCCGGCCGTCGAGCCTCCGCCATTTCTTCTGCGCCGACATCATCAGCCGGAAGGCCATGGCGAGCCCGGTCTTTCGGCTCAGGCAGCCCTTGGTTCGCCGGGTGCGGTGCCGGACGGTGGCGAAGGTGCTCTCGATCGGATTTGACGTCCGGATATGTTTCCAGTGCTCGGCCGGATAGTCGTAGAGGGTCAGCAGCGCGTCCCGGTCCTTGACCAGCTTGGCCACCGCCTTGTCCCATTTCACGCCGTAGGTTTCGACGAAGAAGTTGAAGGCGACGTTGGCTTCGGCCTTTGTCCCGGCCTGCCAGATGTCGTGCAGGTGTCCTTTGGCCCTGGCCTGCGCCGATTTCGGCAGCGCGTTCAGCACGTTCATGGTCTTGTGCAGCCAGCACCGCTGCTCCTGCGTCGTGGGGAAGACTTCGCGCAGGGCCGTCCAGAAGCCGAGGGCACCGTCGCCGATCGCGAGCTTGGGATCCTGCGTGAGGCCGCGCCGCTTGAGATCGAGCAGCACCTCGCGCCAGCTCTGGGTGCTCTCGCGGAAGCCGTCGGTCATGGCCAGCAGTTCCTTCCGGCCGTATTCATCCGCCCCGACGATGACCAGAACACATTGCTTTTCCTCGGCCATGCGCGGCTTGAAGTAGACACCGTCGGCCCAGATGTAGAGGAACCGCCGGGTTCCGAGGTCGCGCTTCTCCCAAGCCTCGTATTCGGACCACCAGTTGGCTTTCAGGCGGGTGACGGTCTTGGCCGACAGGCCCTTGGCGTCCGGCCCCAGAAGGGCGGCCAGCGCCTCGCCGAAATCGCCGGTGGAGACCCCCTTGAGGTAGAGCCAGGGCAGCAGGCCCATGACAACACGAGGTCCCTACCGCCGGCACTCGACGCCGTTCAAGCTGCAGCTCTGCCAGGACATCCGCGCTGGCGTCCTCGGGCGGCGCGATGCGCAACGAAGCCACAACCTTTCCGCCAACCTCATCCAGCTATGGCTCGCGCAGTTCGACCGGGGCGAGCTGAATGACGAGGAAGCCGAGGCAAGCGTGATCGCCGAGTATGAAGCTCGCATTGCCGCGCTTGAGCGGAAGGTGGGTCAGCTCACGATGGAGCTGGATATTGCCAAAAAAACACCGCGAAGCCTGGGCGCGAACGGCAGCGAGAGATCCTTCGTGATCAGCGGCCCCGGGGCTGCTCCATCCGACGAGGGTGCAAAGCCATGAGCCTGCCGCGCAGCACCTATTATTACCGCTCGACCAAGGCTGCACCTGCAGGGCTGACCGACGCCGAACTCGTCGCCATCATCGAGGATATCCAGGATGAATTGCCCTGCTATGGTTATCGACGCGTGACCCACGAGCTTCGGCGTCGCGGTCTTTCGATCAATCACAAGAGGGTCGCAAGGGTCATGCACTCGGCGGGACTGGGCATCAAGCCCCGCAGGCGCTTTGTGCGCACGACCGACAGCCGGCACGACTCTCCGATCTTCCCCAACCTGTATCGCAACATCATCCCCGATCAACCGGACAAGGTCTGGGTCGTAGACTTTACTTACATCCGTGTCGCAATTGGTTTTTGCTATCTGGCCGTCATCCTGGATGCCTGCAGCCGCAAGGTTGTTGGCTATGCGCTGTCGCGGCACCTGGACACGGAACTGGCGCTCGCCGCCTTGCGTGCGGCCGTCATGAGCAGAAACCCTCCAAAGGGCTGCATCCATCATGCCGATCGTGGCTGCCAATACGCCTCTCAGCGCTATCGTGATGCTCTCGAGGCTGCGGGCTTGTGCGGCTCGATGAGCAGCGTCGGCAACCCCTATCACAATGCACAGGCCGAGAGCTTCATGAAGACCCTAAAAGTGGAGGAGGTCTACCGGGCCGGATACGAGACCTTCGCCGATGTGGCCGCCCGCTTGCCGATATTCATCGAGCAGATCTACAACTCAAAAAGACTGCACTCAGCCCTCGGCTACCGAACCCCCGAGGAATTCGAAACCCTGTTCGCCCAGAAGGCGGCTTAGTTCAGATGGTGCGATGTGGTCCAGCCCGAGGGGTTCACTCCATATCCGGCTCACTTCTGGGTGGAAATCAACACGGCGACTTTGGGTTCTATACAAATGATGTGCTTGGCAAGGCACTGCTGTTTGCCACCTACCATCCAAACGCGCGTGGTATGCATGAGCGGAAGATGGATCACCGTGAAAAGGGGATCGCCTATCTGAAGGACTGGCTTTCGGCCAGGAGCCGGTGAGGGTAGGGTGCGCTTCGGCGCCATCCATCACCCGCTCGTCTTGGCCCCTGACTCCAGCTTGATCATGGTATTCTGCGCCATGGTCCCGTTCGCCACGATGATCTTGCGGCCGTCATCGGTGCGCAGGACGGTGAACCCCAGTCCGGCCGGCGCCAGTCGATGCCTTCCCAGAGCATCGCCAACTGCGCCGAGGTCAGGCGCGCGGCGCCGTCACCGCGCACGGGCCAGGGAAAGCGCCCCTTTTCCAGCACCTTGTAATAGAGACAGAAGCCTTGCCCGTCCCAATGCAAAAGCTTCAGCCTGTCACCCCGCCGGCCGCGGAACGCAAACACGGCACCGCCGGCCGGCTTCTGGCGCAGATGATCCTGTGCAAGAGCTGCAAGGCCCTCGATCCCCTTCCGCATATCGGTCACGCCACAGGCCAGATAGACGCGGACGCCAGTTCCCGGCCCGATCATGCCCCTTCTACTGCCCGGATCACTTGCTTCAACGTCATCGCGTCCAGAGCCGGATCGAAACGCAGGCAACGGCCATTCGCCAGTTGCAACTCGACCTGGGCAGGGCGCCGCGCTGCGGTGTCCGCGATCGGCACCGGCTCCGCCAATTCCGTCTGCCGGTCCAACTCCACCGGCAGAAACAGCACCTCCGGCAAGGGCGAAAGCAGTCCCTTCCTCTTCAACTCATGCCGCCAGGCGTAGATCTGCTGCCGCGTCACATCATGCCGCTGCGCAACCTGCGTCACCGTCGCGCCACCCACCCCGACCGACAAAACGATCCCGAGCTTCTCATCGTCGCCCCACCGCCGCCGACGTTCCAGCCCAAGAATATCGCCACGCATACAAGCCCCGCATAAGACACGTCCTTAACGACGTCGCTATGCACGTGCCTTAGACGATCAGCCCAAACTCAGGCAGGCGGTGGCAATCGGGCCGTTACCCGATATCAGCTTGCAAACGTTAAGAGATCGCGGTCTTAAGGGTCACGTCCGTCAAGGTGGCGTAATTTCTCGTATGGCCTGAGGGCATGATCAGGCGGCTTTCGTTGTGATGCTAAGAATGGGATCGATCATACAGGTTGCCCGCAAGTTGCTGCCGATGGTTGAACATTCTTTACTGTCATGACCACCGCGCTTGTCAGCCAAGCCGCGCTTCATCATCGACAAGTTGCAATCGCGAGGGCCCTCCGGATGTCCAAACCCAGAGGACGAGATTCAGGTCTTCCGTACCTGCACCCTTTGCGAAGGAGCGAACCTGCATCCCGAGATATCCAGCGGCCTTGAGCCGCTCTGCCAATACCTGGGTCGGCGCCCTGCCCTTGGTCAGCACGCGCCTGCGCCAATCATCTGCCGCAAGGTCAGCCATGCTCAACCCATACCTTGCCAATTCTGCAGCATCGGCCGCGTCGAATATCGGACCGATATCGGCCTGGTAGGCGACAAGTGTCGTCGGCTGCAGGGTTCCGACCTGGTTTGCCTCTCGAAGGGCAGTGATGACCGATTGCGAAGTGTAGAGCGCAGGCATGCCCTTGGGATTGAAGCGCCCGCCATGTTTCCGCGCGCCCTCCCCTGACAACGGGTCACGGGCGTAGATCGGATTCAGTGCCCGGTAAAGCAGTCCTCGATAACGCATATGACCTCAGGCGTGGACGCCCGCATCGACGGCATCGATATAGTCCATCACCGCCTCGGCCTGCCCATCACGCACCAATTGCATCGCGGTCAGGCCACTAAATCCCGGCAGTGGTTCCGACCGATACCAGGCATAGGCGATCAAGGCCGAACCGAAGCGCGGTTCGACCCGGTTCAGGATCTCGACCATCTCGCGAAGGCGCTTCTGGGTTTTCGGACTTTGAACCCGGTCGGCACGCATCAACGCGTCACGCCCAAGGCCAACGGTCCGCGCAACTTCATCCTTCGTCGTGCGCAGGATTTCGGCGATACGGGCAGGGGCAAAGAGGCCACCTTCGGCAAAGGATTCAATCTGCATGACTAACTCCACCTATCTTGACAGGATATAGCGTCATTATGTACGGCAATCAAGGCCGACACTGTCGCCCGATGCACCGTCACGCCGCCTGCCCGTTCAGTCTGCCGTAGAAGCTGCGCTCGAGATGCAACTCCCCTGCCCCTGCCTTTTCGACCATACCGCGCAAATAGCCTCCCGGAGACCCGACTTCGCCCGCATTGTGCTTTTCGAAGACAAGCGCGAACGCCGCTGTCGCCACCTGCTTACCCAGCCTGTCCTGCGCCACATTCCAGGCATGCTCCGACACCCCGATCATCGGCCTAAGTTGGCCGGCAACCCGGTGAAGATCTCCCCAATCCTTGACAAACCCTTCCAGATTGCGCGCCCAGGACGCGAATTCCGGACAAGCTGTGACTTAGCACTTAAAGCTGATAATTCGTTTTAGGCGATTTCAATGGCTTAGCTTTGCGCTTAAATCTGAGAATTAGCACTTAAATTGATAATCGTGCTGGACTTTAGCACTTAATTCGATAATCGTGGCTCCGATTTTGTGGGGTCCTCGCCATGACCGAACCACTTCCAGACGAGGTAGATGACGCCCAGTGGGCAGAAGCCTGCCGCCGTGCGGTCACGATACGCAGATTCCTGGAGTCCAGTTCCGGTGAATCAAGCGTGGCCGCTATTGCCGATCTTGCATCCGAACTGCAGGTCAGCCAAGCGACGACCTACCGCTTGCTGAGACGGTTTCGGAAGGACAGAACCGTCATGTCGCTCATTGAGACCAAGCGCGGACGTCCGACGGGCCATCGCGCATTGGATGCTCAACGCGAAGCGATCATAGAGAAGGCGATCCGCAAGTACTATCTGAAACCGACCCGACCAACGGTCTCGCAACTGGTGCGGGACATTGAAACGGATTGCGCCTCGGAAGGACTGAAGCCGCTGCATCGTCGAACGATCGAGCGGCGTCTTGGTGACCTGGATCTGCGCCACCGGGCGCAACGCCGGGGCGAGACGGAGACCGTAAAAGCAACGATGCCAGTCCCGGGAACACTGAACAGTTCCCGACCCCTCGAAATTGTTCAGATCGATCACACGAAGGCCGACGTCTTTGTCGTCGATGAGGAAACCCGGGAACCGATCGGACGCCCCTGGCTCACCCTGGCCATGGATGTCTTCAGCCGTATGGTGACGGGGTTCTACCTGACCATGGATGCGCCATCCCGGCTTTCGACGAGCCTCTGCCTGCTGCATTCGGTCTATGACAAGACCGTCTGGCTAAAAGCGCGCGAGATCGAAGAGTCCTGGCCCGTGGCGGGCCTTCCCGACCGGGTTCATGTAGACAACGGCGCGGATTTCCGTAGTCGCGCGTTCAAGCGTGGCTGCGAGAATGCGGGCATTGCGATCGACTGGCGGCCGCCGGGTACACCGCGCTTCGGCGGACATATCGAGCGGCTGATCGGCACCCAAATGGGACGGCTGCACCTTTTGCCCGGCACGACCTTCAGCAACGCGCAAGACCTCGCGGAATATGATTCAAAGAAACATGCGGCGCTGACCCTGCGCGAGTTGGAGCGTTACATCGCCCTCGACATTGTCGGATCCTATCATCAATCCATCCACAGCTCGCTGAGCCGCCCTCCCCTCGCCGTCTGGCGGGACCATGAAGGTGAGATCCCTCTGCGGCTGCCGGAGGATCGATTGCAGTTCTGGGTCTCTTTCCTGCCAGAACAGGAGCGAACCTTGCGCCCGACCGGCATTCATCTGTTTGATCTGCGCTACTGGTCTCCCGCGCTCAGCGCCGATGTCGGCCGGACTGAGCGGCGGCTTCTGGTGAAATATGATCCGCGCGACATGTCGCGCGTGTTCGTGCGGCGGCCCTCGGGCAATTTCGTTGAAGCCCGCTACGCGGACCTGACCCTGGCACCCATTTCCCTGCACGAGGCTTTGACGGCGCGTCGCACCCTGCGTGAGAAAGGGCGGCGGGAAGTCGATAGCCGCGCGATCGTGAGGACCGCGCTCGAACAGCGGAAGTTGGTTGGCGAGGCCGTAAACAGAACCGCTGCCGCGCGGCGCGGCAAGGCTCAGTCGAGGCGGGGCGATGACCTCCGGGACACGGGCACGCTCCGTGGTGTCGACTCCAGCAAACCGGTGCCCTTTGTTGAGGACACCGAATGAGCTGGAGCCAAAATGACGAAAGATCACCCTCATCTGACCGCCGACGCCGCGGCCCTGCTGTCTGAAACCCAGGCGGGACGCATTCGCGCCATCAGGTCCCGCCGTTGGGTTCTCTACCCTCGCGCGAAGCAAGCCCTCGATCGCCTTGAGGCGCTCCTTGATCATCCGAGAGGCCCCCGCATGCCGTCTGTCGCGATTTATGGCGATAGCGGGATGGGCAAGACCATGATCATGCAACGCTTCCGCGACCAGCATCCGCCACATTATGATCGCCGGTCCGGGGTTCTGAAGACACCGGTCCTGGCGATGGAAATGGTCAGCCGCCCCGGAGAGCGGCGGTTCTATGGCGAACTGCTTTCCCTCCTCGGCGCGCCCCAGGCACCGCGGGCCGATATTGCGCAGATGGAACAGGCGACAATGCGGATAATGAAGGCCATCGGCGTCCAGGTGCTGGTCATCGACGAGGTTCACAACATCCTTGCCGGGACCTACCGAGAGCAACGGATCGTGCTTAACATGCTGCGCTTTCTCAGCAATCGCCTCCAGATCTCACTGGTCTGCTTCGGCGTGAACGACGCCCGGGAGGCCATCGGCGGTGACGTTCAACTTGCGCGCCGCTTCGAGCAGCTCACCCTGAACCGTTGGGCCGCCAATGAAGACTTCGAGACGCTGATCGCGTCGATCCTGCGCAACACTCCATTGCGGCGTCCCTCTGTGCTGACGCCGAAATCCCTGCGGCGGATTCTGCAAATCACGGATGGCATTACGGCCAACATCTTCCAGATGCTCGGCAGCCTTGCGATCGAAGCCATCGAAAGCGGGACCGAACACATCAGCGACACCGCCGTCGAAGCCTGGGTGCCTGCATTCGATACCGAGGTGGTCTTCGCATGACGGGCCGCCTGCCCGTCACCTTGCCACCTCTGCGCGGCGAACTTCTGTCATCCTGGATCAGTCGCCACGCGGACTTCTATGGGGTCACACCGTTGACCATGCTGCGCCATGGACTGCCGGAGGCGACATCCGTCGGGGCAATCGATCTCTCTCTGACGAAAGCCCAAGCGAACCGGATTGCGGGGATGTTCGGCGTCGGCCCGAAACGTATACGCAGCCTGAGCTTCGCGGACGCCCCGAAAGCCGCTCACCGGTTCATCGCCAAGAGTCCGATGCAACTTTGCGCGCGTTGCCATCAAACCGATGTTGGTCCACCGCCAGTCCTGCGGAGTGAATTGCAAGGATGGCGGATCACCTGCCCGCACTGTGGGGAACCATTCAAGGACAAGACCACCAGCCATGGCAAAAGGACGCTTGCGCCTTATCGTGCAGCAGCACGTCGCGGTGAGACCTTGTTGCATAACCACGCAGAATGCGGCGTGGAAACATGGCTCCCACCCCTGCAGATCGCGCGACTCTTGCTCATGCGCCGCATCCCCTGGCCACTACCTCGCGATTGCGATTTTTGGCGCTATCGGCTCCTCGGCGCCATCGTTCCCGATATTGATGCCCTACTGGCCAAAGAGACAGCGTTCCCGTTCTCGCCAAAACATCCCATCCTCCCGCTCTACATCCGTCCCGCGCTCCTGGCAGGAGTGGCGATCATCGATCGCGCAGGGCCACCAATGCTGAAATTGCTACAAGGGCACATGATGGGAGACAACAAGAACCGATTTGCCATGGCCACCGAGCCCCTGATCGCTCCGGCCCTCGACTGGGGGCCACCCCGACAGTTCCAACTGATATGAAACCCGGGCCCGATGATTCTCAGATTAAGGTGCCAAAATTCTTCGGAACGACCGCATTCGCACATTTAAGTGCTAAGTGACACCTCCTCAGTAAACTCTACGAACGCACCAGCGTCGTGATCACCACGAACCTGAGCTTCAGCGAATGGGCCAGCGTCTTTGGCGACGCCAAGATGACCACCGCGCTCCTCGATCGCCTCACGCACCGCTGCCACATCCTGGAAACCGGAAACGACAGCTATCGCTTCAAGGCCAGCTCGGAGACCGCGAAAAGGAAGAGAAAGGAAATACAAGCATTGACCCCATCATGAACCGACAGACATACTGACAGGCGGGTCAAATCTCCATGACAATGCTGGGTCAGTTCTCAGTGACATCCAACATAAGGGAGAAGAAAAGATGTCAAAAACGATGAAAGCAGCCGTGGTCCGCGAATTCGGTGCGCCTCTCCGGATCGAGGAAGTACCCGTCCCCGAGGTCGAGCCCGGCATGATACAGGTCGCCATTCAGGCCTCCGGCGTGTGCCACACGGACCTGCACGCCGCCGAGGGTGATTGGCCCGTCAAGCCCAAGCCACCGTTCATTCCCGGCCACGAAGGGGTCGGATTTGTCTCGGCGGTGGGCAAGGGTGTGACCCACGTGAAAGAGGGCGACCGCGTCGGCGTACCGTGGCTCTATACCGCCTGCGGCCATTGCCGCCATTGCCTTGGCGGCTGGGAAACGCTATGCGAAAGCCAGCAGAACACCGGGTACTCGGTAAATGGCGGGTTTGCGGATTACGTTCTGGCCGATCCCAACTACATCGGCCACCTGCCCGACAATATCGGGTTCAACGAAATCGCGCCCGTTCTCTGCGCGGGGGTTACTGTCTACAAGGGCCTCAAGATGACCGATGCCCGTCCGGGCGACACGGTCGCCATCTCGGGCATCGGCGGGCTCGGGCACATGGCTGTCCAATACGCCGCCGCCATGGGTTTCGACGTGGTCGCGGTCGATATAGACGATGCCAAGCTCGACCTCGCCCGGCGGCTGGGGGCGAAGATCACCGTGAACGCCCGCACAAGCGAGGACCCGGCGGCCGAGGTCAAACGCGAAACAGGCGGGGGCGTTCAGGGCATCCTGGTGACGGCGGTCAGTGAAAAGGCCTTCGAGCAGGCCGTTGGCATGGTGGATCGCGGAGGCACGGTTGCGCTGAACGGCCTGCCGCCGGGTGACTTCCCGCTCAACATCTTCGGTATGGTGCTGAATGGGATCACCGTGCGCGGCTCCATCGTGGGCACGCGGCTCGATCTTCAGAAATCGCTCGATTTCGCGGGCGACGGCAAGGTGAAGGCGACCATCGAGACCGCGTCCCTGGACGAGGTCAACACGATCTTCGACCGGATGAAGGCCGGCAAGATCGAAGGCCGGATGGTCATGGATCTCTCCGCCTGATCTGACCATAGCGGTCGGCCCGAGTTCTATCCGGCTGACCGCTATGATGCTGGTTTTCGGACACCATGTGCGACGTTTGGGTGACGCGGTTTCAGCGCGGCCAAGTCAATCTATGGCCGGGTGATGCAAGGACACCGATCACCCGGCGGCTTGCAGCGCTTCGTGTCTGTTCACTCAGCAACCCGAAACTGCTTCTTTGTCCCATCCTGCCGCCGCACAGCCTTAACCATCCGCTTCCATCGGTTGCAGGCACTTGATGTCTGGAAAACGGCTGCGAACATCGCCTGATCCCACTAACGCGATGCCTTCGCCGATTGCCGACAGGTTAACGTGACAACACCCTCATGCGTCCTCCAAGAAGAAGATTCCGTCCAAATCCTCGCCCGTAACCCCCGCGATCATCTACGAAAGACAGGCAGAGGTGCTTTCTTCAGCGCCTGTTCTCCGAACCATCTTCGCCCGAGACGACCCTTCCCGGTCAATGGCCGCGAAGGCGCGGCTCGCTCGCCGCCAGAAACGTGAGGAAAAACGCCGAACAGGGGGTCTGATGCCGGAGGGGGCAGAATCCTACGCTAAGGCTTAATTTTTGGGGAATTTCGCTGCAGCGTTCTGTAGACGGTCGGTCTTGAGACAGAGAAGAGCTCAGCTAGATCGCTGATGGAATATTCGCCGGAGGCGTGCATCCGGCTCAGTTCTTTTTGTTGTTTTTCCGAGAGTTTCGGCTGCTTTCCCCGGAGTTTGCCCTTGGCGCGGGCGATGGCCATACCTTCGCGGGTGCGCATGCGGATGAGGTCGGCCTCGAACTCGGCGAAGGTGGCGAGGATGTTGAAGAACATCTTTCCCATCGGGTCGGTCGGATCGTAGACCGATGCGCCGAGGGCAAGCTTGACGCCCTTCTTTTCCAACTGTTCCGCGATGGCTCGTGCGTCGGGGACCGAGCGCGCGAGGCGGTCAAGCTTCGGCACGACAAACACGTCGCCTGCGCGCACGGCGGCGAGGGCCTGGGCGAGACCGGGCCGGTCGCGGTTCGTGCCGGTCAGACCGTGATCTGTGTAGATGCGGTCTTCGGTGACCCCAAGCTCTGCAAGGGCAGCACGCTGCGCCGTCAGATCCTGACGATCGGTGGAGCAGCGGGCATAGCCAATTTTGATCGCGGTCATGCCGAGAGTGTACGGATAAGGGGTGGCATATGCGAATCAAATCGTACCATCTATACGAGATATGATGGAGTGTGGTTTCCATACCGTTCTCAACTCTCTCGCCCCATGTCCGCTCACCGATCCCCTTGCGGACGGGAAGACCATCATGACGGAGGGACCGGAGGATGGGGCCGGACAGGGCGGACGCCGCCCGCCGCATGGCCCTGCGGCGCCCGCACCTCCACCATCAAGGGTGGCAGCCGGGGCGGGCCTCCCGATGCGGACCGCGCGCCGCTGGCCGGCCCGCGACCGGGCGGATGGGCCGGCAGGCCCTGCACGTCCGATCCGGCCGGAAGCCGGGACGCGCATCTTCCCGAAGGAGATGGTCGAACTGATCGAGGGTCTGGCCCTTCTCGATCCGCAGCCCTCGGTCGCCAGCATCCATCGCGCCGTTGTCCAAGTGGCAGAAGAAAAGGGGGGCGAGCCTCACATCAGGCCCGATTGCACGAGCAGCGCCATCCCGATCGTCCACAGGGCCAGCCCTGACAGGCAGTAGAGCCCGTTCCAGCGGAAGCCCACGACCGCCGCGGGCCGTCCGACCAATGCGCCGGCATAGACCACCGTCGTCATCAGCGGCGTGAAGCCCATGACGCAGCTCCAGGTTCCCGCAAGGCACAGCGCCGCGGCCGCATCGCTCAGTCCCGGCACGTCCAGTTGCGTCACGAGGCCGCCCAGGACGGAGGCCGTGATGATCGGGTTCACCCCTGCCGTGGCCAGCGCGAACATGGACAGGTTGAGCAGGACGACCATCTGCCAGGGGGCCCCGATCAGCGCGGCGACCAGCGCCTGCACCCGGTCGATCGGCAGCAGTTCCAGCGCCAGCACCGACAGAAGCCCCGCCGAGGCGAAGACGCCGATCTCGGCGGCGGCCAGGGGAAAGCGCCGGATCGTCCCGGCGGTGGCGCGGCGCATCACGGCACCCGCGCGGCCCGGACCGCCGCGCCCGATCCGCGCCGCCCAAGCCAGGCTGTAGCCCGGCACGGCGATCAGCAGCGCCTGCTGGAACTGCAGCCCGGTGGCCGCGTGCAGCCCGAAGACCAGCCCAGCCAGCAGCGCCACATGCATCACCAGCAGCGCAACCCCGCCCCGGTCGGCGGCATCCGGTCGAGGGGCTGCCCGCGACGTAAGCGGGATGCGCGGCGCCCCCGCCCAGTCCAGAAACCAGCCCCAAGCAAGGAACAGCGCCGCTGCCAGCAACCCCGCAGGCCCGATGTCGGCGTATTCCAGTTCGGGCATCGCCAGCAGCAGGGCGTTCAACCCAAGCCCGATGGGCGACCAGAGCGGGGCCAGCGCAAAGCCGCGCAGCACGGCTGTCGTTATCCGGCGCAGCCGCCATTCCCGCAAATCCGGGGGCAGATGCGCGCTCGTTTCCTCCAGCGACCGCCGCGTCATGTCCAGCAGCAGCGCGATGCCGCCGAGATTGATCAGGACGCCGAAGACATGGCCGCCGAAGTTCATTGCCAGATAGCGCCGGCCGGGCGGGCGGGTCGTGAGATAGCGTCCGGCGCGGACGACCTCGGGTGCCTCCGAGGCAACCACCCGCAGCGCGCCCAGAAGCGCCAGCAGCGCTGCCAGGAAAGCCATCCGCTCAAGCCCCCGGGACAGCGTCTCGATGTCGATGCCGCACACCATTGCCGCGGCCAGCAGCAGGGCGCAAAGGCCGACGGTCAACCACGTGGCGATAGTAAACTGCCGCCAGCACAGGACAAGAAAGACCGCCAGCGCCGCGCCGGCGGTCAGGCCGATGGCGGCAGAGTGGATGAAGATGCCGGCAAGGGACGCCAGAATGACGACGATGATGCAGCCCTGTGCGACCAACGTGCGGGCAGAGCGTTCCGGCGGGGGAAAAGGCTGCATTCAGGCGGGCGTCCGGGCAGCGGGCGTGCGCAGCCGGCCGCAGTAGAGCCAGGCATCGTGGCCGGAAATGAAGACGACGCCCTCTCCCGCCAAGTTGAACACGACTCTTTATCCTTTCTGCGAAGCCTCCGCGCCACTCTCGCAAATTTTCTCGAGGCGACGCAAGTTTGTTCCATTTTATGGCACAATGTGCTACTAATTGGAACGGGAGGAGAATCATCATGCGCTTTCTGACGACAAGTTTCCTGACCCTCGGCCTGCTCTGCTCGGCCTCGTCCGCGGCGATGGCCATGACGCTGATCTACGGCGAGGCCGGTCCCAACCGCGGCGTGCGCGCCGAGGCCACGCAGTGGTTCGTCGACCAGGTCGCCGAACGGACAAACGGCGAAGTCACCATCGACGTGAACTGGGGCGGCGCGCTGTTTTCCGAGAAGGTCGCCGTTCAGTCGATCCGGGATGGTGTCGCCGACATGGGCTCGGTCATTGGGGTTTATTTTCCGCAGGACATGATCGCCTATGGCCTGGCCGACCTGCCGATTCCAAACCCCGATCCTTGGGTGGGAATGAAGGCCACTGACAAGCTGATGCGGGAAAACGAACAGATCCGGGAAAACCTGGCCGCCCAGAACCTGGTATATATTGGCACCTACACGACGTCGGCCGTTCAGGTGGGCTGCAAGGGCAAGACCATCGAGACGCTTGACGACGTCAAGGGCCTGAAGATCCGCGGCGTCGGCGCCTATGGCAAGGTGTTCCACGACCTGGGCGCCACGCCCGTCGACATGTCCGTCTACGAGGCCTATCAGGGCTTGGAAACCGGGCTGATCGACTGCACCCAGACCTATCCCTATCTGGTCGAGGCGCTGAAGTTCGACGAGGTCTTCGACAGCTATACCGAGATCGACTTCGGCCAGATCGGCGCCCTGGGCATCATGATGAACAAGGACAGCTTCGACATGCTGCCGCCCGAGCAGCAGCAGGTTCTGCTGAAGGTCGGCGAGGGCCTCTCGGACGAGTTCGGGCGCATCCTGACCGACGCGAACCAGCGGTCGATCGAGATCCTCGAAGAGAAGCAGATCCCGGTGCTGAAGATCTCGGACGCGGATCGCAGCCGTCTTGGCGAAATGAGCCAGACCTATGTCGATGACTGGATCGCCCGCGCCGATGCCGCAGGGCTGGATGGCAAGGGGCTGGTCGATGACTATAAAAGCCTGATCGCCGAATTCACCAAGCAGCGCGACGAACAGGGCTATCCCTGGGCGGCAAAGGCCAACTGAGCCTCGCTGCCTGTCGGGGGCGCGTCGCGCCTCCGATCCCCTGCCTGTCATGCGCGAGTCCGGTTCGGCCCTCTGCGTCACGCGACCTATAAACGGGAGGTACGGCCATGAAGGCCATCGAACGCATCATGCTTGAATTTGCCGTGGTCTCTGCGCTTGCGCTGGCGCTGGTCATCACCGCGAATGTGATCGGCCGCCAGATCTTCGGCCTTGCCGTGCCCGATATCGTCATCATCGTGCGCGAGCTGATGATCCCGACCATCGTCTTTCCGCTGGCCGTCGCCACCGCCAACCGCGCCCATATCGCCGTCACCTTCGTGACCGACCGGATGTCGCCCCGCGCCCGCGGCGTGCTGATCATCATGGGATGGTTCGTCGCGCTTCTGGCGATGATGCCGCTGATCTATGCCAGCTGGCGCAATCTGTCGGGGTCGTGGAGCTCGGGCGAGTTCTATGACGGGCAGTTGGGCATTCCGCGCTGGCCGATGAAGCTGGTCTTTCTGCTGGGCCTCATCGTGATGACGGTCCGGCTGGTGCTGGTCGCGCTGGCCGACATGGCCGAGTTCGGCCGCACCGGCACCGTCGCCGAACGCAGCCATACCGAAGAGGAGTCAGTTTAAGATGGACGCATCCACCATCGGACTCGTGGCCTTCGGGCTGGTCATTCTGTTGCTGGCGCTGCGCGTGCCCATCGCCTTCGTGCTGGCGGGCGTCGCATCGGTCGGCACCTTCCTGATCTATGCCTTCCGCAGCGGCGAGTTCAGCCCCGAGCGCGCCATCAACCCCACCTCCTCGATGGTCGTGAACAGCTTTTTCGAGCTGATCCATTCCTACGACCTGTCGATGATTCCGCTGTTCGTGGCGCTGGGGAACATCGCCTATCACACCGGCATCACCACGCGGATCTATGACGCGGCCAATGTCTGGCTGCGCCGGGTGCCGGGCGGCGTCAGTGTCGCCTCGCTGATGGGCTGTGCCGGATTCTCGGCGATCTCGGGATCGTCCATCGCCTGCGCCTCGACCATGGGCCGCATCTGCGTGCCGGAAATGCTGCGGCTGGGTTACAACCCGAGGCTGGCCACGGCCTCGGTGGCGGCGGGCGGCACGCTCGGGTCACTGATCCCGCCGTCGGTGCTGTTCATCCTCTATGGCATCTTCACCGAAACCTCGATCAGCAAGCTGTTTCTGGCGGGCATCCTGCCGGGATTGCTGACGCTGCTGGGCTATATCCTCGTGGTCTTCTGGTGGACCTCGCGCGACCCGAGCGCGGCCCCGGTCGATCCAACGCCGGTGGCCCCGGGAGCGCGGCTGAGGGCGGCGATCGCGGCCTGGCCTGCCGTGCTGCTGTTCAGCGTCATCATCGGCGGCATCTATGGTGGCCTCTTCACCGCGACCGAGGCGGCGGCCATCAGCGTGGTCCTGACCATCCTCATCGGCTTTCTCGAACGTTCGCTGACCTTGCGCACGATGTGGATCGCCATCCGCGACAGCCTGATCCAGACCTCGGCGATCTTCCTGATCGCGGCCTGCGCCAAGATTTTCGTGTCCTTCGTGGCGCTGACCGGCGCGGCGGGCATGGTGTCGCAATGGGTGGCCGATGCCGGGTTCTCGCCGCTGGTCCTGATGCTGGCGATCTCGCTGCTGTATCTGTTCCTCGGGATGTTCCTCGACCCGGTCGGAATCATCGTCCTGACGCTGCCCTTCGTCATTCCGCTGGTCAGCAACATGGGCATGGACCTGATCTGGTTCGGCGTCATCGTGGTCAAGCTGCTGGAGATCGGGCTGATCACACCACCGGTCGGGCTGAATGTCTTCGTGATCGGCAATGTCACCGATCGCAGCATCCGGGTCGACGACATCTTCGCCGGTGTGACGCGCTTCCTTGCCATGGACATCGTGGTGCTTGCGATCCTGATCCTCGTGCCCGCAATCTCGACATTCATCCCGAACGGATTGTGAGATGGACATGACCGACCTGAACGACCCTCGTTTCGCAACCACCCTGGCCCGGGGCCTGTCGGTGCTGCGGGCCTTCCGCGTCACCGATGACGGGCTCAGAAATGCCGAGATCGCGCAGCGCACCGGCCTGCCGAAATCGACCGTTTCGCGGCTGACCTTCACGCTGGGGCAACTGGGCTATCTGGTCCAGTCGCCGCGCGACGACCGGTTCCGGCCGGGACCGACCCTGGTGGCGGTGGGACATGTCGCGGCGGCCTCGCTGTCCTTCCTGGTGCCGGCGCATGATCTGATGCAGCGGCTGGCCGAGGAGACCGGAACGCTGGTGGTCCTGGCGGTGCGCGACGGCGAGAAGATGGTGCTGATCCGCACCTGGCGCCCCACCCACGTCGCCTCGATCTGGCTCGAGGTCGGGCAGCGGATCCCGTTTCAACCGTTTTCGTCGCCGCGCGCCTTTGTCGCCGCCGCCACGCCCGAGGAGATCGACCGGATCGTGTCCGAATCCATCGCGGACCGCGACGCCATGGCCGACCTGCTGACCACACGCCCGCTGGTGCGGACCGAAATGATGCGCCAAGGCTTTGTGTCCACCCCGGCGGGCAGCGGGCCTGCCGCCTACAACGCGGTCTCGGTTCCGTTCCGCAGCGGCAATCTGGCTGAACCCGTGATCTTCACCTGCGGCGCCCTGCCGTCTGAGGCGTCGGTCGAACGCATGCAATCCGACGTCGGGCCCAGACTGGCCGCGGCGGTCCGCACCCTGGAACGACTGACCGGACAGGCCCCCGGCCTGATCCGCACCGAGGCATGACCATGACCGAACATTCCCCCGTCACCTATCGCTGCGAAGGCGGGATCGCCTTCATCGAAATCGACAATCCGCCCGTCAACGCCCTGTCGGCGGCGGTTCGCCGGGGATTGGCGGAGGCCATGGACCGGCTGGCCAATGACGCCGACGCGCAGGCAGCCGTTCTGTTCTGCGCGGGCCGCACCTTTATCGCCGGCGCCGACATTTCCGAATTCGGCAAGCCGCCCGTGGCCCCGTTCCTGCCCGAGGTGATCGCCGCAATCGAGGCGTCCGGCAAGCCGGTCGTGGCGGCCCTGCACGGCACGGTTCTGGGTGGCGGCCTGGAGGTTGCCCTGGGCGCCCATCACCGCGTCGCGGTTCCCGGCACCCGGATGGGCCTGCCCGAAGTGACCCTGGGCCTTTTGCCCGGGGCGGGGGGAACGCAGCGCCTGCCGCGCGCCGTGGGGGTAACGGACGCCATCGACCTGATCACGTCGGGCCGCCAGATCGGTGCCCAGCAGGCGCTTGACCTGGGGCTGATCGACGCGCTGGCCCAAGGCACCGATCCCCGCGCGGCGGGCGAGGCCGAGGCGCGTCGCCTTCTGGCCGAGGGGTCCGGTCCCCGGCGGCTGTCCGAAACGCCCGCCCCCGCCGTCGATCCCGACATGGTTCAGGCATGGCGCGCAAAGGTCGCGAAATCCGCGCGCGGTCAGGTGGCGCCCCTGCGCGCGCTGGACACGATAGTGGCCGGGTTGGACCTGTCTTTTGCAAAGGGCATGGCACAGGAACGCCAGGCCTTCATGGACCTGATGCAGACCCCTGAACGCGCTGCCCTGATCCACGCCTTTTTCGCCGAACGTCGGGCGGCGCAGCAGGATGATCCGGCCGGTGTCAAGGCCCGGCCGGTTGCGCGCATCGGCATCATCGGCGGCGGCACCATGGGTCAGGGGATCGCCGCATCCGCCCTGACAGCCGGGCTGGACGTGACCCTGGTGGAACGCGACGAGGCCGCAGCGGCCAAGGCCACAGGTGGCATCCGCGCCATGCTGGACGGCGCCGTCAAGCGCGGCAAGCTGGACCGCACGGCGGCCGACCGGATGCTGGACCAGGCCTTGCGCGCGGTCGCAGGCTATGACGCGCTGGCCAACGTCGATCTGGTGATCGAGGCGGTGTTCGAGAATCTGGACGTCAAGCAAGAGGTGTTTCGCACGCTTGACCGCGTCTGCCGCCCCGGCGCGGTGCTGGCGACCAACACGTCCTATCTGGACGTGAACCTGATCGCCGGGGCGACCACCCGGCCGCAGGACGTGATCGGGCTGCATTTCTTCTCGCCCGCCAACGTCATGCGCCTTTTGGAAATCGTGGTGGCGGACAAGACCGCCCCCGATGTCACGGCGACGGCCTTTGCCCTGGCCAAGAAGATGGGCAAGATCGGCGTGCGGTCCGGCGTCTGCGACGGCTTCATCGGCAACCGGATGCTGCTGGCCTATCGCACGGCGGCCGACCACGTGGTGCTGGACGGCGCCTCGCCTTATCAGGTTGACCGGGCTGTCGTGGACCTGGGCTTTCCCATGGGCCCGTATCAGGTGGGCGATCTGGCCGGTCTCGACATCGGCCATGCCACCCGCCAGCGCAAGGCGCCCACGCGCGATCCGCGCGAACGCGTTCCCGTCTTTGCCGACCGGCTGGTCGAATCCGGGCGGCTGGGGCGCAAGACCGGGCGCGGCTATTACATCTATGACGAAGGCAGCCCCCAGGGCCGCCCCGACCCCGACATGGACGACATGCTGTCAGGCATCCGGTCCGACCTGGGCATCACCCCGCGCCCGTTCGAGGCTGAGGAAATCCAGTCCCGCTACATGGCCGCCATGGTCAACGAGGGCGCGAAGATCCTCGACGAAGGCATCGCCGCGCGGGCGTCCGACATCGACGTGGTGCTGTTGCACGGCTACGGTTTTCCGCGCTGGAAGGGCGGGCCGATGCACTGGGCCGACGCGCAGGGGCTGGACCGGATCGCCGCCGACATCGCCCGTTATGCCGAAGATGATCCCTATTTCTGGCAGATCTCGCCGCTTCTGGCGCGTCTTGCGGCCGAGGGCGGGACACTTGCCGACGTGAACACCGGAAAGGACGCATCATGAAGGACGCCGTCATCGTCGCAACCGCCCGCACGGGCATCGGCAAGGCTGCGCGCGGCAGCCTGAACCTGACCCACGGCGCCACCATGGGCGGCCATGTCGCCGCCGCCGCCGTAAAACGCGCGGGCATCGACCCGGCGCTGATCGAGGACAGCATCTGGGGCTGCGGCTATCCCGAATACGTTACCGGCGGCAACATCGCCCGGCAGATCGTCATTCGCGCGGGCCTGCCCGTCAGCGTGGCGGGCACCACCGTCAACCGCTTCTGCGCCTCGGGGCTGCAGGCGCTGGCGATGGGCGCCCATATGGTGCAGGTCGAGGGAGCGCAGGCGATCCTGACCGGCGGCGTGGAATCGATCAGCCTGGTGCAGCCGCCGCCCCGCCCTTCGCGCGAGGCCTGGATCGAGGCGCACAAGCCCGACCTCTATCTGCCGATGATCGACACCGCCGACATCGTCGCCGAACGCTATGGCGTCAGCCGCGAGGCGCAGGACGAATACGCGCTGCGCTCGCAACAGCGCATCGCCGCCGCCCAGCAGGCGGGGCTGTTCGCGGACGAGATCATCCCCCTCGACGTGACCCGCGCCGTGCTGGACAAGGCCACGGGCGAGAGCCGGAACGAGGACGTCACCTTCACCATGGACGAATGCAACCGTCCCTCGACCACGCTGGAGGCGCTGGCCGCGCTGAAGCCGGTCAAGGGCGAGGACCGCTACGTCACCGCCGGCAACGCCTCGCAACTGTCCGACGGCGCCGCGGCGCTGGTGGTGATGGAGGGCGATCTGGCCGTGCGCGAGGGTGTGACCCCGCTGGGCGCCTTTCGCGGCTTTGCCGTCGCCGGCTGCGAGCCGGACGAGATGGGCATCGGCCCGGTCTTTGCCGTGCCGCGCCTGCTGGAACGCGCCAGGCTGACGGTCGAGGACATCGACCTGTGGGAGCTGAACGAGGCTTTCGCCAGCCAGGCGCTGTATTGCCGCGACCGGCTGGGCATCGACCCCGAAAGATACAACGTCAACGGCGGCTCCATTGCGATCGGCCACCCCTTCGGCATGACCGGGGCGCGGACGGCGGGGCATCTGCTGCTGGAAGGGCGCAGGCGCGGCGCGAAATGGGGCGTCGTCACCATGTGCATCGGCGGCGGCCAGGGTGCTGCCGGCCTGATCGAGATTTTCTGAGGGGAACCACCATGGACATGAGCTTTTCGCCCGACGACCAGGCCTTTCGCGCCGAGGTCCGCCAGTTCCTTCAGGACCGCTTGCCCAAGCGGCTGTCGGAAAAGGTCCGGCTGCAGCAGGAACTGACCAAGGCCGAGATCGAGGAATGGCACGCGGTCCTGAACGAAAAGGGCTGGCTGGCCGGCAACTGGCCGGTTGAGTTCGGCGGCGCCGGCTGGACCGCGATCCAGCGCCACATCTTTGACGAGGAAAGCGCGCTGGCCAGCGCCCCCCGCATCCTGCCCTTCGGCATCGCCATGCTGGGGCCGGTGCTGCAGAAATTCGGCAGCAAGGAACAGCAGGACCGCTTTCTGCCGCGCATCCTGAACGGGCAGGACTGGTGGTGTCAGGGCTATTCCGAACCCGGCGCGGGATCGGACCTCGCCTCGGTCAAGACGACGGCGGTGCGCGACGGCGACGACTATATCGTCAACGGCCAGAAGACATGGACCACGCTGGGCCAGCACGCGAACTGGATCTTCTGCCTCGTGCGGACCGATCCCACCGCCAAGGCGCAAGAGGGGATCAGCTTTCTGCTGATCGACATGACCAGCCCCGGCATCACCGTGCGCCCCATCGTGCTGCTGGACGGCACGCCCGAGGTGAACGAGGTGTTTTTCGACGACGTCCGGGTGCCGGCGGAAAACCTTGTGGGCGAGGAAAACAAGGGCTGGACCTATGCCAAATATCTGCTGACGCATGAACGCACGAACATCGCCGGCGTGGGCTTCGCCACGGCGGGCCTCGCGGCGCTGAAGCGCATCGCGCGGGCGCAGCAGGCCCATGGCAAGCCGCTGATCGAGAACCCGCTATTTGCCGCGCGTCTGGCCGAGATCGAAATCGACCTGATGGCCATGGCGACCACCAACCTGCGGATGCTGGCGCAGGCGGCGGCCGGGCAGGTGCCGGGGGCGGAAAGCTCGATGCTGAAGCTGAAGGGAACCCAGATCCGGCAGGCGATCAACGACCTGACCCGCCGCGCGGTCGGCCCCTGGGCGCTGGCCTTTCCGTCCGAGGCGGTCGAGGGCGCGAATGACCACCTGCCCCCCGGCCCGCCCGAGGCGGCAGCCGCGACCCGCGCCTATCTGAACAACCGCAAGCTGTCGATCTATGGCGGCTCGAACGAAATCCAGCGGGGGATCATCGCGAAATCCCTGCTGGGCCTTTAAGGGGAGAAACGCGTCATGGATTTCGGGTTCACCGACGAACAGACCATGCTGGGCGAAAGCCTCGCCCGCACGCTGGAGCGGGGCGGGGACGCCGCCGCCCTGTCCGAACTGGGCGCGGGCCTTGCCCTGATGACCGAAGAGGCGGGCGGCTTTGGCGGCACCGGGCCGGACATCCTGATGGTGTTCCGCACCCTTGGCCGCGCCGCCGCCGTCACACCGCTGCTCGACAGCGTGGTGCTGGGCGCGGGCATCCTGTCCGCCGCCGGCGAGGCCGATCTGGCCGAGGCCGCCGCCAGCGGCGAGGCCCGCATCGCGGTGGCGCTTGACGAACCCGGCCAGCGCTATGACGGCAACGTGTCGACCCTCGCCGAGGGCGAGCGGCTGACCGGCGAGAAATCGCTGGTGCCGGGGGCCGAGGATGCGACCCATCTGATCGTCAAGGCGACCGACGGGCTGTGGCTGGTCGAGGCCGGGGCCGAGGGGCTGGGCCTGCGCGGCTATGCCCTGATGGATGGCGGCCGCGCGACCGAGGTCACGCTGAAGGGCACCCCCGCCCGCCGCATCGGCGACGCCGCGCTGCTGGACCGGCCGCTGGCGGCGGCGATCCTTGCGGTCTGCGCCGACGCGCTGGGGGCGATGGAAAAGGCGGTCGAGTTGACCACCGACTACCTCAAGACCCGCAAGCAGTTCGGCCGGCCGATCGGCTCGTTCCAGGCGCTCCAGCACCGCATGGCCGACCTGCTGACCGAGGTCGAGCAGGCGCGTTCGGCGGTGTGGAACCTGGCCGGGAACATCGACACCGCCGACCGCGACCGTCATGTGGCGGCGACGAAATCGCTGCTGGGCCGGGTCGCGCTGTATGTGGCCGAGGAAACCATCCAGCTACATGGCGGCATCGGCATGACCGAGGAATACGAGCTGGCCCCCCTCGCCCGCCGCCTGCTGGCCGCCGATGCGCGGTTCGGCGACAGCGACCATCACCTCGAACGCTTCATCGCGGCCAGCGCGGCATGAGCGACGGCGGCATCATTCAGGGCGAGACCGGCGCGCAGCGTATGGTCGGCTATGTGCTCGACGTGGGCCAGCCGGACCGCCGCGCCCGCTGCCGGCTGGTCCTGGACGAGCGCCACACCAACCGCCACGGCGTGCTGCATGGCGGAATCGCGGGGATGCTGCTGGACAGCGCGGCGGGCGCCACCGCCAGCCTGACCGTCGATGACAGCGGCCGCCAGCCCTTCCTGACCGTCTCGCTGAACATCGACTTCGTCGGCCCGGCGCGGCATGGCGGCGTCACCGCGACCGGCCGCGTGGTCGGGGGCGGGCGCAGCCTGCTGTTCGTCTCGGCCGAGCTGGTCCATGACGACGGCACCCTGATCGCCACCGCCAGCGGGATCTTCAAGCGCGTCCCCGCCGCCGCCCAAAGCCGCCCGAAGGACAGCCCATGACCGCCCCGCAGGCCGACGCCCTGATCGAGGATTGCGGCGATTACCTGCGGGTGACGCTGTCGAACCCCGGCCGCCGCAATGCGCTGGCCCCCGCCATGTATGCCCGCCTGCGCGACGCGCTGGCGCAGGCCGCGGCGCAGGATCGTCGGGGCGCCGTGGTCCTGACCGGCGCCGACGGCTATTTCTGCGCCGGCGGTGACCTGAACGCGCTGGCCACCCGCGCGGCCATGCCCCGGCACGAACGGCGCGCGCGGATCGAGGATCTGCACGCCACCATCCGCGCCATCCGCGCCTGCCCGCGCCCCGTCATCGCCGCCGTCGAAGGCGGTGCGGCCGGGGCGGGGCTGTCGATGGCGCTGGCCTGCGACCTGCTGGTCGCGGCCCAGGATGCCAGCTTTGCCGCCGCCTATGTCCGCGTCGGGCTGGTGCCCGATGGCGGCTTGACCGCCTCGCTGGCGCGCAGGGTGCCGGCGGGCATTGCCGCCCGCATGTGCCTGACCGGCGATCCGGTCCCCGCCGCGCGCTTTGCGGCCATGGGCGTGGTGACCGACCTCGTCGCGCCGGGGCAGGCGCTGGAACGTGCCGCCGCCTTGGCCGCGCGCATGGCGCAGGGCCCGGCCGCGGCCCAGGGCGCGATCAAGCAGCTACTCGCCGCCGCCCGCGAGGGCGATTTCGACTCTCAACTGGACCGCGAGGCCGAGGCCATGGCCGATGCGCTCGCCGCCCCCGAAGCCGCCGCCGGCCTGACCGCCCGCCTGAACCGCACCACGCCCGATTTCGGCCGCGGCAGCTCTGGCGCCGACAAGAAGGAACCCCGCCCATGACCCTGACCCGCGTGCACGATCTGCTCGACATCCAGCGCCGCACCCGCCCGGACGCGCCCGCGCTGCGCGATGAGGGCGGCAGCACCTATAGCTATGCCGAACTGGCCGACGCCGTGGAGGTGCTGACCACGGAACTGCAGGCGCGCGACCTGCGCCCCGGCGACCGGCTGCTGATCCTCGCCGAAAACTGTGGGGCGCTGGTCGGCCTGCTGATGGCGACGTCGCGCCTTGATGCGGTGGCCGTGCCGGTCAACGCCCGCATGACCGAACACGAGCTGCACCGCATCGCGGAACATGCCGACCCGCGCCTGACCGTCTATCTGAACCATGTCTCGCCGCAGGCCGGCACCCATGCCGAGATCGCGGGTGCTGACGCGTGGAACACGCCGCTTGGCAAGCTGTCGATCGCCGGCCCGCACCCATCCGCCACGCCCGAGCCGGTGGCCGAAGGCGCCGCGCAGACGGCGGTGATCCTCTACACCACCGGCTCGACCGGGACGCCCAAGGGCGTGATGCTCAGCCACGCCAACCTGCTGTTTGGCGGCCAGACCTCGGCCCGGATGCGCGAGATCACCTCGGACGACCTGATCCTGGGCGTGCTGCCGATGACCCATGTCTTCGGCCTGACCTCGATGATGATTGCCAGCACCGTCGCGGGTGCCGAGCTGTGGCTGTTCCCGCGCTTCTCGGCCCCGGCCGTGGTCGAGGCCCTGCAATCCGGCGTCAGCGTCCTGCCGGCGGTCCCGCAAATGCACGCCCTGATCATGGAGGAGGCGGGCGGCACCCGCCTGCCGCCGGGACGGCTGCGCTATGTGTCGTCGGGGGCCGCGCCGCTTGATCCCGACTGGAAGCGGCGGGCCGAGGCCTTCTATGGCGTGGCACTGCAGAACGGCTATGGCCTGACCGAAACGACAGCGGGCGTCACCCTGACCACCAACCCGCCGGGTGTGCCCGATGTGAGCGTTGGCCCGGCCCTGCCCGGCGTCGAGTTGCGCCTGCGCGACGTGGGCCCCGATGGCGTGGGCGAGATCCAGACCCGAGGCCCGCATGTCATGCCCGGCTATTTCCGCAACCCCGAGGCCACGGCCGCTGCCTTCGACGCGGACGGCTTCCTTTGCACCGGCGATCTGGGCCGCATCGACGAGGACGGCAACCTGCATATCGCAGGGCGCGCGCGCGAGCTGATCATCCGCGGCGGTTTCAACGTTTATCCGCCCGAGGTCGAGGCCGCGCTGAACGACCATCCCCGCGTGGTCCAGACCGCCGTGATCGGCCGCAAGGTCGAGGGCGGCAACGAGGAGGTCTTGGCCTTCTGTCAGGCCGACGATCCCGCCGTGGTCAGCGAAGCCGACCTGCGCGAGCACGTGGCCGAGCGTCTCTCGCCCTACAAGCGGCCCACGCGCATCATCGTTACGACGATGCTGCCGACCTCGCCAAACGGCAAGGTTCTCAAGCAGAAGCTGGTCGAGACGTTCCGCGATGCGCTCGACACCCAGGAGAAAGGATGAGCACGATCGAACGCGAATCGATGGAATTCGACGTGGTGATCGTCGGGGCGGGGCCTGCGGGCCTGTCGGCGGCGATCCGGTGCAAGCAGATCGACCCGGACCTGAACGTGGTGGTGCTGGAAAAGGGCTCCGAGGTCGGGGCGCATATCCTGTCGGGCGCGGTGCTGGACCCGGTGGGCCTGAACGCGCTGATCCCCGACTGGAAGGATAAGGGCGCGCCGGTGAAGACGGCCGTCACCTCGGATAGCTTCGTGGTGCTGGGCCCGGCGGGCTCGGCGCGCATCCCCAACTGGCCGATGCCGCGGCTGATGTCGAACCACGGCAACTACATCGTCAGCATGGGCAACGTCTGCCGCTGGCTGGCCGAGCAGGCCGAAGAGCTGGGCGTGGAAATCTTCCCCGGCATGGCGGCCTCCGAGCTGGTGATGGACGGCGACCGCGTGGCCGGCGTCGTCGCGGGCGAGATGGGCAAGAACCCCGACGGCACCCCCGGCCCGTCCTATGAGCCGGGCATGGAGCTGCGCGGCAAGTACGTGATGATCGCCGAGGGCGTGCGCGGATCGCTCGCCAAGCAGCTGATCGAAAAATACGACCTGTCCGCCGGGCACGAGCCGCAGAAGTTCGGCATCGGCATGAAGGAGATCTGGGAGATCGACCCCGCCAAGCACAAGGAAGGCACCGTCGTCCACACGATGGGCTGGCCCCTTGGCAAGAACGCGGGCGGCGGGTCCTTCATCTACCATGCCGAGAACAACCAGGTCTTCATCGGCTTCGTGGTCCACCTGAACTACGAGAACCCGTATCTCTACCCCTACGCCGAGTTCCAGCGCTTCAAGCACCACCCGGCCATCGCGGAGCTGCTGGAAGGCGGCAAGCGCGTGGCCTATGGCGCCCGCGCGATTTCCGAAGGCGGCTGGCAGTCGCTGCCGAAGATGACGGTGCCGGGCGCGCTGCTGCTGGGCTGCTCGGCGGGAATGGTCAACGTTCCCCGCATCAAGGGCAACCACAACGCCATGCTGTCGGGGATCGCGGCGGCGAACGCGGCCGCGGCGGCCATCTCCGCGGGACGCGAGGGCGACGAGCTGGTCGAGTACGAACAGGATGTCCGCACGGGCCTCATCGCCCATGACCTCAAGCGCGTCCGCAACGTCAAGCCTGCCTGGTCGCGCACGGGCATGATGGGCAGCCTGATGCTGGGCGGCATGGACATGTGGGTCGCCAGCCTCTTCAACCGCAACATCCTGCGCACTTGGAAGCATGGCAAGACCGACGCCGCCGCCACCCGGCCCGCGAAGAACTATCGTCCGATCGATTATCCCAAGCCCGACGGCAAGCTGTCGTTCGACCGGCTGACCAACGTGGCCTTTTCCTTCACCAACCACGAGGAAAGCCAGCCCTGCCACCTCAAGCTGAAGGACCCGACCGTCCCGATCCGGGTGAACCTGCCGGAATATGCCGAGCCGGCGCAGCGCTATTGCCCGGCCGGCGTCTACGAGGTGGTCGAGGACAAGTCGGTGCCGGAAGGGGCGCGCTTCGTCATCAACTTCCAGAACTGCGTCCACTGCAAGACCTGCGACATCAAGGACCCGTCGCAGAACATCGTCTGGACCACGCCGCAGGGCGGCGACGGACCGAACTATCCCAACATGTAAGAATTGCCGGTGCCTCGCGACCCCAAGATAGGCCTGGCATGACCACCGTAATGCTTATCGAACTCGCCTGATGCAGATAGGAGAAACCACCATGAAGATGGACCGCATCGGCAGCTTCCGCTGGGAAGATCCCTTTCTGCTGGAAGACGAGCTGATCGAGGAAGAGCGCATGATCCGCGACACCGCGCGGAGCTATGCCCAGGGCCACCTCGCCCCCCGCGTGCGCGAGGCCTTCCAGACCGAGCACACCGACCGCGCCATCTTCACCGTGATGGGCGAGCTGGGCCTGCTGGGCGTCACCATCCCCGAGGAATACGGCGGCACCGGCGCGGGCTACGTCAGCTACGGCCTTGTCGCGCGCGAGGTCGAGCGGGTGGATTCGGGCTACCGATCCATGATGTCGGTCCAGGCGAGCCTCGTGATGTACCCGATCAACGCCTACGGGTCCGAGGAGCAGCGGCGCAAATACCTGCCGAAGCTCTGTTCGGGCGAATGGGTGGGCTGCTTCGGGCTGACCGAGCCCGACGCGGGGTCCGACCCCGGCGGCATGAAGACCACCGCCCGCAGGACCGCGAACGGCTATGTGCTGAACGGCACGAAGATGTGGATTTCCAACTCGCCCATCGCCGATGTCTTCGTCGTCTGGGCCAAGTCCGAGGCGCATGACGGCAAGATCCGCGGCTTCGTGCTGGACAAGGGCACCAAGGGCCTGTCGGCGCCGAAGATCGAGGGCAAGCTCTCCTTGCGCGCCTCCGTCACCGGCGAGATCGTCATGGACGAGGTCGAGGTGGGCGAGGACGCGCTGTTGCCGAACGCCGAGGGCCTCGGCGGTCCCTTCGGCTGCCTCAACCGGGCGCGCTATGGCATCGCCTGGGGTTCGATGGGCGCGGCCGAGGCCTGCTGGCACGCGGCGCGGCAGTACGGGCTGGACCGCAGGCAGTTCGGCAGGCCCTTGGCGCAGACGCAGTTGCATCAGCTGAAGCTTGCGAACATGATGACCGAGATCACCCTCGGCCTGAACGCCGCCCTGCGCGTGGGGCGCCTCTTCGAGGCAGGGAAGATGCAGCCTGAGATGATCAGCCTCATCAAGCGCAACAACTGCGGCAAGGCGCTGGAGATTGCCCGGGTCGCCCGGGACATGCACGGCGGCAACGGCATCTCGGACGAATACCCGGTGATGCGCCATATGGTGAACTTGGAAACCGTCAATACCTACGAAGGCACCCACGACGTCCACGCCCTGATCCTCGGCCGTGCCCAGACCGGCCTGCAGGCGTTCTTCTGAGGAGATGCAGCCATGAAGCTTCTTGTGCCGGTCAAGCGCGTGATTGACTAGGGTCAGGACTCGTTCTCGTTTCATAGCCAGAACATGACGGTTGCTGCGAGGGCGACGGCGGATAGGAATACCTTCGGGCAGGAGGGGGACCCGCGCAAGGTTGTCGGTAGGGGCGAAGGGGAGGGGGATCACCCGGCCTGCACGACGACGCGAGGCGGAGGAAGGCCGGGGAAACCCCTTCGCCCCGTCAAGCCGACGGCCTTGCGTGGGGGAACCGGCGGTTCCCTGACGGACGCACGGAACGTGCGGCCCAGGAAAGCGGGGGCGTTCGGCTCTGTCCGAATCCCCCCGCAGGACATGGCCCGCCGAGGCGGGCCTCAAAGGATCTTCTTCGGTCCAGTTGAAGCCGCCTGACTGGTCAGGTTGCCCACAGGCTGCTGCGCTCGATCCCTGGCGTCTCGCTTGCAGCCTGCTTCGGCCCGTGCGGCGCTGCCGTCCCAGGCTGGACAACCTGCCTGGGATCGACCGTTGGGCCATGATCTCAGCGGTAATGCCGGTGATCGCGTCATGCGGGCGCCTCCCGCCAGGGCCGAGATGGACGGAGCAGAGCGACGAGGACCGACAAAGTCGACATTCGCCTGACTTTAGACAGTGCCCTTACTGGGCGTCATCGATGAGTTTCAACGCGCCATCGGGCAGCGGACGCTGCAATTCTTTCGCGTCAGTGCCATTGAGCCAGGCCGACCATGCATCAGGCTCCATCAAAATCACGGGCATAGCCTTTGGATGCACCGCCTTCACTTCGGCGTTCGGCCCGCAGGTCAGGAAGGCATAGAGGTCGTCGGTCGTTTCGCCATCCCTCACCTTGCGAACCGATTTCCAGCCCCGCGTCTCGATGCCCGCGAAAAACATCTGCGCGCCAGCATCTGCGGGCGCAAACCACTGATTGCCTTTTCCCTTGCCGAGCGGCTCTGCGAAGGCCGTCACCGGCACCAGACAACGGCACTCTTTGCCCAACCACCGCCGCCAATGTGGGCTGGACAGGTTGCGCACATTTGTCACGCCTGGATCTCGCTCGGTCTTTAGGGCAAATTTAGGTGAGGGCATTCCCCAGCGAGCTTTGACCAATTCCAGGCCATCCTCGTTATGCCGAACTATCGCGCCCAGCTGGTCGGGATAGACCTGGCCGGGCTGAAGATTGCCGGCCCGATCAGCCAGCCCGCTGAACAGTTTGCGCATGGCCTCCTGGGCGGTGGTGTTGGAGTATAAATTGCACAATTTCTCACGCCTTTTCGTCGCGCCAGATCCAGCGAACAACCTGCTTGACGGGACGGCGGACCGTCAAGCCGTCCTGTAACTCGGTCGCAGACGGCACAATCCAGTGAATATCCATCCATTCGCGGCGGCGGCATTTCGAGCAAATGAATGGCGGCACTAGCAGATCATGATCCGGGCCAAGAACCTTGATGAGATCATGAGCCCAATAACGGCAGGCACGCCCGCAGCCGGTGCAGGTCACGAGCGCCAGCCGCACCGAATGCTCGATGTGCCGCAAGGTGCGGTTTCGGAACTTGTTGGCAGATGGATGACCCGCTGGCATGTCCGGAACATACAGAGAACATCCGCTCCGCAGCAAGCGTTTCCGACCCTGATCAGCGCATGACTGGAAATCTACATTGGCAAGGCGTATGATTACATACGATTACATTGGAGCACACCATGCCGCAGCGCGCCGAAACAGAACCCATGACCGTCCGCACAGCCAGGGTCTCGGAGATCGATGCCTTGGCCGCCGCGATGGATCGTTCTCGCAACTATGTGGTCAATCAGGCGATCGATCAGTTTCTCGAAGCCAACGCTTGGCAAATGGAACGGATCGCGGCCGGGGTGGCCGCAGCGCGCGAGGGTAACGTCAGTTCTGCCGACGACGTCTTTGGCGCCATTGCCACCAAGCATGGCTGGCAGGCTTGAAGACACTTCTCATTGCCGAGCCGGCCGGGCGAGACCTTGAAGCCATCGTGGATTATATCGCGCGGGAAAACCCGGCTGCGGCCGAGAATGTGTACAGGCAGATTGCCCGAACAGCCGCGAAGCTTCCGGAGTTTCCCGCACTCGGCCGTCCGGGGCGCTTTTCCGGGACGCGGGAAATGAATGTGGCAGGGTCACCCTATCTCATTGTCTACGAGGTCAACGTCGAGGCAGTCACAATTCTGGCCGTCTTTCACACCTCCCGCAATCTCGCAGCGGCCCTTCGCGATCGTATGGAAGGCAGCTAAGCAGGACGAAGCTGCGGTCTGCATTTTTGCCGTAGGGCGGGCTGAAGCCCGCCCTACAGGCGATGTCAGAAAAGGGCACTCGTTTCGCGCTGTGACGCGGCATTTTCTTATATGCCTACCCACGTCGGAACAGCGGCACAGGCGGCTGAGCAGCTTTAACCGGCATCTTGCTTACCGTGGTGAATAGCAAGATGTTGTTGTGGGAACACGGGTGAGAGGCGATGGCCGAACGCAATGACATATCGGGTCTTTTGGCCTTCATTGGCAGGGAAGGCGACTGGCGGGAACGGCTGCAGGATGTGGTCGCGGAACACCTGATACCCGCGCTGGAAGAATTCGAGCTCGACCAGGAAGGCCTGGCCGACCTCCTGGGCGAGCAGTGGACGGGCGTGCTTTGGGGGTGCGGGTTCGAGGACTTCCTTGGCCAGCGCTATGAGGACGGAAACATCGTCGATCTCTACCTGAAGCGGCGCGGCTGGAAGGAGACGGCGCTGAACCGGGCCTATTTTGCGGCGCTGCGGGATGCGCCGGTCAGCTTGTATGAAGTCAGTAATGTCCAGCCCGGCACGTCGATGACGCTACGCGATCTGTTGTCGGATGCTGCCCCGGTCACAGTGAAGGAGATATCCGCTACACGCACACTGAAGCAATGGGACCGGATTGCCGTGCGCGTGGTGCCCGAGCGAGATCACCACGTTATCTCCGGGGCGTTGTTGCCCTTTCGGGCCGAGACAGTGGATTTCCTGATTTCGGGGCTGCGCGATGCTCTGAAGCTGAAGAAGCGAGATGCACTGCGGCTCACCCGCGATCAGCTTCTGACCTGCGCACCCATCTTTACCACCGCATGGCTATTTATCGAGATCGATCGCGCCCTCACCCCGGCGCAACCGCAGTTCACGAATTCGGACGGGGATGATGTGTTGTTCCACGACCTGCGGTACCTGTTTGCCAGCGGCGTCACGCAAAGGGCGGTGGCAGAGCGGCTGGACCGGGTGAAGGGTTTCCTGCCGCAGGGACCGAAGCTCTGGAGCTGGCTGGCGGAGCGGAAGGGGCGCGGCGGCAAGGCTGGCTATGGCATCATGCTGGACACGCAGATGGAGGGGGTCACCGTTCTGGGCTCCATGGAACTGAAGGGCAAGGCGCTGCTCGTGACCGTCAACTCGACCGAGCGGGCGGACAAGGTCCGGAAGTTGATCCGCGACGCCGCCGGGGACCTGTTAAGATCGCATTTGACCACGATCCGGACGGTTGATCAGATGCGGGCCGACCAACAGCGTGACAGGCCGAGTGAGGAGGTCGAGGAAATTCCACCAGACATCGCGCGCCAACTGATGCGGGATCACATGGACAAGCATTACCGCGAAACGCTGGACGCGCCAATCCCGGCGCTTGGAAGCAAATCACCGCGGCAGGCCGTCCACACGGCAGCGGGGCGCGAGAAGGTGATCGATTGGTTGAAGCTGCTGGAAAACCATAGCGCCAGGCATGATGAGGGTCCGATTACCGAATACGACTTCAGCTGGATGTGGGCCGAGCTCGGATTGGAAGAGCACCGGATGTAGCTTTGGGCAGGGCCTTTGCCCGACATCAGCGGCCCACACCGGTCATTGGCCAGGATCACCATTGCCGCAGCGCGGCTTCCCCATACCGGACCTTCATGGCACCGCGCAGCATAGTCCAGGGCCCCAAGGTCAGCGGTGCGGGACTTTTCGGGCTTTCGCTGCGCCGTTCACGAAGGTCCGTTGCCCCCTCTTCTTCAGGGTGGACTAAGCATCGAGTAACGCATCGATCACCGCGCATTCTGGGGCAGCATCGCCGGTGCATCGCGCAACAGTGTCCGACAGGACGCGCTCGATGCGCTGCAGATCGGCAATCTTGGCCTGAACGTCAGTCAGATGATCTTCGGCGATGATCTGCACCTCGGCGCATGTCCGGGATCGGTCATCGACCAGCCCAAGCAGCCCGCGAACCTCTTCGAGAGAAAAGCCTAGATCGCGGGACCGCATGACGAATTTCAGCCGCTTGACGTGGGCATCGTCGTAGCTTCGGTAGCCCTTCGTACTGCGCGGCGGGTCCGGCATGATCCCGATTTTCTCGTAATAGCGAATGGTTTCCAGGTTGCAGCCCGTTGCGCGGGCCAAATCGCCCCGCCGAATTGATCTCACGCTTGTGTTACTCATTGTGCCGAAAAATCCCTTGAGCCTGTATCAACTACAGACCCTAGAACGGTGGAAACATCTGTTCAAGGAAGATTCGATGGAACAACATTTGGCGGAACTTCCGCAATCTCAGTCGCAGAAAATTGGCGACGAAACCACCAAGGGATGGGGCGTGACCGGCCTCGGCGTCCTCGGTGCGCTGGCGATGACTTCTTGCTGCATCCTTCCATTGGTGCTGGTCAGCTTTGGCGTGACAGGCGTGTTCATCGCGCAGCTCGGGGCGCTCTATGCCTACAAATGGTACACCTTCGCGCTGAGCGCCGCGTTTTTGGGATACGGCTTCTACAAGGCTTACAAGCCTGTAGATGCCGAGGCCTGTGCCGATGGCACCTGCGCCCGCCCCATCGACCGCCGCATCATGCGCGCAACCCTCTGGGCCGCTTCCGCGATTGTCGCTGTCGCCATGATCTTTCCCTACATCACCCCCTTCATCCTGAAATTCTGAACGAGGACCATGACCATGAAGCATCTCCTGTTATCCGCCCTGGCCATCGTCGCACTCTCGACCCCGGCCCTCGCTGAAGAGCGCCAGGTCGAGATCGCCGTCAGCGAACTGACATGCCCGTCCTGTTCGTTCATTGTTGCCAGCTCGATGCGCGGTGTTCCGTCGGTCGAGATCGCCGCATTCGAGGACGGCCCCGAATACGGGCAGGGTGTTTACAGCGTGACCTACGATGACGCCGAAACTTCCATCGAAAGCATCATCGGCGCGGTGACGGCCAATGGCTATCCGGCGCAGGTGCTGCCCGACACAGCCTCCTGAGCCGCCTGCAATGCGTGACAATCTCCTGCAATGCGTGACAATCTGATGGGTGGCCTGCTGGCCTTCGGAATAGCAGCTCCGGTCGTGGTCGTCTGCTGCGGCGGCGGAACTGCCGTGCTTGCAGCGTTGTTCGGCGGCGTTGGGGCTTGGCTCTCTGGAATGAGTGGCATTGCCGTGCTGGTTTTGGCGGGTCTGACCTACCTGATCGTCCGCGCACTGCGTCGTTCGCAAATGAAACGCGCCTCCGGCCCCGACCCATCACAGAGAAAGACGGCTCCTTGACTGACACACCTGAAAATTCCGACCGTCTGCTGAAATGGGGGCTTGGCGGTGCGCTCTTCGCCGCGCTCTGCTACTTTACACCGCTTCTGGTCGTCATCGTCGCTGGCGTCGGATTGTCGGCCCTCACGGGCTGGCTCGATTACGCCCTGTTCCCGCTGCTGTTTTTCAGCCTCGCCGTGGTGGCACAGGCCCTTTGGCTGCGCGCTGGCAAACCGGGACCGGCCCCGAAACTTTGGGCCACCGGCCTCGCGGTGGCCCTGTCGATCCTGATCATTCTTCTCGAATTCAGGTTCGCAATACGGATCACAATCGGCGTTTTCGCCGCCACAGCACTCTACGCGGTTCTCCTGAACCGTGCGCAAAAGAAAGGATCGCTCTTATGATGATGGGATGTTGCACCGCCACCGGCATGGTCTTCGGCCTCCTCGGCATGTTGACACCGCTGATCGCCATCGGCGCGGTCATATATCTGCTCGCCGCCAGACCAAAAGACCCCGAACATGGCGAGGCGCGCTGAGATGAAAGACCTGAACAAAACCGACGATGAACAGGGCGGCTATGACCTGATCGTTCTTGGGGCCGGATCGGCGGGGTTCTCCGCCGCAATTACCGGCGCGGATGCCGGAAAGCGTGTCGCCCTCGTAGGACATGGCACCATCGGCGGAACTTGCGTCAACGTGGGATGCGTGCCCTCCAAGGCGATGATCCGTGCGGCAGAGGCCGTGCACTGTGCGGGGGCTGCCAAGCGGTTCCCCGGCCTGTCGGGACGGGCACAAGTGGATGATTGGCAGACGCTCGTTCAGTCCAAGGACGATCTGGTCACGACCCTGCGCCAGAAGAAATACGCGGACCTTCTGCCGGAATATGAGGATGTCGATTACATCGACGCCGGTCCCGCGCGGCTGATCGAAGGTGGCGTGACAGTCGGTGAGCGAACCCTGAAAGCACCGAGGACCATCATCGCCACGGGCGGGCGTCCCGTTCTGCCGACCATCGACGGCATCGAGGAAATCGGCGCGCTCAACAGCACCAGTCTTCTGGAACTCGAAGTACTGCCGAAAAGCCTGATCTTCATCGGCGCGGGCTACATCGGCGCGGAGCTGGCCCAGATGATGAGCCGCATGGGCGTGAAGGTCACGCTTGTCGCCCGTTCGCATCTGTTGCCCGGCGCGGAACCAGAGGTCTCGGAGGCATTGGCGGCGGCGTTCGAGGCCGAAGGCATCACTCTTCTGACCGGGTTAAGCTACGACACTGTGCGCCGCGACGACGCGGGCGTGACACTGCGCGTGATCCAGAACGGAAAGCCTGTCGAAGTGACGGCGGATCACCTCGTTTCGACCGCTGGCAGGCGGGCCAATACCAAAGATATGGGCCTGGACGCAATCGGCGTGGAAACCGACGCGCGTGGGTCCATCGTCGTCGGCGAGGACATGCAGACATCGGTGCGCGGCATCTATGCCGCAGGCGATGTGACCGACCGCGACCAGTTCGTCTATATGGCGGCCTATGGTGCAAAGCTCGCGGCCAAAAATGCGGTTCTCGGCGAAGACCATCGCTACGACAACGCCGCGATGCCCTGGGTGGTGTTTTCCGACCCGCAGGTCGCGGGCGTCGGTCTCGGTGAAGCCCAGGCGCGGGACGCGGGCCTCGACGTCAAGACGTCCATCGTACCGCTCGATCAGGTGCCGCGCGCACTGGCCGCACGCGACACGCGCGGATTGATCAAGCTGGTGGCGGACAGAAAGTCCGACCGGCTGCTTGGCGGCCAGATCATCGCGCCCGAGGGGTCCGATACGATCCAGACCCTCGTTATGGCGCTGAAGTTTGGCATGACCACAAAGGCGCTCGGGGAGACGATCTTCCCCTATCTGACGACCGTGGAAGGGCTGAAGCTGGCGGCGCAAACCTTCGATATGGACGTGGCAAAGTTGAGCTGCTGCGCCGGATGAAGATCAGGACAAGGACCGGAGAATGAATGAAGACTACGACCTGATCGTCATCGGGGCGGGCATGGCGGGCGTGGCCGCGGCCAACAAATGTGGCGCGGCAGGATGGCGTGTCGCCATTGTCGATGCGCTGCCCTACGGCGGCACCTGCGCATTGCGCGGCTGCGATCCAAAGAAAATCCTGCGGCGCGGTGCGGAAATCATGGACGCGGCACGGCTCATGCAGGGCAAGGGGATCGATCCCGGTGATCTGTCGATCAACTGGGCCGATCTGATGGCACACAAGCGTGGCTTCACCGATCCCGTGCCGGACAAGATGGAAAAGGGCCTGTCGGGCAACGGCGTCGAAACCCTGCATGGAGCCGCGCGGTTCACGGGAAGCAACACGCTGGAGGTCGATGGAACGGCATATCAGTCGGAACGGTTCCTCGTGGCCGCCGGTGCCATGCCCAGGCCGCTGAGCTTCACAGGGGCCGATCTCGTGATCGACAGCACGGATTTCCTCAACCTGGAGGCCCTTCCCAATCGGGTTCTTTTTATCGGTGGCGGCTTCGTGTCCTTCGAGTTTGCGCATATCGCCGCACGGGCCGGAGCCAACCCGATCATCGTGGATCGTGGCGCCCGGCCCTTACGCGGCTTCGATCCCGATCTGGTCGAAATGCTGATCGACCGCAGCGGCGGTATCGGCGTGGACCTGATGCGCGAAACCGAAATCGTGTCGGTCTCGGAAGCCAGTAGAGCATTCACTGTCGAGGTGAAGTCGGGCGATGAAACCCGAACAATCGAAACCGATCTGGTCGTGCATGGCGCGGGCCGTGTGGCAGCCCTGGCCGATCTGAATCTTGAGGCGGCTGGTGTTGATTACAGCGACAAGGGCATCGTTGTAGCCCCGCATCTGCAAAGCACGACGAACAGCGCGGTCTTTGCCGCCGGAGATTGCGCCGACACCGATGGCATGCCGCTGACGCCAGTCGCAGTGATCGAAGGGAAGGTCGCGGCCTCCAACATGCTCAAAGACACTCAGACCGCACCGGATTATGCCGGTATTCCTACAGCCGTCTTCACAGTCCCGGAAGTGGCGCGTGTCGGTATGTTGGAAAGTGAGGCAAGGGACGCCGGGTATGATGTCGATGTTCGGTTCACCGACACTGGCGATTGGTATTCGAACTACCGGATCGGCGAGACCTCTGCTGCCGCGAAGGTCCTCGTGGACAAGTCGAACGGCAAGATCCTCGGCGCGCACCTGTTCGGCCCGGAATACGGCGAACTGATCAATTTCTTCGGGCTGGCAATCAAGCTGGGCCTGGCGGCCAAGCAACTTAAGTCGATGACGGCGGCCTATCCAAGTGTTGGATCGGATTTGGGCTCGCTTCTCTGAATTTGAAAGATTTTTCGCAATAGACCCGATCCTCCTCGGAACGTATGTCTGGCCCGATGAAGACGGTTCTTATCTACTTCGCCGCTGCGCTGGCCGAAATTGCCGGATGCTTTGCTTTCTGGGCCTGGTTCCGGCTGGACAAGAGCGTGTTTTGGTTGGCACCGGGCATGCTGTCCCTTGCCGCTTTCGCCTGGCTACTGGCGCTCAGCCCCGCCGATCAGGCGGGCCGCGCCTATGCAGTCTACGGTGGCGTTTACATCGTATCGTCCCTGCTGTGGCTATGGGGCGTAGAAGGGCATCGCCCGGATCAATGGGATGTAGTTGGAGCGGTCATTTGCCTTGTCGGTGCGGGTATTATTCTCTGGGCACCGCGCAGTATTTGAGAGGCAGCCGCAGACGGGGTGAAGCGCTGAATCGTTCGATTAGATCGCCTTTTGGTTCACGCGTTCCGACAACTCGGCGCTGCTTTCCCTCCGCATCGCGGCTGCGATCAAGCAGGTTTTCTACCGCCCTCGAAAGCAGCGATACATCCTTTACGCAGCATCGGTCAAAGTGGGCTCAAAGCGGCCATTTGGTACATGGCTTGACTGTATCTCAATTGAGAGACATTCTGCCTCTGAAACAGGAGGACACCCCATGCCCGCCCAAACCTCGATGCTCCATGTCCGCGTAGACGACCAGCTCAAGGCACAAGCAACCGACGCCCTGTCCGGCGTCGGCCTGACGCTCTCAGACGCCGTGCGCATCCTGCTGACCCGGGTCGCTGCCGAGGGAGGCCTGCCCGCCGGTCTGACCACGGACCCAGCTGCCTATGACACTTGGTTCCGCGCCAAGGTTCAGGAAGCCTTGGCCGATCCCCGCCCGGCCACACCGCATGACCAAGTGATGCAGGAGGCGCGAGCCCTGATCGACGGGAAGCGCCGTGCCTGAACTCGAATGGAAGGCCCCGGCGGTGGCGGATCTGATGGCGATTGTCGATTACATCTCGGACGACAACCCAGATGCGGCCCTTGCCCTGATGGAGGAGATTCAGGGCAAGGTGGCACAGCTTCCAGCGCATCCAAAACGCTGCCGCCCCGGCAGAGTAAAGGGGACACGAGAGCTGGTGGTCCGGCCCAACTACATCGTTGTCTACGCCGAAACAGCAGCGGCGGTGACGGTGCTGCGAGTGCTTCACGCCGCGCAGATGTGGCCATGAAGGCGCTCCCGTGATAGGCCACCCCCGCCAGCCCGGCCTCCGATATTCGGAGGTCTCCGGTCCGAGCTGGCTCCGCGCCCCATTCCGACCGGCCTCCATATGGGGTTCATCCCAACAAAGGTACGTAACCCACCACAGGGTTCATCCCGGCTCTGTTTCTCGGCCTGGTGGGATGAACCGCACCCGTTCGAACCGAGAATTTGAGGCTGCACCAAGGCGTGTGTGATCTGCCAAGGCCAGTGAGTTGATTTCGAGGGCCGCCTTTGCCTTATAGACCGTGCCGCGCGAGATCTTCATGTCCCGCGCGATTCTGGTTGGTGACTGACCATCCTTCAGCTTTGCCCGGATCTCGTCCATATCGATCTTTGGCTTGCGCCCACGGTAGACGCCCCGGACCTTCGCGGCAGCAATCCCTTCGGCCTGGCGCTCACGCCTGAGATTGGTTTCGAACTCGGCAAAGACCCCGAGCATGTCGAAGAACGCCTTGCCGGTCGCGGTCGAGGTGTCGACAGGCTGCTCCGTCGCCGCCAGATGGGCGCCTTTCTCCTTCAGCCTCGTGACAATGGCCTGCAAATCGCTGAGGCTGCGCGCCAGCCGGTCGATGCGCGTGACCACAAGCGTTTCCCCCGCCTGGATGAACGTCAGGATGGCCTTCAGCTCATCCCGCCCATCGAGACTGGTTCCGCTCTTCTGCTCGGTCCTGACCACACTGCATCCAGCCGCTTTCAGGGCGATCACCTGTGCGTCGAGGTTCTGGTCTATGGTCGAGGTTCGCGCATAGCCGATCATGTAGCGGGATGTGTTCATTTTGGGTAAACCTTCGACATGATCTGTTTATTATCTTGGATCGGACCCAAAATAAACAGCAATCCGCCAATAACGGCCACAATTCATTGTTCACTCGGGCTGTGAGGTTGGGGTATACCCTACAATTACGCGTGAACGTCCTTCTACAAGCTCTGTGGTCACCGCACCGATAGCGACGACATGCGTAGTGGGCGGGAAGTGGACCAACGGCGGTTCACATTCAGAACGCGTAAAAGCTGATCGCTATGCAGCCCTTTGTCAGGAGCGATAGCGATCTTGCGCTGATCATACTCCGGGGAGGCGCACATAGCTTCTGGTTATATCGAATACGATAATTCGACTTTGTTCAATGCTGCAAACTCTGCTCTGATCACGAAGCAATTCACTGGAGATGGGGCGTTCATGCAGGTATCAATCATTGGCGCCGGTGGCATCGCCTATAGCTATGCAGCCTTCCTAGCCGATCGGGGCCACAACCCGATGCTCTGGTCGCCTAGCGGAAAGCGAGGAACCGAACTGGCTGAAGGCGCACTGTTGAAAGCGAGCAACGCGCTGGAGGGGGTGTTTGACGTCGACGTATTGAGGTCCGCGCAGCAACTCGCTGATGGCGAGGCCCTCATCTTCGCGATCCCCGCTTTTGGCTACCGCGACGTGATGGATCGTATCGCGCCGGTCCTGCGCCCTGATCAGACTATCATTCTCAGCGCGCATCTGTCTTTCGCAGCCCTCTATCTGTCGAAGTTGCTGTCAGCGCGCGGCCTCGATTGCCCCATCGTGGCCTGGAATACTACTGCGTCCACGGGTCGGCAGACCAGCTCGACATCGGTTTCGATCTCGCTACTTCGGCCGAAGGTCGAAATGGCGGTCATTCCACACAGCGCTGGCGAGGAAGCGCTGTCGCTGTGCCGCAACCTGTTCGGGGACCGGTTCTCGCTTGTCGAAGACATGATTGGCGTCGATTTGGGCAATCTCAATCCGTCGGTGCATTACGGAATCGCAATGTTCAATCTAACGCGGATGGAACTGGGGGAAGAATGGGTACAGCAGCCATATATAACTCCTGCCGTTGCGCGTTTTCTAGAGGATCTGGACCGCGAGCGACTGAGGGTCGCCGAAGCCTTCGGCGTTCAAGCGCGCAGCATCCACCAAGCCTATGCCGTGCCCGGCAAGATCGAGATCGGGCCATTGGCCGAGATGCTGCGCCAGATCGTCGCCACGCGCAAGGGGGTGAACGGGCCGACCTCGCTGGACACGCGCTATGTGACCGAAGACGTGCCCTATGGCTTGCTGACGACGGTTCGGCTGGCCGAACTGGCGCAAGTCGATGTGCCGTTGCACCGGGCGGGAATCACGATCTTCTCGTCTCTCTACGGACGGGATTTCGCGGCAGAGAACCAGATCCTGCCCGAGATTGCAGAGGCTTTCGTGTCGATCGAGACCCTGCGGAAGGCCGTCAGTCAGGGATGGACCGCCATCTGATCCAGATTGCAGCCGACGAGATCGCTCAATCCTGTCAACCTGTTTGCGGACAGGTTGACGGCCAGATCGTCCAAGGCCTTGCCAAGCAGCGGCGCACCGAGAGACTCGGAGACCACCTTGGCCTTTTTCCGAAGGTCGCACCAGGTCAGCGGATCGCTGGCCTCGCCGCGCGGCGCCGTTATCGGCGATACGACATCCCGCCCTCGGCTTCTGACCGTGACACGCGCCAGCGTCTCCTGTGGGAAGCGGGCGTCAAATGACGGATTCAGAACCAGAGACACGCGCTGCGCGAGCGTTTCGACAGCATGATCGTTCAGCACATCCTGTCGCAGATGCATCAGCCCATCCTGCCCTCTCACCATGGCGAGGGAAAGGCAATAAGGGATGCTGTATTGCACATCCGTCAGGTTGCTTGGCCGCGCAAGGTTCGAAATCCTTAGCGCGCCACTCGTCGTCTCGACCGTGATCGCGTCGGCGTCGGCCAGATCGTGATCGGCGATCAGTCCCAGCAGGGCATCGAGCGGCGCATGGACGTGACGGCAGCAGGCGTGAAGCTTGTGATAGACATGGTTGATATGCGCATCGCCCCCGAACCGGATCGGATCGGGCAGATCGTAATGGCGGACGCTTTCCAGAATGTTTCTGGGGCCGGTATGGCCGGCTTCGGCCAGCGAGAGTGTCAGGTCTTCTGTGTATGGCTGATTGGGTCCATGCTTCCTGAGAGGAGCAAGGACGATGACGATTTCCAACGAACTGCTGGACGAGTTGCTGAAGGACTGTAAGCGGCCTGAAGATCTGCTTGGTGATGCAGGACTTATGAAGGAGCTGAAGATCCGCCTGATGGAACGGATGCTCGGTGCGGAACTGACGGCGCATCTGGGCTATGAGGCGGGATCTGAGCCGCCGGCGGAACAGACCAACCGGCGCAACGGGGTGGCGACGAAGCGAGTGAAAGGCTCTGAGGGCGAGGTGCCGCTTTCGGTGCCGCGCGACCGGGAGGGCAGCTTTGAACCGGAACTTGTGAAGAAGGGCCAGACCCGGATCGATGGCGTCGACGACAAGATCATCGGGCTCTACGCTGCCGGGCTGTCGGTGCGCGACATCCAGGCTCATCTGGAGGATCTTTACGGCCTGCGGGTCTCGCCCGACCTGATCAGCCGTGTCACCGATGCCGTGCTGGACGAGGTCCGGGAATGGCAGCACCGGGCGTTGGACCGGATGTATCCGATCGTCATTTTCGACGCCTTGCGCGTGAAGATCCGCGACGCCGACAGCCGGATGGTCAAGAACAAGGCGGTCTACATCGCCCTGGGCGTCACCCGGGACGGCGAACGCGAGGTTCTGGGCCTGTGGATCGCCGACAATGAGGGCGCGAAGTTCTGGCTGTCGGTGATGAACGAGCTGCGCAATCGGGGCGTTCAGGACATCCTGATAGCTGTCGTTGACGGGCTGAAGGGCTTTCCCGAGGCGATCACTGCGGCCTTCCCAGAGACCATGGTCCAGACCTGCATCGTGCATCTGATCCGGCATTCGATGAACTTCTGCAGCTGGAAGGATCGCAAGGCCGTGGCGGCTGACCTGCGCCCCATTTACGAGGCCCCGACCGCTGAGGAGGCTGCCCGCCAGCTGGATGCCTTCGAGAAAAAGTGGGCCGGGAAATACCCATCCATCGCCCCCGCCTGGCGTCGGGCCTGGGCCGAGGTCACGCCGTTCTACGCCTTCAGCGCCGCGATCCGGAAGATCATCTACACCACAAATGCCGTAGAATCGCTGAACCGTGTGCTGCGGAAAACGCTGAAGACCAAGGGTTCTTTCCCGACCGAGGAGGCCGCCACGAAGCTGATCTTCATGGCTATCCGCAACTTCGAAAAGGGCGGCCGCGCTGTCCGGGAATGGGTTGCGGCCCGCAATCAGCTGGCCATAATGTTCACCGGGCGTTTCGACGCCTGACCGTATCTGATAACCGCGTGGCCCCGATCAGATACACAGAGTTTCAGACACTCCCCGGCCAGCCGCAAAGCGGTCAGTCCGGTCACGACCGACCATGGAATACCCTCCTTGACATCGCTGCCCTCGGGGCTGGGATCGCGTGGCGGCGGCGCACTTGCAAAAAGCTGGTTCGGCGCGGTCTCTCCGGCGATCGCCAGCGCATGTTCCAGAACGGCTGCGGACGTGCCGCACAACGCCCCTGCCGCCGCGACGGCGGCATAGGCGCCCCATGTCCCGGTATTCCCGTAGCTTCGCCTTGCGGCGGCGATGGTGATACCGACTTCGTATCCGATCACGATGGCGGTCAACATCTGTTCCCAAGACGCCTTTTGCGCCTGCCCGATCGGGATCACGGTCGGGATGACCACCGCACCCGGATGGCCGCGCGCCAACCTGTGGCCATCGTCCAGATCCTGCGCCGATGCGGCCGCACTGTTCGCCCATGCCGCGCCCAGTGGTGAACTGGCAACGCCCGAGAACCAGACCGGCACCTCTCCCTGTCCCATCAGCCCGACCGCGCGGCGGACGGCCAGCGGGCCGCGATCCTCGTGTCCCGCCGCGGCGGCCACGATCAGGTCGAAGAGGCAGCGCAGAGCGGCATCACGGGTCTGTCCGCTGATGACGCTGCCCCGCGTCTCGACGATATAGGATGCGATGGAGGCCAGCGCCGATCGTCTCAACTAATGCTCCATGACCAGATGATCGGTCCCGGCCTGACGATATCGTCGCTGCGGGGGCACGTAATCCGCAGCCCTGACCGGACTCGGGACTTCATCGTTGGACAGCGGTTCGCGAATTCTGCGGCGCAAGGGGTCGGGGACCGGCACCGCCGACAGCAGCTTGCGCGTATACGGGTGCTGCGGATTGCCGAAGACCTGTGCGCGCGGCCCTATCTCGACAATCTCGCCCAGATACATCACCGCCACCCGGTGACTGATCCTTTCTACGACCGCCATGTCGTGACTGATGAAAAGATAGGCCAGACCCAATCTCGCTTGCAGATCCAGCATCAGATTCACGATCTGCGCCTTGATCGACACGTCCAGCGCCGAGACGGATTCATCCGCCACGATCAGACGCGGTTCCATCCCCAAGGCGCGGGCGATGCAGATGCGCTGGCGCTGACCACCCGAGAATTCATGGGGATAGCGCCCCGCCACCGATGCCGGCAGGCCGACTTGCTCGAGCAATGCGGCAACCCGATTCCGCGCGGTTTGCCGATCCGCCAGACCATGCACAAGCAGCGGTTCGGCAATCGCGGCGCCGATCGTCTGGCGTGGATCCAAGCTGGCAAAAGGATCCTGGAAGATCATCTGCATCCGGCACCGCTCGGCCTGCAATTGGGCCTTGGTCAGCGACGACAGCGACTGCCCGGCGATCAAGACATCGCCCGAACTGGGTTTTTCAAGATGTAGAATGGACCGCCCGGTCGTCGATTTTCCACAGCCGCTTTCACCGACCAAAGCCAGTGTCTCGCCTGCGCGCAGATCGAACGAGACATTCTCGACCGCATGGACGCGCCCACGAATACCTCGAAAGATGCCACCTCTGATGTCAAATCTTGTGGTCAGGTTCTGGACCTGCAACAGCGGTTCTTCGTCGCGTCGCACGGTTTCGATCTCGGGTATCGGCGGCGTGATCGCCTTGCCGCTTTCGTCCATTTCGGGAAACGGCGTCGGGCGATCCGACCCGCCCATCGCGCCCAGTCTTGGCACCGCGAACAGCAGCGTGCGGGTATAGGGATGCTGCGGTCTGGCGAAGATATCGCGGCAATCGCCGGTTTCGACCACGTCGCCGCGCCGCATCACCAATGCGCGGTCGGCGATTTCGGCGACCACGCCCATGTCATGCGTGATGAACAGGACGCCCATCTTCTCCTCGTCCTGCAGTTCCTTGATGAGTTGCAGGATCTGGGCTTGGATTGTCACATCCAGCGCCGTCGTCGGTTCGTCCGCAATCAGAAGCTTGGGCCGGCAGGCAAGCGCGATGGCGATCATCACACGCTGGCGCATCCCGCCCGAGAACTGGTGCGGAAATTCGTCAATCCGTCGCTTGGCCGAGGGGATTCGAACCCGGTCCAACAGGGCCAAGGCCTCCGCCCGCGCGGCGCGGCCACCCATGGACCGGTGGATTGAGAGCGATTCCGCGATCTGATCGCCCACCTTCATGGTCGGGTTGAGCGAGGTCATCGGTTCCTGGAAGATCATCGCGATCCTGTTGCCGCGAATATCGGCCATCGCGTTCTCGTCCAGTTTGGTCAGATCCCTGCCGTCGAACCGGATATTGCCCTGCGCGATCCGGGCGCCCGGTGGCAGAAGCCGCAGGATCGACAAGGCCGTCACCGATTTTCCCGACCCGGATTCCCCGACGACGGCCAGCGTTTCATTCGCATGTATCTGCATCGATAGATCGTGGACGGCAGCCTGCCATCCATCGCCGCTGCGGAACTCGGTCCGCAGGTTCTGCACATCAAGGATCGGAGAGGTTTCAGTGTTCATCGCAGGTATCCCACTCATTCCGCGCGGGTTTTCGGATCGATCGCATCGCGCAAGGCGTCGCCGAGGATGTTGAGGGCCAAAACCGTCAACAGGATCGCAAGACTGGGAAAGAGGACAAGCCACCAGGAATCCAGGATGTTCTCGAATCCCTCGCGGATCATGCTGCCCCAGGTCGGCGTGGGCGGCGGCACGCCAAGCCCGATGAAGCTGAGCGAAGCCTCGGTCCGGATGGCGCTGGCCATCCACATCGATCCCATCACGACGACTTCGGAAACCATGTTGGGGAAAATGTGAAGACCCATGAGCCGTGGATTGGAATATCCCATCGCCCGGCCCGCTTCGATGAAGTCACGCTGCTTCAGGGCGATTGTCGGCGCGCGGGCGACCCGTGCGAAGGGCGCAATCTCGGTGATGGCGATGGCGATCACGAGGTTCTCGAAACTGGCGCCCAGCATCGCGGCGATCATCAGACCCAGAAGAAGGGTCGGAAAGGACAGCATGACATCGAGGAAGCTCATCACCACACGGTCGAAGACGCCACCGATAAAGCCCGACAGAATGCCGATGGCCGATCCTACCACCATCGCGATCAGGATCGCGACGAAGCCCACGACCAGCGACACCCGTGCGCCATAGATCAACCGCGACAGCACATCCCGCCCATAGGTGTCGGTGCCCAGCCAGAATTCGGCGGAAGGCGGTTGCAGACGGTTGACGATATGCTGTTCCAGCGGATCGTAGGGGGCCAGAAGCGGGGCGAACACTGCCGCGCAGACGATCACGGCCAACAGGGCCAGCCCGACCCAGGACAGACGGTTGCGGCGAAACGCTAGCCACAGGGCGTTCTGGCGGACGGGAATATCGGATGTGATGGACATCAGTTGTATTTCACCCTCGGATCGACCAGCCCGTAGGCAATGTCAGTCAGCATGTTCACAAGGATCACGAAGGTCGCGAAGACGACCATCAGACCCTGCAGCAAGGTGTAATCGCGGGCATTCAGCGCCCCCAGGATCAATCGGCCTAGCCCCGGCCGCGAAAAGACGATCTCGGTCAGGACAGAGTTTCCGATCAGCGTTCCGAAATAGAGGCCGACGACGGTCACCACCGGGATCAGCGCGTTGCGCAGCGCATGGCGCCGGATCAGCGGGCCGGGGCGCACGCCCTTGGCGCGGGCCGTGCGGATGTAATCCTCGTTCAGCACGCCCAGCATGGAAGATCGCGTGACCCGCGTGATATAGGCCGTCATGATAAGGCCCAGGTTCAAGGCGGGCAGCGCGAGGTTGCGAATGTGATCCCCTGCCCCGCTGCCACCGCTGCTGATGACGGGGAACCAGCGCAGATGGACGGCAAAGGCCAGAAGCAGCAGGATGCCCGAGACGAAAGCCGGGAAGGATAGCCCGACAAGCGACAGAACCCTGCTGAAATAGTCCGGCCACAGGTTCCGATGCAGAGCGGCATAGGTTCCCAAGGGGATGCCGAACAGCGCGCCGATCACAAGTGCCGCTGCCGTCAGCTCCAGGGTATAGGGCAGGACGATCGCCACTTCTTGCAGGACGCTGCGCCCCGTCGATAGCGAGTGTCCGAAATCGCCGGTGATCGCCTTGGCCAGGAAATCGACATATTGGATGTGGATCGGTTGATCCAGTCCAAGCTGCGCCCGCATCGCGGCCAGGGATTCGGCGCTGGCCTGATCGCCCAGGATCGCGATGGCGGCGTCCCCCGGCACCAGCCGGACCAGCACGAAGACGACGGTCAGCATCAGCAGCAAGGTCGGAATCGCCAGCAGGGCGCGTCGGATCACGTATTGGGTCATGCCACGGCTCCTTTGATTGTCAGTCGATCTGCATCGAATGGACGCAGAACCTCGGGCACGACACCTGTCGTCACCATCTCGGCCATCGCCGCCCCTGCGGCCGGCACGAGCTGGAAACCGTGACCCGAGAATCCGAAGATATGAAAAAGACCTTCGGTCTTGCCCGGACAGATGACGGGCAGAAGATCCTGCGTCTTGCCCTCGATCCCCGACCAACAGCGGGTGATCCGGGCTCCGGCGACCGAAGGCATCAATTCTTCTGCGGCCGCGGCTCCTCTGGCCAAGGCGTGGAAATCCATGGCGGTGCGCCCGCTATCCAGATCATATCGCCCCTGTATTCCCCCGCCCAGAACAAGGGTGCCCTGCGAGGATTGCTTGAATGACAGCGACCGGCCGATGATGCTGACGACCGGGCGGATCGTCTGGGTCAGCCGTTCCGTCACCATCATCATCGAGGCCTTGGCCAACAGGGGGATCGTCTCGCCCGCCATCGCAGCAACGCGGGAACCCCAGGCGCCTGCGGCATTGACGGCCTTTGACGCAACGAACGTGCCGGCTTGCGTCCGGACCGTCCAACCGCCGCCCGTGCGATTCAGTCCCTGGACCGGCGCCCCTTCCACGATGGTCACGCCGGCACGCCGGGCCGCTGCGCGGAATGCGACCAGAGTGCGATGAGGATCCGCCGCACCGTCATCCGCTGCATAGGCGGCACCGATGAATTTGGGATTGATGCCCGGAACCAGTCGGCGCAACTGATCCTGGCCGATGAGCGCCTCATTGGAATATCCGTTATCTCTCAGGCGCGAAATGCGCTGCCTCTCGGCACCCATCTGGTCATCGGTTTCAGCAACCCTGAGCTGGCCATGGGCATGAAACCCGCAGTCGTCGTCCACCAAGTCGGCGATCCGGTGCCACATGTCCATCGCGATTGTCGAAAGCGGCATTTCAAGCGGGTTTCGCCCCAGGGTGCGCACACCGGCCGCGGATGCGCCAGAGGCGTGGCGTCCAACGAACTCGCCTTCCAGAACGGTGACATCGGCCCCGCCTCTGGCAAGATGCAAGGCTGCGGACAGACCGTGCAGGCCGCCGCCGATGACGATGACGTCAGGGCTGCTCATGGTGCCTCGCGCCCCTCTTCAAGGGCAGCGAGTTCTCCCAGCGTCACAGGCTTCAACGGCGGACGGATTCGGAAGAAGCCGGTTTCCGCGCGGCTTTGATTGTATTCCTCGGACAGGATCCGGTTCACGCTGTAGCCGCATTGGCGACCTTGGCATGGACCCATTCCGCATCGGGTATAGGCCTTGACCTGGTTCGGGCCGCCGCGGTGCAGCTTGGCGGCGGCGCGAATTTCACCGGCCGTCAGTTCCTCGCACCGGCAAATGACTGTCTCATCAGGGATATCCGCATCGGGCGGCGGGTAAAGCGCGTCGATCACCGGGCGTGATGCCATCTTTTGCGCCAAGGTCGCGCGTGTCTCGCGAAGCCGCTGATCCAGCGATCCCACGCCCAGGCGCTGCGCAATGCCCAAGGCGGCAATCCGCCCTCGCGCCTCGGCGGCAAGCGCCCCGACGATACCGGCACCGTCCCCGGCCAGATAGAGGCCATCCACGCTGGTCATGCCCATGTCATCGGTTCGCGGGATGAAGCAGCCTTGGCCCTCGGACCAGTCATGATCGCAATTCATCGCCAGCGTGGCATGGATCGACGGCACGACTCCTTCGTGCAGAAGCAGCAGCGATGCCGGCTTCCTGTGGGATTTTCCGTCGGACGTGGTATAGGATACGGTTTCGACCCGATCCTGCCCGATCGCCCGAAGATCGCGGACCCCGCGCAACCACGGGAAGCCTGCCGCCCGCAATTGCCGCATCCACTTCAACCCCTTGATGAGGTCGCCTCGCCCGCGAAAGGCAGCCATCGCATGGGGGGCAACCCTGCCCACCTGCCCGCGTGGCGTCGTGTCCAGATAACCTGCAATCTTGCCGCCCAAGGCCAGCAACTGCCGCATGTAAAGCAGCGGCAGCGGCCCGGAACCGGCGATCCAGACAGGCTCATCCGGGATCTGGGCCGAGGTTTTCAGCAGGATCTGTGCGGCGCCGACCGTCATCACGCCGGGCAGCGTCCAACCGGGGATCGGAACCGGCCGTTCTTGCGCCCCGGTCGCCAGCAGGACGGCGCGATACCTGCGCGAGAAGGCGGCGTTGCCCTGCGACATGAAGACCTGAAAGCCCGGCTCTAGGTGCCACAGGCGTGTGCCGGGCATGTAATCGACACCGGACGCGCGGAACCGCGCGATCCTGTCCGCGCCCTGCGCATAGTCCGGACCCAGAGCCTGCCGCACCGCGTCCGATCGCGCGCCTTCGCCGGCCCGCCAAATCTGACCTCCGGGCGTCGTCTGTTCGTCGATGACCAAGGGGGCCAGCCCCAGTTCGGCCATCTGCACTGCAGCCGCCATGCCTGCCGGTCCCGCGCCGACGATCAGGATGTCGTGTTGGGCCGTCATGGCGCGATCCTTAGCTTGCCTTTGGCACGCTCGATCCGCATTCCGGGGCGCGCCTCGACCAGACAGGTCTGCACCGACGTTTCGTCATCCACCGTCGCAAGGCAATCGAAACAAACGCCCATCAGGCAAAACGGCGCACGTGGCGTTTCCTTGACCGGCGTGTGCCGGGCGATATGCGGCGTCGTGCGAAGCAGGATTGCAGCTACCGTGTCGCCGGGACGGGCCACGGTCTCGACGCCGTCGATATGGACATGGAAAGAAGGATCACCGGGATCAGCAAGCTGTCTGAACATCAAAGCGCCTATGGTGGAAAGGTTCGTAGGTTTCGGGAAGTGTGCCCGATGCGACCTGGTCGGCCAGTTCCTTCGCGTGAACCGCGGCCAGGGTAACGCCCGAATGGCAGCTGGCGATGAAGATGCCGGGATGATCGGGCGATTGCGCATAAACGGGATGGCCATCCGGGGTCATGATCCGAAGGCCCGACCAATGCCGCACCAACTGCACCTTGGCCAGAGCCGGGGCAATCTCGACGGTCTTGCGGGACAGCCAAGCCGAGGCCCGCGTGGTCGAAGACACGTCCGTGCCGACTTCCTCTTTCGTCGCACCGATCATGATCGTGCCCTCGGCCCGTCTGCCTCAGGCCGCTGCACGGAAGGGGAAGAACAGGCGCAAGTCGTTGCGTGACCAAAACCTGGCCGCGTTGAGCGCGGATGGGCACATCCAGCCCGACCTGACGGCCCAGCCGACCGCTTGCGATCCCTGCGGCGATCACGACGCGCCCTGCCCGCCATTCCCTCGTCCCGATCCGGACTGCGTAACCCCCGGCTTCTGGACGGATTTCGCGAACTTCGCTATTTCCTCTGACATCGCCACCCTGGCGCACGATCGCCTTGTGCAGGGCGGAAAGCAGTTGAAGCGGGTTCACATGCCCGTCCCGCTTGCCGAAGCTGGCCCCGCTGACGCGGTTGCCAAGCCGCAGATCCGGTAAAAGTTTCTGGACTTCGTCGCGGCTCAGCATCTCGACATCCGGATCGCCGGCCTCGGGGTTCAGTGACAGATGTTCATCATGCAATCGATCGATCAGGGCCTTGCGCTGCGCGAAGCCGTCATCACCCATGCAGAAGGCAAGCCCGCCCTTGCGTTCATAATCGATCTGCGTGCCCTCGGCGTTCTCGCGCAGTTCCTGAAGGAATTCGGGCCAGATATCGGTGCTGCGCTTGGTCAGATCCTGATAGGCGGGCATTCCCTTGCCCTTGCCCTGCGCCCAGATCAGACCGAAATTCGCCCGTGCCGCCCTGAAATCCGTATCCGCGCCGTCCAGCACGAGAACACGCAGCCCCCGCAGCCCAAGGCCATAACCGATGGCGGCACCGACGGTGCCCGCTCCGATCACGATCGCATCGAATTCCGCCATGTCGCCCCCTGTGAAGTGTTGTCACGTTAGACCAGGCGGTGTTATCGTAACAAAGTCCAATTGACACCTTTGGTATTCCATCAGGTTATGAGACAGCGATGGCGCGCACCTACAGGCAACCCACCTTGCGGCAGATCGAGGTCTTCAAGGCGGTGATCGAAACCGGCACCGTCAGCCGTGCCGCCGAGACGTTGAACATGTCCCAGCCAGCGGCCAGCAAGCTGTTGTCGAATCTGGAAGCCGATACCGGGCTGGATCTGTTCGAACGGCGTCGCGGCCTTCTGATCCCGACGGAGCGGGGGCAGCGGTTCTACGAAGAGGTCGACCGGATCTTCTCGGGCCTGGATCAGATTGCGCTGGCCATCGACAATCTGCGCAGCGAAGAACGAGGCCGCCTGACCATCGGTGTCCTGCCGGCCCTGTCGGGGCGCTTCATCTCGACGGCGATCCGCAGCTTTTCGAACGAACAGCCCGAGGTCTTCGTCTCGCTCCATGCCCGATCGTCGCAGTTCCTCGTGGACTGGATGCGATCCGGAAAGGTCGATGTATGCATTGTCGCGGGGCGCGTGGAAGATCCGCATATCCAGGTAGAGCCGATCCTGAACATGCCCATGGTCTGCATGTTGCCGCCGGATCACCCGCTTATGGAAAGGCCGGAACTGACCGTCTCGGATCTGGCGACCGAGCCACTGGTGGCGTTCATGCACAGCAGCTATACGCGGCTCCGGCTGGAACGCGCATTCGAGGCTGAAGGCCACCAACCCCGCGTCGTGACCGAAGCCACGACGGCCCAGAATGTCTGCGAACTGGTTGCGGCCGGAATGGGCATTGCGCTGGTCCACCCGATCTATGCGGAAACGGTCGAGGGGCGCGTGTCGGTGCGCCCCTTCGTGCCGGATAATTTCCTGGATTTTCAGCTGTGCCGCCTGCGTCACGGCCGGAACCGTCGTCTTGTCGCGACATTTGTGGAAATGGTGCGAGCGACGGCCAAAGCCTTCGCTCGCGACGGCATGATCACTCGATCAGATCGGTCAATTCGGTGATCCGGGGCGCAAGATTCATCTCGCCCTCCAGTTCGTAGCCGTAATCCAACTTTGCGTTGCGCAGCCAGACCTGACGAAGGTTGAACAGCGGCACGGCACAGATCTGTTCGTGGATCAGCCGCTGCGCTTCCGACCAATGGGCCAGTTGCTTGTCGGGATCACCTTCGACCTTAGCCGCATCAATCGCTTCGTCCGCCACGTCGCAATGCGAGAAATTGGTGATCGCGGTCGGTTTGTCTACAATGGCATCCGAGTGGTAGAATTCCGTCAGATAGGTATCCGCGATCGGGAACCGAGCCGCGCCGTAGAAGGTCGCGCCGCTCAGATCGTTCCGGGACATCTCGTGATAGGTCGGATGGTCGACGACCTGCATGTCCAGCGTGATCCCGGACTGAGCCAGCTGCGCCTGGATCACCTCCATGATGGGCAGTTGGGCGTTGTTGCTGGAAACCACGGACTTAATCGTGACGCCATTTTCAAAGCCTGCCTCCGCCAGCAGGGACTTCGCGGCTTCGGGATCATAGGCATATGTCCAGGCGCTGCAATCTTCGCCCAGATAACCCGACGGCACAACGGAGCAGCCCTTCGGTCCCACCTCTTCGCCCACGAAGCTCGCGATCTCATCCACATTGATCGCACGCGCGACCGCCTCGCGGACACGTTTGTCGGTCAAAGGCTCCATTGTCGTGTTCAGATGCAGGGTGCGGTATTCTGCGGGCCAGAAAACGTCGACTTTCGCAGTGTCCTCGCGATTCCAGCGGTCAATCCAACGCTGCTCGCGCTTGCCATAGATCAGATCCAACTCACCTGATGTGAATGCCAATTCACGGCTGGCATCCGCCTGGATCAGGCGATAACTTATCTCGTCGATCTTCGGCGCACCTCGGAAATAATCGTCGTTTGCCACGAAGACCACCTGCTGCTGGGTGTCATAGCGCTGGAACGCGAATGGACCCGTCCCGACAGGCTGCCTTCCAAAATCGTCGCCCCCTTCCTCGGCCGCTGCCTTGCTGA